>CAIYTS010000168.1 GCA_903929185.1 uncultured Acidimicrobiaceae bacterium
AGTAGGAAGAGTTGGCCCGATGATGATGCGGTCACCACGTTCCATTGCGCGCATTGTTGCGCCTTCAACGTCGTCATCTTGTTTACGCAATGAAGAGACCTTGTGAAGGCGTTCGAGTTCAGCAAAAACTTCAGTTTCAAAGATTTGTCCTTGTTCAAAAAGGTGCAACAACTGCTCACTCGGTTCACGACGCTTCGAAGTATCGATGGCCGGATTGCGATTGTTGACTTCACGGTGAGCACAACCAATGACAAAACGGGCATCTCCCTTATCTGTAGAGCGAAGCTGTGAATTAGACAATGAGGTTTCTCTTTTCGTGATATTGCCAAAACGCCGTGTGTTGGGCGTGGCCCCGGCCGATGGTGTCTCCACGGCCTAATGCTTGATCAGCGGCCGGAAGGTGAGAGTTCAGCGTATCGCCCACATGATCGCGAGTGATGAAAATGCACGCTGACTGATGACGTGATGCCATCACACACAGACGCCCAGTCTCAAGGTCGAAGGCACTCGGAGTTTGTACACCGGATAACGGATGCACCGCAATCATGACTGCACGCTCTAAACCTTGCCAGCGCTCCGGCGTTGTAACCCGAATGCCATTTTCGCCTGTCAGTGCAGTGGGCAAACATGCTCCAATTGCTGAGTTCATCTGATTGTGTGTAGACACGATTCCGATATCAGCCGCAGTGAGAGTTCTTGGTGAATTTGTCTCAGCAGGAGAAGTAGATACTTCGCATTGCAATGCAAGTAGTCGTGATACGAAATCGGCTGCAACTTGTGCCAATTCGGTATCTGTCTCGATTGGTGCGCCATCTGGCCCAGTGGGGTGGGTGTAGATCACTGTGGAATGGTCATTCAGCGTGAGAATTGCTGAGTCCATTCGAGAATCTGTTGCAGCTTTGGTCGGGCGCAAGAATCGTTCGCCTTTTTCTGCAAAAGCCGCAAATTCAAAGTCATAAAAGTAATTCACCAACTCAACGGCATCACCTGGCAAACGGCGACATGTATCAAGTTCAAGCAACTGAGTTACTGCACGTAGGTCTGGGTTCTCCAGAGCTACTTCGGGGGCTGGCATGTGTGGCGCAACAGGCGATACTTCCCAACGGTCAACAGCAATAGTGACTGTGGGTGGTATCTGACCAGGGTCACCGATCATGACGTATCGGTCTGACACATCGCGCATAGTCAAAAAGTCAGCCCATGTCATTTGCCACGCTTCATCTATAAAGAGGACGTCGTACTCGTCAACAATCTCTACCAAGCCCAGCTTTGCGACAGTGCCAATGATGATTGAAGGACCGTCTGGCAAGAAATCTTTCTTGAAGATGATTTGCACATTGTCCGGAAGATCGCTGGGACGCTCATACGTCTCGCTGGAGAAGCGAACAATCTCTTCTTCAGGGAAGCGAGCACAGAATCGATCACACAAGTCGTCAACTTGGTTGTTGGTCTGTGCAGCAATAGCGATGCGCTTGCCATCTGCAATTGCACCGTCAAGTGCCTCTAGCAAGTTGTATGACTTGCCAGAGCCCGGCGGTGCTTTAACCACGGCAATGCGGCCAGTGCCCCGAATGAACTTCTGTAGCTCTACGTATATAGGTGTGCTCATTGGTCATCCCCAGTAGCGAGAACAGGGCCGTCATCATCAAGAGCGGCGTGTCTGCGTGGTCGAGCAACTATGAGGTCAGTGATGTCAGACCCAGAAGTCTTCTTGCGGTGTGTCATGGTGGCACGACGTTCATCAATGCCGTAGGGCATTTCGTCAATGAGAACGAGCTCTTTTCCACGCCATTCTTTACTGGTAGGAGCCATTCCAAGTGCTCCGGCTTTTGGCTTTGCGTTCTTCCACATTGGCTTCAACATCATCGTGTGAGCATCAAAATCAATCTCATGTACTTCAAGAACGATGAGAGGAGTGCCGGCAATTACAAGCTTGTCTCCATGCTTCAACGTGGGCAGATCAGGGTACGAAAAACTGACTTTCCACATTGGTGCATCTGTTGCTACAGAGGAAACAGTGCAAATGACACCATGACCCGACGCAAGTTCTTCACGTTGTAGTTCTTGGTCACCATGTACCAAGAAGTGGCGGGCCTTCTGGTCTTGTGCTGCGCGAAGTTGATACGCGAATCCGGCAGACCGCGCACCGTAATCCGTAAACACATTTGGCCAGAACGCATCCACCTCGGCGAGTTCGTTTAGTGCTTTCTCGCCCCAACTACGAAAAAAACTTTTTGCGGTGTCAACACGAAGCGACTCAACACCTGCGTTTACCGCGCGCGAATCACTTCGTACAGTTTCGGCGGCTTCACGCGCGAGGTGCCAACGCATAGCTAGCTGGTCTGCGAGAGCTACCTGGATTTTTTCAGTTGCCACACTCATGGATAAGGCATCTTCTTCGTTTCGCGCATTACCCCATGAAGACACCAACGGTTGAAGAACGGTGCGCTCAACATGCGGGTCAAGCACTGTCGACACAGAAAGTTTCTCAGCAGCATGTGCTGCTTCCATTCGTGCATCACGAGTTGTTCCACCGTTCAACCAACCCAACAGGTAACCAAGGTGTGCCTGACGAACTGGAGTAGCGGGGAATACATAGCTCTTGCGCAGTGCATCCGTTGCTGCGACAATTGTTTGTTGTCCTGGTCGTTGTGACTCGATGAACAAACAGTTGGCAAGATTGCCTAGCGCGTTTAATACTGCAATGTCTGGCCTATCCCACGTAGAACGCGCATAGGCCGCTGCAATGAAGTGCAACATTTCAATATGTGAAGTTCCGGGTAGCCACACTTGGCGAAGTGGTTGTGTTGAATATGCGGCAGGACCATCCTCGGAATATGACGGATGACGAAAATGACCGAGTATAACTGGCGCAAATTCGGCCATCATGTCGGCAACTAGTTGACGGTTACGACCTTCCGGAACTGTGAGAACAGTGGGGCCATCGGCGATGGTGCCGAATGCAACACCCCACGGACGAGACTCGCCACCCATACGCAAAAACGAAACAATGAAGAGATCTTCGTCGTCTGCCACATGCATGTTGATGACATTGCCTCGTGCCAACGGCTCACCAATGGCCCAAGCATTTAGTCGTCGTACGGTTTCTAGCGATGCACTCATGGCAATACCGGTAATTGTGATTGAAGGCGGGCAAGTAAGTCTTTTTCCGCAGCAGTATTTGGTTTCTGTCCATTCATCAGGTCTTCAGCGCGTTGCAATGAAATGCCGTTCAGAAATCGGGCGACATCATCACCGAGTACTACGCCTTCGCTGTTTGCGAGAGCTTTCTTGTAACAAGAATCTGCGCGCTCACAAAACGAGATGCATGAGTCTTGAAAATGTGTGGGCGCATTCAACACAAGTTCAAGAAGATCAGCATCTTCAGTGTCATCTGCATCGCCATATGCACCATCAAGCATGACCGCGGATTCCTCCATCAGTTCAAAACCACGACGAGCGCGTTCTAACTGATATCGAAGATCTTCACCACTACGAACACTCGGTTGGTTAGAACCGGGGTGAGTGAGTATGAGAAACCCTTGCATCGAGACCGACACTGAATCGGCAAGACCAAGATCTTCCAAAGTGATTTCCAATGCATGAACATACAAACCCATTTGCGCACGGGCAGTTGCCAGGTCACTTCGATGTGTATGGCCACCTTGGTCTGCATAGGTCTTTATCTCACCAACAGCAATGACTGGTTTG
>CAIYTS010000169.1 GCA_903929185.1 uncultured Acidimicrobiaceae bacterium
CCAAGGCTGCAGACCTCGAGCACGTCGTTCATTTGTTCCCACGTCTTGGTGAGCGCATGACTCAATTGGGCGGAACATTGTCAGGTGGCGAGCAACAGATGCTTGCAATTGGCCGCGCACTGATGAGTCGCCCCCGTCTGATGCTTCTCGATGAACCATCGATGGGTCTTGCCCCGATGCTGATTGCGCAGATTTTCTCTATTGTGAAACAAATCAACTCTGAAGGTATTTCTGTGTTGATGGTGGAACAGAATGCAACACAGGCATTGCGCACTGCACATCGCGGATACGTTCTTGAAACTGGTTATGTGGTTAAGACCGGCACGGGAAATGATCTGTTGGTAGACCCAGCAGTGCGTGCTGCGTATCTCGGCGGCTAATTCACATCTCGTTCAAGACGTGTGAGATAACGCTTTACTGCATTTGCGCTTTCGCGGCGCCATAGATTCACCGGTGAGACTGACTGATCCTTGTTGATGGAAGCAATCAACGGATCAAAGACTTCGTGTTGCGATGCAAGAAACGGGGCGAGAGGAAGATTCATCATTTCTCGCAGCATCACTTTCAGAACTAACTCGGTTCGTACATCTCGTAAGTGAGTCACGGGGGAGTCCAGCCATTGCAGTGCACTACGTTTGCCAGCTGCAGTAGGTGAGATGATTACTTTGTCTGCGCCGCCACCATCTTTTGGTGTTGCTCGCTTCACCAGGGCATCTTCCACCAGTGTGTCAATTGCTCGATACACCAACTGACGAGACAATGTCCATGCGTGGCCAATGTCGCCAGTGGGGGATAGTTCTTCATGAATCGCCCAACCGTGACGTGGTGTGTGAACAACCAATGCCAGCACAACATTGCGAGCTAACTGAGCGTCCTGGCGGGCCATAGCAAAACTCTACCGCCGTTGTTGAAGTAGTCAAAGATTGACTACTATTACAGGGTGCGTTTGCGTCTGTTGTTGCCCTTCTTGCTGATTTATATGTCAGCGTGCGGTTCCGCTTCATCTTCAAGCACCTCAACATCGATCGATGCTTCCACTACGACAGTTGGGGCTAACACATCATCGTCAAGCACGAGTCGCCCTCGCGTGGTTGCCCCGCCGACCACAGTGAAGAAACAAACTGCAACCACTGTTCCCCAATGCTCTGATACGTCGACACAAGGGTCGCTGGTTGTAATGGCTGCAAGTTCGATGGTGAATGCATTCACTGACGTACAGAGTCGTTTCCTTGAGAATCATTCGTGTGTCACCGCTATTACATACAGTTACGGATCCTCTGCCGCGCTCGCGGCTCAAATTGTCAACGGCTCACCTGCTGATGTCTTTGTCTCTGCGAGTGAGGCAACGATGAACACCGTTAAGAACGCTGGTGTGACCTTGAGCGTCGACAACTTCGCCAAAAATATCGGTGAAATTATGGTGAGTCCGAATTCAAAGTACCTAGGACGAATTACCGACATCGCATCTTTGACTGATGCAGTTAACGCAGGAATCAAGGTGGGACTCTGTGTGGCTACAGCGCCATGCGGTTCATTGGCAAATACCATTCTGAAAAATGCGAACGCAACGCGTGGTGCGGTTGCAGATACTGAATCGCCCTCAGTGGAAGATCTTGTGACCAAGATTGAAATGGGAGAACTAGATGCCGGCATTGTGTTTCACAGCGATTGTCAATACGCCCAGCCGCGAGGCCTCGCAATTTGTGTGGCAATCCCAAGCGCAGTCAACTCGACCACTGGGTATTACATCGCAGCCCTAACATCGCGCCCTATCGTTCAGCAGTATGTCGACTACATCAATGGCTCTGATTTCAAGGCCACGTTGCAACTGAAGTTCGGGTTCCTCGCGCCGTGAAACCGCAACGGATCTCCCTCTCATTGCAAATTGTTGCAGCAGTTGCTGCACTCTTTGTGGCGCTGCCCCTGCTGTCAATCTTTGTGCGCGTGCCCTGGTCTGACCTGGGCCATATGTTGTCGCAAAAGTCAACACGTGATGCGCTATTGATTTCATTACAAACATCAATAATTGCTGCTTTTTTGTCGTGTCTTTTTGGTGTGCCGTTGGCATGGTTTCTTGCTCGTTCTGCAACCAAAGGGCTTTCAGCTCTGCGAGTTATTTGCATCACGCCAATGGTGCTGCCTCCGGTTGTAGGTGGCATCGCATTGCTCACTGCGTTTGGCCGTCGGGGAATCGTTGGCCACTATCTCTACGAGTGGTGGGATATTTCTTTGCCATTTACTCGTACTGCAGTAGTGATGGCGCAAGTCTTTGTTGCGATGCCGTTCTTAGTTCTAGCTGTTGAAGCTGCATTTCGACAGAGCGATAAAGGATTAGAAGAGGCGGCCCGCACGATGGGTGCATCACCAACTCGTGTGTTCTTTACTGTTGCACTACCTGCAGCACGTCCAGCTGTCATCGCCGGTATGGCACTTGCATGGGCTAGGTCTTTAGGTGAGTTTGGTGCCTCAATCACTTTCGCTGGCAGTTTCCCAGGTCGCACACAAACACTTCCAATGGCTGTGTATGAATTGGTATCGGTTGACTATCGCTTGTCTTTGGTGTTGTCGTTAGTTCTGATTTTCATTTCAGTTGGTGTCTTGGCCGCAATGCGTGATCGATGGATGGCTGGCCGATGAGTATTTCTCTACAAGGAATAATCGGCAGAGGGGAGTTTGAGCGGTCTCTCAATTTCTCAGTTGCTGATGGCGAAGTACTGGCAATCACCGGACCAAACGGTTCAGGAAAATCAACAATCATTCACACAATCGCTGGTCTGATTCCACTGCGCAGCGGACAACTGCAGTCAGACAACATCACGTGGGATGATCCTTCAACAAAAACATGGATTGCACCAGAAAACAGAACGTGTGCAGTTGTGTTTCAAGACCTTCGACTATTTCCACACATGAATGTGATTTCGAATGTTGCGTACGGACTTCGTGCTCACGGTGTAAAGAAAGAAGAAGCATTGGTACGATCATCTGCAGTGCTCACACGTGTCGGGTTGTCATCGTTTGAAACGCGACGACCGAGTGAACTCAGCGGGGGAGAACGTCAACGTGTTGCTCTTGCCCGTGCTCTTGTTGTACAGCCGCGAGTGTTGCTTCTTGATGAACCATTGTCAGCG
>CAIYTS010000170.1 GCA_903929185.1 uncultured Acidimicrobiaceae bacterium
AAGATGTCGCAATTCACCGGCAGTGAGATCAAAATCAAGACCAAGAACTTGAGAGTCACCTGAACATGCTGCAAAAACCTCGCGACACACAGGTCCGTCATTCATGCGGCCTTCGGGCAACCCCGCACGATACGAATGAGGAGCGATAACAACACTGCGGCCGGTCTTGGCTCGGATATCAGCAACCAACGATGCCATGGCGGCAACGTAATTACCCCCGGTGGACTCATAGATCCCACGCACCACAGCACTCGGCATTACAACAATGAAGTCTTTGTCGATTGTTCCGAGCGCAAGATTGACAGCTTCAGGAAAACTCCCGGCTTCATCAAGTGAAAAGGCCAAATCTGCAACGTCAATGGCATTGACGCCACCTAGAGAATCAAGATGCTCACGAGTACGAGCACCGCGTGCACACACTGTTTTGACTCGGCGCAATACCAATGGCGCTAACCATTTATTGGGGAACGATTGAAACGGTCCCAGAGCCTGTGCAGCTTTCACCGTGGGAACACCCAACAACAACGGAACACCCGTCATCAATGAGTTGTAGACAACAATCGCGAATCCACGACCATCAGCAAAACTGATACCTGCAACATCTACAACGACCTCTGCATCCAGCATTGATCGACACCCGCGTGAACGAACCCAGAACAGCGGCAACCGAAGACTTCGCGCCAGCAATGCAAGGCACGCAATGGGGAACTCAATCAATGCCAGCCGCGCAGGCTGCAGACCCACAACTGACGCGTCTGCACCTGCGGGTACACGTGACGAGTCCGCTTCCGGATACGTAGTGAGAATATCGAAATGACAGTCACCCAATTCATTAGGCAAACGTGCCATCACAGATTCAACCATCGCTGCTGCGCCCTTATTGGCTGACAGCGCAGCTCCGATGATTGCTATACGAACCGGTTGAGGCACAACAGTAATCGCTTACGCAGGAGGAACAGCGGTGGGTGCCTTGGTAGCACGCACAACAAGATCTGCTAGCAGCCCGACGGTGATCACTTGCAAAGCCGCAAAGAATACAAGCAGCGTGTTAGCAGCAAGTTTGAAGTCACGCCCTGCCCAGTCAAACCCCAACTTGACAAAGCCGAGTGAAAGCAATGCAAGCCCAATTGGCAAGAACACTTTGAGTGGGTTGTACGACAACGTCATACGTACAACCTGCAAGATGTACCGACGCGTGTCTTTCAACCAATGAAACTTTGAGCTTCCGGCGCGAGGGAAATATTGAATTGGGAAAAAAGCAATTTTGTATCCGTTACCAAGGAACGACATCGTCAAAGTGGTTACACACGAAAAACCCTTTGGAAGTTCGTGCACATATTGCATCGCTACGTCACGACGAAATGCACGCAACCCAGAATTCAAATCCTTGATGTCTGTCTCGGAGAGATAGCTGGCCAATTTACGGATAATCCACTTGGCAGGGGTACGTAAGAACTTGAGGGTTCCCTCTTCAGACTGGCGCCAACCAACAATGTGGTCATAACCATCCATCGCTTCCACCAATTCTGGAATTAGGTCATTCGGGTAGGTCATATCAACATCGGTCCATACGACAATCCGACCGCGTGCTGCAGTTGTGCCCGTACGACGCGCAGAGCCGCTTCCCTGATTCTGGCGGTGGCGAATCAATGTGATGTCAGGAATGGTGGGGAGCTCTTTTTCAGAGCCATCGCTTGAGCCATCATCAACAACAATGATCTCGAAACTAAAACGGGATGCAGTCAGTGCTGCCCGCACACGGTCAATCTCGGCACGGAGATGGCCTTTTTCGTTATAGACAGGAAGAACAACGCTGACGTCGCATTGGTCGGGGCTATAGGTCATTGTGTGGGCATCTCTCTCATTAGCAATGGGTCTTTCCAACCCTTTGAAACAGTACCCGTTGGAGCACCACTTCGTCTGCGACGATGGTCCATTGCCCATCTGTTGGCGGCCTATTGGGCATGCCATAGACGCAGTTATAGGTAGCGGGAATCACGGCATCTGGACCCGAAATATCAAAACGAACAAGCTTGATGGGGTGCAATTTGTAACGCAGGTAGTAATACGACCTGTCATTACGAACGCCCATGTCAAAGCCGACCAATTGAGTGCCAGATTCTTGAACTATCGCCAATGTCTGCTTGGTCGCAACCAAGTCATCTGTACGACTGAGAATACTGCGAGACCCTGAATACATGGATCCGAGGCCCAAAGCAACGGCGAGAACAACTATGGACCATGATCCATGTCGACGCGTGACAGTCCATAACACCAGTGCGGCCATCACGAACACTGCACCAAATGTAACAATGCCAGGTGTCACCAGATATCGCAACACATCAGTACCAACGATGTTGGGGAACACGATGTCGTTTCGGATGTAACCACCCTTGACTCCGTCGCCACCATCAATCAACACGTAGAGAAGCGACAAAGCGCCTACGAATAATCCAGTCAATAGCCAGGCCCGTTGTGCAAGTACAAAAGATTTCTCAATACCAACGCACGCAACTACCAAGAGCGCAGGTACGAGAATCTCCACGTACCGTCCGTAGATCAGGTGATCTCCACGAGAGCCATACAGCAACTGCAATCCGCCAGTAAAAATAACGAGAATTGAACTCACCAACAACACGAGTAGCCCGAGGCGTTGCGGATCGCTCGACACCGTACGTGCACCACCGTCAGTTCGAATTCGATGAATAGCGAAAGCGATACCTACACCGACAAGCCCACATGAGGTAGCTGTGAGATACCAAGTCTGACCCGCCATGGTTCGTAGCAACGCTGGCCAGACAGTGGGATCAAAGAGACGGCGAAGCAAACGACTCTCTTGGTCATACGACGCTCCGTATAACGAGCGCTTCACGAATTGATTAAGAACGTGCGAGGACTCGTACCCAATTGCAGTGACAAATATTGCTAGTACGGCAACTCGTCGTGAGATGAGTCGCTGTATCCCCCACCATAGAAAGAGTGCGCCAATTACGGGAATCAGAAGAGTGAAACGACCGTGCAATGCAGGCATGAGACCCGTGAACACACCAAGGCCGAGAACACGCATCATTGATCGATTCTTCGTCACTGAGACAACGAGAGAAATGAACACTAAGAACGCAAGACGAGATGCAGTCTCCGGCCATGCGAACATCGCTGTCACAATGGTTCCGGGCAACATAAAAACCAGACCGGAAATGATCCGACCCATCAGTTTCGACGCACCAAAGCCACGTACCGCAAGTCGTCCGGCAAACCATGCAGTTGCAATTGCCAACACAACGTTCGCCAATAAAGCGAAACGATACGCGCCGTGCAAAGAACCAGTCAGGAGAGCACCAAGACCCGTGATGAGCCCGTAACCGGCAGGGTAGAAACTGCCCGTCGGAATCGGAGCCTCCGTGTGCCCAATCAATACCTGTCCGTTCGACAAGAAACCCCACTCATCGGGATGAACAGTTGGGCCTGCTTGACGCAGCGCAACACTGGCCATGAAAACTCCACAGACAATGGCGACAAACATAACAATTCGCGTCTGCAATTGCGATGGTTCAGAATTGCGATTCTGGTGAAGCCGTTGGTCGAGCTGTTTCAATGCTGTCAAGACCACAGTCACACCCTAGTTTCGATGCGTCAGTGATTGAGGTAGCCCTGTCAGCGATACCGTGTCGATATGGCTATTAGGGGCATCAATCATGCAGTTCTGTATGTACGCGATGCTGACCGCTCCGCTGAATTCTTCTGTCGAGTGCTCGGATTTCGTCGTCTCGACGACACAGGTGAAATGCCGCGTTTCAACGGAGCCGCTTTCCTCCGTGCTCCAAGGTCCACTAACGACCATGACCTCGGGCTCTTTAGCGTTGGCGACAATGCTGCGGCTTCCGCAGCCGGAGTATCAACTGTCGGCATGTACCACTTGTCGTGGGAAGTAGAGACACTTTCTGATCTTGTGAACCTTGGCGCTGCCCTCTCTCGAGAAGGTTTGCTGACCGGAGCAAGTGACCACGGAACGACACGCGCTCTCTATGCACGTGACCCTGATGGTCTTGAGTTTGAGTTGACATGGGTCATGCCAATGGAACTTCTCACAGATTCCGATACGCCCACCACAAAGGCCCTGAACCTTGAAGCAGACATCGCCCGCTTTGGTGCGTTAACCGAGGCTCGCCGCTCCCGTTAATCACCACTGCTAGAACAGTGGCTTCATTTATCAGGTGGGGTTCGGACGAGGTTTTGTTGGGTCTGGCTCTTTTGGAAGGCCCAACACTCGTTCACCGACAAT
>CAIYTS010000171.1 GCA_903929185.1 uncultured Acidimicrobiaceae bacterium
ACACCAGTCCAGTGATTGGGACCAATTTCCACCATGCTGACAGGAATTGGCGGAATACTGCGCGACGGCAGATCGAATTGCACCGTCACGGACTTCGCTGGTGACAGTGATCCACCTGGTGGCGTGAGAAGTACATGTACTTCTGCCGGACCAACAACTGCTGGGACTACAGATAAATCTGCCACGATGCCATTTTGAATCAGTGTGCTGCTGAACGATGTTGACTTCACTGCCGGTGAATTGGGAGATTGCGCCACCATCAAAGATGTGACGGCAAGTACCAAGACAACCAAGGCAGATTCCCATCTAATGATTTTTGCGATTGAAGTAAACCCACCGGTGTGTAATTGACGGCGAGCCCGTGAGCCAAATAGAACGACACCTACAACCAGCAGAGTTTTTAGCAATAACAGCTTGCCAAAATACGAATGCGTTATTGGGCTAATTCCGCCAAGTACATGTAGTCCCTGCACGACACCAGTGCCAACAACTAGTGGCATTGACCACGTTGCCATCTGCGAAAACCTTTTCGCTTCATTTTCAACATCACAGTCTCGAGAAATAACAGATAGGACGAGCAATGCGCCGACCCAGGTTGAAATTGCAGCAAGGTGAATCATGTCTAAGGGAATAAACACGCCTGGCAATGTTCCGGCGCTTTGGTGTCCACTTGCGGCATATGTAGCAATCGTTACGAATGCAGTAGCAATAACGCTGACGCGCCAACGATGACTGACTGACTCTGAGACAGTGAGAGCAATGAGTCCCCATGCGCACGCACACATAGAACGAATAAACAGTGCTAGCCCCAAGCGAGTTTGTAATACATCACCGATGATCACCGAATCAAACAATGACCCCCATGATTTCCCAGCCGTGTACGGGCCTTGCATGAGCAAGAGACCAAGTGAGGAAACTGCAATAAACACGGAGGAATAGCGCATTGTTTTACTTACACGGGGATTTCCTAATAGCGGTGACCGCCACAGCAACGAAACACATCCGATCAGAAGTATCAACCCAAGAAAACCAAGCAGCCGAAGAGTTGACATCGGATTTCCCAGAGTAGATGTCGTTTCTGTTCCATTCAGAACTTCTTCTAACAACGTGGCACTGGTGCCGGTTGACTTCGTGCCAATCTCAAAAGGGAATGCGCCAGTCACTGGATGCCCATCGGCGCTCACCACGCGCCACACCACCACATAGACGCCGTTCTGCAGCGAAGGAACTTCTGCAGTAACTATTGAAGCATCTGTCGATGACCGTACTGTTTTTTCTATCGAGACTTCGTGCTGTTCAGAGTTATACAGATGAATATCACCCAATGTGGCTTCCACTTGTTCATCAAAATCAAGTCGAATCTCTTTGGGTGAAGATGCAAGCAGTGCAGAAGGTGCCGGGCTAGAGGAATCAAGTACTGCGTGCGCACTTGCAATTCCCGGAACAAAAGTCAGTGCGAGAACACAGCTCGCAAAGGTTGCTCCAACTATTCGGCGAAACGTCCGAAGCGTCACAATCCCGGACCTTTAGGAAGACCGCCCACTTCAACGCGCTGCAACAACCACGCAAGACGATGTTTCTCATTTAGTTTCAACGCCGCTTGTGGAATTTGTGTAAGCCCCATTGGATGACTTGCAGCCCATGCCATCTTTTGACGTTCTAGTTCGAGACGTACATATAAATCGGGCCATTCGTCATAGCCAATCTCAACATCAAGATCAGTGAGATGGATGACGCACTCACGCCAACGAAGAAATGGAACATCATGCATTGCTATTACTGACCCTGAAAC
>CAIYTS010000172.1 GCA_903929185.1 uncultured Acidimicrobiaceae bacterium
CGAGTCACTGTGCCGTGCGCAGCTTCTGCTTCAACAGTGCGGCCATCTGGTGTCATCAAGACTGATGTCATCAGACCGAGAGAACCAAAACCTTGAGCAACAGTGTCTGATTGCACGTCACCGTCGTAGTTTTTACATGCCCAGAGGTATCCGCCTTCCCACTTCATTGCGCATGCAACCATGTCGTCAATGAGGCGGTGCTCGTATGTGAGGCCGGCTTTGTCGAAATCAGCTTTGAACTCGTTGACAAAGACTTCTTCAAACAAATCTTTGAACTGACCGTCGTATGCCTTCAAGATGGTGTTCTTTGTGCTCATGTACACGGGGTAATTGCGGGACAACCCGTAGCGAAGTGACGCACGTGCAAAGTCACGGATGCTGTCGTTGAAGTTGTACATACCCATAGTGACGCCACCGTCTTTGCCGAACTTGGCCACTTCGAACTGCATTGGTTCGCTGCCGTCTTCAGGCGTGTAAGTCATAGTGACTGTGCCAGCACCTGGAACCTTGAAGTCTGTTGCTTTGTATTGATCACCGTGTGCATGACGACCGATAACGATGGGCTTGGTCCAGCCGGGAACAAGGCGAGGAATGTTTGAACAAATGATTGGCTCGCGAAATACCACTCCGCCAAGAATGTTACGAATGGTGCCGTTTGGCGATTTCCACATTTTCTTGAGGCCGAACTCTTCAACACGCTGCTCGTCGGGAGTAATGGTGGCGCACTTCACGCCAACGCCATGCTTCAAAATCGCATTGGCGGAATCGATCGTGACCTGGTCATCAGTTGCGTCGCGGTGCTCCATACCAAGGTCGTAGTACTCAAGATTGATGTCGAGGTACGGCACGATGAGACGGTCCTTGATGAACTGCCAAATGATGCGCGTCATCTCATCGCCATCGAGTTCGACAACTGTATTTTCAACCTTGATCTTTGCCACGAGAGCACCTCATTCTTTGTGTCGGCGATGTGCCGAATCTCACTTGTATCAGACTTGTACACAATAGCGTTTCGGGCAAGTCTGCGCTCTACCATCGTCTCTAATGGATTTTGAGTGGAGCCCTGAACACATTGCCCTTCGAGAGAAGGCGGCAGCCGTGGCAGCTGATGCCGTGGCCCGATACGGACGCGACACCGCTTCGTGGATGAACGGATATTCGAAAGAATTCTCGCGCGAACTCTCCTCTCACGGCTGGATCGGCCTTATTTGGCCAACTGAGTTCGGTGGCGGTGGACGACCCCCTATCGAGCGCCTCATCGTCGGTGAAGAAATGATCAAAGCTGGCGCCCCAATTGCAGCCAGTTGGTTTGGTGATCGCCAGATGGGTCCTGCGCTCATTCAGTACGGAACTCCAGAACAACAAAAAGAATTCTTGCCCGGCATCTTGGCTGGCGAAACAACGTGGTGCATCGGCATGAGCGAACCAAATGCCGGAAGTGATCTTGCATCGTTGAAAACTTTTGCCGAAGACGATGGCGATGAATGGGTCATCAATGGTCAAAAGATTTGGACCAGCTTTGGCGCTGATGCTGATTATTGCTATCTCATTTGCCGCACAAGCAATGACGGGCCACCACATGCAGGCATTAGCGAAATCATTGTGCCGATGAATACACCAGGTATTGAAGTACGCCCCATTACAGACATGACGACTAACCGTCATTTCTGTGAAGTGTTCTACACAGATGTTCGCGTACCAAAGGGAAACCTTGTGGGCAAGCAAGGCGCTGCGTTTTCACAGACCATGCGTCAGCTTGAACACGAACGCGGCGGAATCGACAGACTTGTCTCGAACTACTTTCTCTTCCAAGAGGCGTGCGCAGTAGTTGATAAAACGAATCGCACTGTTCGCCAAGAAATCGCTGCTCTCGAAATCGGATACCGCATCGGCCGCATCTTGGTGATTCGCGAAACTTTGAAGCAGGCACCTGCTGGGTTCTCTGCTGCAACAAAGTGCTTCTGCACTGAACACCAGCAACGCGTTGACCAATTCGTGTCGCGCGCAATGGGTGCCAACGCAATGATCTGGGACGATGCGGCAAAAGGGCTTGCATACAGCCCCGGCTACACCATCATGGGTGGCACATCGAATGTGATGCGCAACATTTTGGGAGAGCGCTTTCTCGGCCTACCTAAGATGTAGTCATGGCTGATCTACTCGCTCTTAGTACCCGTATTGTTGACTCAGGCGTTGCAGACGGCCCTGTCAATCGTGTTACCGGTGAATTGTCAGAGGTAGCAGAGAATCTCGCGATGGTCGAGTCGTTTAGCCACAGTGTGGTGTGGGACTCCGGCGATGGACTTGTGTGTTTCGATGCAAGTCATGCGAACACAGGAGAAGTAGTTGTTAATGCAATGCAGCAATGGCGTGCACAACCAATTGAAGCGATTGTCTACACACATGGTCATTCTGATCATGTTGGCGGTAGCGGACCTTTTGCGGCGCGTATGGCGGCAGATGGTTTTCGTGCTCCCCGCGTTATCGGTCATGAAAACGTCACTCGCCGATTTCAGCGATATCGCGACACAAACGATTGGAACGTCGCCATTAATGCACGTCAATTTGGTGGCATTCGTGGCGATCTGGAAAACGCACTAAATGATCTACGCCCACCAACTGGCGGACGCAAACTCAATAATTTCATTCCCGTTGACACTTTGGAACTCACAGACAGCCTGAGTGATTTCACCACGATGAAGTTCGGTAACGACACCGTTGAATTTCACCATGCACGCGGTGAAACTGACGATCATTTGTGGTCATGGTTTCCTGAAAAGAAGTGGATCGCATCGGGTGACTTCGTGCTCTGGAGTTTCCCGAATGCTGGCAACCCGCAAAAAGTACAACGGTGGCCAATTGAATGGGCGGCTGCCTTACGCGCCATGATCGCAAAGGGTCCCGAACTTCTTCTTCCTGCACATGGATTACCCATTGCCGGCAAAGAGCGCATCGCTCGCGTACTTGATGAGATTGCAACGTCATTAGAAAACCTGGTGCGAGACGTTGTCACCATGATGAATGCAGGCGAAACACTGAACACCATCATCCATACAGTGCGCGTACCTGACGCCACCCTTGGCAAGCCATACCTTCGTCCAACATATGACGAGCCAGAATTTGTCGTACGAAATATTTGGCGCTTGTTCGGAGGTTGGTGGGACGGTGCGCCATCACGCCTCAAGCCAGCACCTGATGAGGTTCTTGCTGTTGAGCTTGCATCACTGTCGGGTGGCGCAGATGTTCTCATGCGTCGCGCTGTTGAACTTGCAGCATCAGGAGACCTTCGTCTTGCCTGCCACCTTGCAGACTTTGCAGGCTGGGCTGCGCCAGATGATCCGGAAATTCATCACATGCGCGCCGATGTTTACGAAGCGCGTCGCAAGAGTGAGGCATCTCTGATGTCAAAGGGAATTTTCAAAGGCGCATCACGCGAATCTGAAAAGATAATCAAGGCCGCTCTTGGCGAAAAGTGATTACGACACCGTAATCATGATTAATGCAACACCAGCTAGCACTAGTCCGATGGCTTGTGGGCGGTGAATCTTTTCTTTGTCTAGACCCACTGCAAGCATCAAGGTGCTTGCTGGGTAAAACGAGTTAATCGTTGCCACGATCGACATCAGTCCGTGACGCACAGCCAATAAGTAAATGGCATTTGCGGCCGTATCAAGAATTCCCGAGCCAGCAACAAACTTCAATTGCGGTCGCGCAGCTGAAGGCTTGTTTTTTGTGAAGTACATCACGATGAACATGAATGGCACCGACGTCACACGCATTGCGAGAACTGGCCATAATCCAGAGTTGTCACTTGTATGACCCAAAATGACAAACAAAGAACCAAACACTGATCCAGAAA
>CAIYTS010000173.1 GCA_903929185.1 uncultured Acidimicrobiaceae bacterium
GATAAGACCACGTTGACTGCGTACTTGCTAGATGCAGCAACCAAACGAGGAGTCGACATTCTTGATGACGTTGACGTGGTGTATGTGGCTGATGCTCACATGGGCTATTTCGCCGCAATTGGAGCTGTTGGCCCGAAGGCAGACCAGGTCTAGATCATCATGTTGAACTGTGACACCACGCGGGTGCCAAGTTCAGAATCGCCAGTGATAGCAATTCCAGAACCAAGTTCTGTATGAGTTGCACGTCCTGTTGCTAGTTGCAGGAACACATCTGAATCCATAGTGATTGTTACAAGCACGGATGGAGGAACCTCTGTTGATACTTGAGCTCTTCCATCGACGACGGTGGTTGCCACTGTGCGTTTCACGGCACCAGTAATTGCAACAACAATTGTGCCGCCTTCTGGTGTTTGTGCGCGCTTGCCAACAACGATGGGAATGGTGCGGATGAGGCGATCAATGGTGTGTTCTGCTGACGGACCACCTTGATGACCTGGCTTACCGGTAGTGCGACGCATGTCTTGCTCGTGAATCCAGGAATCCAACACGCGAATATGCAAGAAGTCGGCAAGTGTTCCCGGGCCCGTAGGAGTGAATGATTCTTTTTCAAAATAGGCATCATCGGCATTACGCAAAGTGTGAATACGGGTAGCTACTAGGGCTTTCCACTCTGCGAGTACTGCAGCGCCTGTCATTGAGCGACGTGAATCAACGTCGTGTTCGTTCGCTTCACCGATGGGATTCTTCGTGTGAGAAACATCAGCTGCTTTATGAGAAGACTTCTCAAGACCTTCAAGACCGGCTTCGGTGCCGACAAGGTGCGACAAGTTGTCTTGCACGGTCCATGCTGGCAATTGCGATGGAGTTTTCCATTGTGCTTCTGTCAGCTGTGAACAGAAATCGCTAATGGAGTTCCATGTTTCTTCAAGTTTGTTGATTGTGTCTGTTGGAATCATTGTGTTGCCTTACGTAATCAGCGGGCTGGGTTTTGAACTGAGCGCCATTGACGCCCTTCGAGGTACGGAGTGAAAATGGTGCCAATCATCTTCATGTCTTCATCAGTCTTAGGAGTCTTCAATTCGAAAATTCCAGGGAAGCGACTGTATGCAAGCGTGATGTCCCATAGTTCTTTTGCTTTGTCTGCAGTAGGAGCAGGAAGAACAACCGGACCAAACACTGCGCGACCACCTGGCACGGTGATGATGGGAACTCCGAAACCGGCAAGTTGTTCTGTTGCATATTTATGATCGTTGAGAACGTCGTCGTGAGTGGTTGGGTCAGCAAGGGCAAGATCCCACGCTTCAGTAGGTAGACCGGCCTCTGCCATTAGTTCAAGTGCTACTTCGCGATCATAAAAACGGCGACCATTGATATGCAGTGCTTCGCCACAGATCTTGTAGAAGGTGCCACACCAGTCATTGTTTTGTCTGCGCAACCATGCCGCAACACGAAGCGGAGTCCAGCCGTATGCGAAGTCACGTTCGTACGGGTGCTTCTTTCCTTCTTCACGGTTGATTTCTTCGAGGCTGAAGAAGCGCCAGGAGATATCGAATCCGACTTGTTCTTGCACGTCGCGAATCCACACGGATGTCTGATACGCGTAAGGGCACATGATGTCGAAGAAGAACTCGATGGATGTTGGCTGGTCGGTGCTGCTCATAAGTGAAACTTACAGGGATTTGACTGGCACGTTCCCATCGAGTCGGCTCCCTCGACATGGTGCCTGTAACCTCGTTTACCTATGGAGATTGCTGAAAGCACCAGGTCACGAATCCTTAATGCGGCCATCGACATGATGGAAACTGGCGGAGAATCATCAGTGCGTTTGAGCGCAATCGCCGAAGGTTTGGGCATTAAAGAGCCATCGATCTATCACCACTTTACGAACCGAACAGAACTGGTGAATGCCGCATACGTCGAGTGGTACTGGCAATGTCTGAAAACTGAAATTCCTGTTGAAGCAATGATGGTGCTCGTTGACTCGAAAGAGGATTATGTGAGGGCGGTTCGCAAGTCCATGGAATGGAGCTATCGACCAGAGCGACATCATGCTCGCGCGATTCGCGTAAGCGTCCTTGGTGCAGCGCAACGGAATCCGGATTTGGCTATTGCTATTAACGACATCAACAAGAAGTTTCTTGCCACAATTGCTGATGCAGCGTTATATGCACAGCAAAAGGGTTGGCTACGTGCGGATCTAGATCCGATGGCAACTGCGTATTGGTTACATGGCCAAATCATCGGACGTGCCGTTGCTGAGATGGACCCTGGGCATGTTGACCTTGCTCAGTGGGACAAGGTTTCCTTCGAAGCCGTCCTTGGGGTGTTGCTTGCCCCTGATAAATAACTGATTAGCCTGCCGTTCCTTCCCACAGGAGGTCGGGGTACTACCGTTATGTGTATGGAAAGACCAGTCAAGTTTGAGCACACACGATTCCTCGGAGACAAGCGCACACAGTTGGTGTACGACCTTGATGAGTGGACTGAAAAAGACATCGTCGACACAATCGTTGCTGAAGGTGTAGGTCTGTGCTTTGGACCAGACACGTTGGCAGAAGCGCGTAACCGTGGTTACACGCTCGCAACTGTTGGCGCAACACGTCGCCTTCGCAAGCCTCGCGCGTAAGTTCGATTCAAATGTCAGATACGACCAATGGGACTTTCCAATCTGGGTCGTTAGTTCTTAATCGTTATTTGGCTACGCCGACCGGTTACGCATCTTCGTTGCCGGGTGTCATCATGTGCCACGGATTTCCAAATGGGTCACTAGATGCCCGACAATCGGGAGTCACGTTTCCACAACTGATGGATCGTGTTGCAAATGATTTGGGATGGGCTGCGCTCACTTTTACATTTCGCGGATGTGGCACCAGCGAAGGTGATTTTTCAATGCAAGGGTGGGTTGATGACTTACGTGCGGCCATTGATCATCTAGAAGATGAAGTGTCGCCCGACGGCGTGTGGCTAGTCGGAGCCAATACGGGCGGTGCGCTTGCGTTGTGTGTTGCAGCCGATGACCCACGAGTGCGCGGATGTGCATTGCTGAGCGCCCGTGCCGACTTTGATGACTGGGCTAGCCAACCCCGACGTTTTTTTGAGCATGCCCGCGAAATCGGTGCCATTCGCTCGCCAGGATTTCCTACTTCATTCGATGAATGGAGTCGAGAGTTACGTCGGTTCCGCCCCGTTGATGCCGCAAAGCGTTTTGCGCCACGGCCACTATTAGTGATGCATGGTGATGACGATGAGAGTGTGCCAGTAGCGGACTCACGCATGTTGGCTGCCGCACATGGAAGTGCTGAGTTACGAGTGATTGAAGGGGCAGGGCATCGACTTCGTCATGACCCACGTGCCATTGCGGTGTTACTCGGTTGGCTTGACCGCCAACGCACGCTGTCAGCGTAAATTACGAATCGTGCCCGTGAGGGTGCGAAGTATGCCACGCGTACGCAGAAGAAATAATGTCATCAAGGCTGCGTGTTGGTGACCAACCGAATGCCTCGGTGATGCGATGCGGATCTGCGTAGCACTCTGACGGATCACCAGCGCGACGGCCAGCAATTTCGTAGGGCACTTTTTTGCCAGTAACGCGTTCCGTGGTGGCGATGATGTCCATCACGCTTGTGCCATAACCCGTACCAACATTGCATGTGATGCTGTGGCCACCTTTTGCGAGGTGATCAAGTGCAGCAACATGTGCGCGAGCAAGGTCTTCAACATGGATGTAATCGCGTACACCCGTGCCATCAGGGGTGGGGAAGTCATTGCCAAACACAGTGAGCGCAGGTGCAAAACCAAGAACGGCTTTCATGACATGAGGAATCAAGTTCTGAGAGAACCGCCAGTCTTCACCGAGAGTTGCATCTTCTGAAGCGCCGGCTGCATTGAAGTAGCGCAAGCACACATTGCGCATATCGGTTGTTTGCGAATACCAGCCGAGTGTCTTTTCAATCATCAGCTTTGTTTCGGCGTACACGCTTTCGCAGCTGAGAGCATCGGTCTCACGAACGGGGACTGACTGCGGAGTGCCGTATACGGCTGCAGTAGATGAAAAGACAACGCGCGTTACGCCTGCTTGGTGCAATGCCTCGAAAAGCTTTTGAGATCCAGTGACGTTGTTGTTGAAATACTTGCCGGGGTTAGACATTGATTCGCCCACGGCTTTGTATGCAGCAAAGTGAACCACTTCATCGACGCCGTGTTCAGCAACAACTCGAGCAATGAGATCAGAATCTGCAATGTCGCCTTGTACGAATGGGGCATCGCCAACAGCCTTGCGGTGACCATTTTCAAGAGTGTCGAGCAC
>CAIYTS010000174.1 GCA_903929185.1 uncultured Acidimicrobiaceae bacterium
ACAAGATGACGACGTTGAAGGCGCAACAATGCGCGCAATGGAACGTGGTGACCGCATCATCATCGGGCCAACTCTTCCTACTATCAATCACCGTTCAGGTCGCCCCGACATCTTGATTCGCTTTGGTGAAGAAAAGATGCGGCATGGCAAATGGGCATACATTCCTGTCGATGTAAAGAACTCAAAACCGCTTGAAGGCAACGCCAATGAAAAGTGGGCAGTGTCACCGCTTGATGCACCATGGTTGGAAAATCGCGAACGCAAAGACATTGGTCTTGGCTCACCAAAGCCAGAACACAGTTTGCAGCTTGCGCATTACTGGATGATGTTGATTGATCTTGATTACGCGCCAGATATTGCACCCGTTGGTGGAATCATCGACAAAGACTGGAATCTCACATGGCGTGGACTTGATGATGGCGAGCAGTCACCACTAAAGATCATCGAACGCGAGTGGAAGAAGCGTTGGAATGCAATTATTGCAATGCGCGAAGACCTCGATGCCTGCACACGCCCCGTGTACCGCCCCGAATGTCGCGATTGTGTGTGGCACGACATTTGTGAAGCCGAACTGGTTCGCGAACGTCACGTGTCTCTTCTCTCTGGCGTCACTGTCACGCATGTAGGAAAGATGGAAGAGGGTGGCATTACCACTACTCCACAACTTGCTGCGCTTGACCCTCGTTCTGCCATTGCAGCAAACAAATGGGGACTTACTCCAAGCCTTGGCGAGTTGTTTGATGTCGCAACGCAAGATCCTTCCATTGAGTTGTCAATGTTGCCAAAGATGTCAGACAAGCGTCTCGACAAACTTGAGGCAATCGGTATTGAAACAACAGCTGATCTTTTGTCATTCGACCATGCCACTCTTGCAGTGCCTACGTACAAACTTCTTGCTGACAACATTGATGCAGCGCGTGTTGATGTGCACGCAGGCAAATACCCCTTCTACCCACGTGGACAAAATGCACCAGTCATTCCGCGTGCAGATATTGAAATTGATTTTGATGTTGAGAACGATGATGTTGTGTACCTGTTCGGTGCGTACATCACTCGCAAACAACCAGATGGTTCATACGACAAGGGTGAATACATTTCGTTCCACTTCTTTAATCGCGATGATCCAAAGGAAGAAGGTCGCCAGTTGGCTGCGTTCTGGGCATGGCTACATCAACAGTTCGATGAGGCTGCTGCTAATGGCAAGACCGCGAACGTGTACTGCTACTCCGGAAAAATTGCAGAGCTTCCACGTATGCGCGAAGCATCAATGCGAAATGAAGATGTTCCAGGCGTTCCAACGCCAGAAGAAATCAACGAACTTGGTGCAGCCGCTCATTGGGTTGATCTCTATGAAATTTCGAAACCACTGTTGTGGCCAACCCGTCGCACTGGTTTGAAAGACGTTGCTAAGTTGGCTGGCTTCTCATGGGATGCATCCGACGCAGGCGGCGGAAACTCCATCGTGTGGTACCAAACCGCATGCGGACTAATTCCTGGTGACGCCGCTGGCATGCAACAGAAACTCCTTACCTATAACGAAGATGATGTGAAGGCCACCCTTGCACTGCGCAATTGGTTAGCCGACGGCGTTGCGGGCAATGGCTGGACTCTCGAGTCCGTCGAAACACTCTCCAACTAACACAAAGGGCGCCAGATTCGCCCGTAGTCTTTACCGTATGAATACGGCTCCGGAAATACTTCCTGCCTCAAACGACCCGTGCTGGTGTGGCAGTGGACGCAAATACAAGCGTTGCCACAAAGGCACTGAAGGCCGTATTGAACAAGGCGTCATTAGCCCTATGCGTTCTGTGCCAGCCAATATTGCAAAACCGCCATATGCAGAAACAGGCAATGTGCCGCGCCTTGAAGAAGGTCGCGTCAAGACTCCAGAAGTTATTGAGCGCATGCGTATTGCCGGCGATGCAGCAAAAGAAATTCTGCGTCAGGCCGGAGAATTTGTTCGCCCCGGAATTACCACAGACGCCATCGATGTGTTCGTTCATGATCTCACCATCAAGATGGGTGGCTATCCGAGCCCACTGAATTATCACAATTATCCAAAGAGTGTGTGCACAAGTGTGAACGAAGTGATCTGTCACGGTATTCCTGATTCACGAGTTCTTCTCGATGGTGACATCATCAATCTTGACGTCACCATTTTCCTAAATGGTGTTCACGGCGACACCAATGCTTCCTTTGCAGTCGGAAACATTTCTGATGAAGATGCAAAACTCATTCGTGTTACTGAAGAATGCATGTGGTACGGCATCGAAGCCGTGAAGCCTGGCGTTGCAATCAATGAAATCGGCCGCGCAATTGAAGTTCATGCCAAGAAGCACAAGTACGGAGTTGTTCGAGCATTTATTGGTCACGGCATCGGCGAAAACTTCCATACTGACATTCAGGTCTTGCATTACTTCGACCCACGCAACACAATGATCTTGCGTGAGGGAATGACTTTCACTATCGAGCCGATGATTACGGCCAGCGGTGAATGGCGCCACAAAATGTGGGACGACGATTGGACCGCCGTTACCTCTGATGGCAGCCGTACCGCACAGTTCGAACACACCATGGTGGTCACCGCAGACGGCGTTGATGTCCTTACAGCTGGTGCCGGTGCTGTATCTCCTAGCGCGCCTTGGCGCCGATAACCCCTAAGCCGTAGCGTCTAGTTGTGATCGACACCCCCAATTCCGACCGCTACTTGTCATTTGACCGCGAAGAGTGGGCTGACCTCCGTGCAGCAACGCCGCTAACAATTCGTGAGCGCGACCTTGTTGCTTTGCGCGGTATCAACGACCAGATTGATCTTGATGAAGTTGCCGCTGTCTATTTGCCGCTGACTCGACTTCTCAACTTGTATGTCAGCGCAACGCAAAACTTGCACAAAGTCTCCGCAACGTTCCTTGGTGCCATGGCGCCAAAGGTTCCGTACGTCATTGGAATCGCCGGCAGTGTTGCCGTCGGTAAAAGTACCTTCGCCCGTATCTTGCAGGCACTGCTTGCGCGTTGGCCAGAACACCCACGCGTTGACCTCATCACCACCGACGGATTCTTGTTTCCAAATGCGGTTCTTGAAGATCGCGGAATCATGAACCGTAAAGGTTTCCCCGAAAGCTACGACACAAAAACTTTGCTCACGTTCTTGCGTGACTTGAAGAGCGGCGCTCCTGACGTAAAGGCTCCGGTGTACAGCCATGTGGTCTACGACATCGTTGATGGCGAAACAGTTTCAGTTCAGCAGCCAGACATCTTGATCATTGAAGGACTCAATGTTCTTCAGGTTGGTTCAGAAGCAAATGAGTTTGTGTCTGACTACTTTGACTTCTCTATTTATATCGATGCAGAAGAACCTGACATTGAGCAGTGGTACATCGAACGCTTCCAGAAATTGCGTGAGACCGTGTTCCGTGACCCTGACAGTTTCTTTCAGAACTTTGCGCACCTAACCGACGAAGAAGGCATAAACATTGCCCGTGGAATTTGGCGTGAGATCAACGGTAAGAACTTGGTAGACAATATTGAGCCCACAAAGTCTCGCGCATCATTGATCGTTGCTAAAGGTGCTGATCACCGCGTGACCAACGTTCACCTCAGGCGCTTGTGATCATTCGACGACTTTTTGTAGTCACAATTCTTATTGTCTTTGCAGGATGTTCCCCCGGAACAGAGTCACTAACCACTCAGAAAATCTGGCGCAAAGTTTCTGCCCCAGTGATTAAAGATTCAACCGACGAAGTTGTTGTTACCAACTCACGACTAGACGATGGAACATATTGGACCTGGGTTGAACGCGTTCTCGGCACTGAGTCAATCGTTTTCCATGTTGCTCGAGTTCGAATGGGCGCTACATGTGAAGCGTGGGCTAAAGAGAATGGAATGCAAGAAGGCTGTATGGATGACTACGCAGTTGACCAAAACGAAACTGCATTAGTTGACATTTCTGAGACCGCGCGGGTGACTGTTGCATTCCAAGAAAGCCCTGGAACTAGCTATGAAATCAATACTTCAGTTCTGAAGAAATTGATTGCCGGTGTGGCTACAAGTCCGATTGCGCAATACCACTGGGTGCCGTTCCCATTTATTTCGCGTATCAAGAACAACACGGTGGTTGAAGCCCAACAGATGTGGGTTCCGTAAATAGTTTACGGTTCAATTTCTCCGAAGGGAAGACCTTCAAAACTTGCTTCCGCTGCTTTGATTTCTCGAGGTGATTTCCCGATCGCAGTGATGTTTTTCATTGGTTCATTTTCCTGAACCACACCTAAGTCCTTGAAGTTACGCATTGTGACAAGTAGTCGAGTTTCCATTGAACCAACCATTGCGTCATATGTCGTGAGAACAGTGCCTAATGCGTCACCCATTTTCACAACATGATTGACAACGACGCCAACACGTTCGTGCATTTCTTTGGCCAGCTTTGCGACCTTTGCAGCATTCTCTTCTAGTTGGTGAGATTGCCACCCCTTTGCAACCGTCAAGAGCAGAGCAAGAAGGTTTACCGGTGAAGCGATGAGAACGCGATCTTTCATAGCATCAGCCAACAGATTGATATCTGACTTCATTGCATCAGCAACAGCGCCTTCGTTTGGAATGAACATAACTACAAAGTCAGGAGTGTTGTGGCCGAACTGTTCCCAATACTTTTTATCGGCAAGAGCTTTGACATGAACACGAATGTCCTTGGCGTGATTTTTCAGTTCCTCGTCTTGTCCGGCCGCATCTTTGGCATCTTGCATGCGCAAATACGCGTTGAAAGGAAACTTTGAGTCGACTGCAATACTTCCACCCGCTGGAAGTTTGATAACAGCATCAGGGCGTTGGTTGCGTTCAGATTCACCACCAGTGAACTGCTCGGTGTAGTCGCAGTAGTTCTCCATGCCAGCCAATCTCATAATGGTGCGCAGTTGATTTTCGCCCCATGAACCACGGGCAGTTGGTGACTTCAGTGCGTTACGAAGAGACGTTGTGGAATCTTGCAGAGTGCTTATTTGACTTGCAAGCGCTGTAACCGTTGCCTGCTCAGATGTATATGTGGTCTGCAGCGCAGCAACAGTGTCGCCAAGAATTTTCATCTGATTCTGAATGGGCTGTAGAAGAAGCTTCGCTTGCGCATCAAGCGCAGCAGTCTGTCCACTCAATGTCTGCGTTGCTTGTTGATTAGCTTGAAGATTGTTAGCCACTAATGCTTCCTGCGCAGTTTTCAACATTTGTGCAGCGACAGCACCTTGTACGGAAGTAGAAATTGCTTCAAGGTTGATGGCTGTTTGAACCGTGCGAGCAATTGCGTCTGTGTCTAACGGGGCGGGCGGCAGAGCTTCAGATTTGTTCGCTGCAGCCTGCATTCCGAAATAGACAACGACTGCAATGAGAATAACGAGGAGGACAAAAATGGCTATTTGCATGTCACAAGTATGTCACAGGGGTGTGTTCCCCAATTGAGAAAGCCTCAGCGGTGTAAGGCGTTGAGGTAGTTGTACACCGTGATACGTGAGACGCCCATTG
>CAIYTS010000175.1 GCA_903929185.1 uncultured Acidimicrobiaceae bacterium
AGCAACGACCAACCGAGTTCATGCAGCGAGGTCGCAAATTCGACGATGCCCGTTTTGTCGTAGACAGAAAGAAGAGCGCGTGGCACTCAGCTCAGCCCAGCCACAATGCCGGCCATAAGCGAGCCAGCTTCTGTTGGGTTATGCCCAACCAATACGCCAGCAGCACGAAGTGCATCCATCTTGCCTTGCGCTGTTCCCTTGCCACCAGAAACGATTGCGCCTGCATGGCCCATCTTTTTTCCAGCAGGTGCCGTAACACCAGCGATGTACGCAGACATTGGCTTGGTCACATTTGCCTTGATGAACTCTGCTGCTTCTTCTTCAGCTGAACCACCAATTTCACCGATCATGATGATGGCGTGTGTTTCTGGGTCAGCTTGGAATTCGCGCAAGCAATCAATAAATGATGTTCCGGGAACTGGGTCGCCACCGATACCAACACATGTTGATACGCCGATACCGAGTTGCTTCAATTCATAGAGCGCTTGGTACGTGAGAGTTCCGGAACGTGACACGATGCCTACGTTGGGTCCTTTGGCTGATGGCAGTTGTGCAATTTCTCCGGCAGTAATTCCGATGTTGCATTTTCCTGGGCTGATGATGCCTGGGCAGTTTGGCCCGAGCAGACGAACTTTCGGAAAGTCACGAATCAATGTGTTGTACGTGCGTGCTTCATCTTGTGCAGGAATTCCTTCAGTGATGCACACGATGAATGTGATGCCTGCACCAGCAGCTTCAAGAATTGCAGCAGATGCAGCTTTTGGCGGAACGGTAACGAATGATGCAGTTGCACCAGTTGCCTTCACTGCCTCAGCGACACTGTTGTAGACAGGAATTCCTTCAACGTCTGTGCCGCCTTTACCTGGTGTAACACCAGCAACAACCTGAGTGCCGTATGCCTTGTTACGAAGTCCGTGATATTTGCCTTGGCCACCTGTGAGGCCCTGCACAATAACTTTGGTGTTTTGATCGACGAAAATTGCCATGACGGGGGTCCTTACTTTGCGAGCGCGACAGCTGCTTCAGCAGCTTCGAGCATCGTTGACTTACTGGTGAGTTTTGATTCAGGGATTCCGGCATTCTTCAGAATGTCGCGTCCCTCTGTTGCGTTGGTGCCATCGAGACGAATAACAATTGGTGCGCGTAGGTCAACACGACCAAGTGCTTCCACAATGCCCTTCGCTACTTCATCACCGCGAGTGATTCCACCAAAGATGTTGATGAAGATACTCTTCACGTTTTTGTCAGAGTTGATTACTTCAAGTGCTCCGGCCATTACGTCAGCGTTTGCGCCGCCGCCAATGTCGAGGAAGTTTGCAGCACTGCCGCCCACTTGGTTCACAACGTCGAGTGTGCTCATTGCAAGACCAGCGCCGTTGGCGATAATGCCGACTGTGCCGTCAAGGCCGATGTACTGCAGGCCTTTTTCGCGAGCGAGAAGTTCGCGGGCATCAAGTTCCACAGTTGCTTGAAATTCAGCCCACTCAGGATGACGGAATTCAGCGTTTTCATCAAGGCTGACTTTTGCGTCAAGTGCGTGCACTTCGCCAGTTGGCTTCAAGATGAGTGGGTTGATTTCTGCAAGATCGCAATCGCCTTCAACGAAGCAGCGGTACAGCTTTACCAAAATGTCTGCAACACCTTGTTGTGCTGCATCAGGAATCTTTGCGTCAACGGCGGCCTTCTTTGCAGCCGCTGCAGACAGACCGTCAACTGGGTCAATGTGCAACATAAGAATTGCTGCAGGGTTCTTCTCTGCTACTTCTTCAATTTCGACTCCGCCCTCGCGGCTCAACATAAGAAGGTGCTTCTTTGCACCACGATCAAGAGTGAACGATGCGTAGTACTCCTCAGCGATGTCTGATGCGTTTTCTACCCACACACGCTTTACAACATGACCCTTGATGTCCATGCCCAAGATGTTTCCGGCGTGCGTGCGTACTTCGTCTGCGTTATTTGCCAACTTGATGCCGCCTGCTTTGCCGCGACCGCCAACTTGTACCTGAGCTTTTACAACTACGGGGTAACCGGCAGCATCTGCTGCAGCGATTGCTTGATCAACAGTGACTGCAACGTCACCTTTTGATACAGGAATGTCGTAGCGCGCAAAATATTGCTTGCCCTGATATTCGAAAAGGTCCATGAGTTACTCCCTATTGTCGAGTTCTTCTTCAAGCCATTGGCAAATCACTTTGAGTGATGAACCAGGGCCAAAAATATTTCCAACGCCTTGCTCGCGTAATGCGCGCGCATCGGCGTCGGGGATTACGCCACCACCAAAAATCAGAATGTCAGCCATGTCACGATTCTTGAGTTCTTCAACGGTTCGCGGAAACAATGTGAGATGCGCTCCCGATAAGAGCGACAACCCAACGGCGTCTGCATCTTCTTGCATTGCGGTCTCTGCAATTTGCTCTGGGGTCTGGTGCAGACCGGTGTAAATGACCTCAAAACCGTGGTCGCGAAGAGCACGGGTAATGACCTTGGCTCCTCGGTCATGACCATCTAGGCCTGGCTTGGCAACAACTACTCGATACGGGCGCTTCACAGAAGGTAAACCCTACGCCGTACGGGGGTTTCCGTACCAACCCGCCAGAATGGAGACATGGCATTTCCCCGTCTTCGCAGTCCCCTCGCTCGTGCAGTTGTGCCCGTTCTCGGAGGCATCGTATTTTTCGCCCTGTTCTTTGGGGGTTTATGGCTGGTGGCCGCTGCCATCAACCACCGTGCCGACCCAGGGTCAGCAATTGGGAACAGGGTCTTTGAAGTGGGCAAGGTCAGCGCAATGGCAAAAGCCATCGCGTCCGATGGTCCATTGCTGCTGCCCGATTTGAAGAGCCCTGACGGCCTGCGATCCATCGTTCTAAACCATGAGGGGTCAGATCCGGCCACCGGCTGGCAGGTCTACTATGCCTTCCCCGCCGACCGAGATGCGAGTTGCCTTGTCACCCACGTTCAAGGAACCAGCAGGTTCACTGATTGCGATAAGCGCACACTTCAGGTGACGCAGTTAATGGCACCGCCGGAAGTGCGTCCGATTGTTGAGAACAAAAAAACTTTGTATATCGATTTACGTGGGTTGACGACAAGCGTCACCACTGTTCCCTAGTTATTTAGAGGGAACTGAATCGACAAGGCGAATAGCAAATTCTTCAGCGTGTTCAGCCAAATGGCCACGCTGCAATGCAAGGCCACCAATGACATCTGCACCACGCATTTGTAATTCACGTGTCATGACGTCAAGTGATTTTCCGGGATTCAATGCGTATGTGCAAAATGCAACAGCTTGCTTTCCGGCCATTGCAGGAAGATGGCGCAAACGATCAATTCCCCATGGCGCTTGACCAACAACAAAAAGTCCGTGCACCCATGTGCCAACAATGACAGTGTCTGCATCTTGAATTGACGCATGATTCGGATCTTTCATCGAAGAGATGCCAGTAATTGACCAATTCTCTTGTTGCAGATTGGCCGCGATGAGTTCGCCCGCCTTCCACGTGTTACCAGTGAGACTTTCGATAAGGATTGCTGCCTTCATGACTTTATTTCTACTACTCGCGGCCCACTAAGAAGAACTTCATGAAATTTTTGTCAACGGCGCCCACGCAAGAGCCAAGTGTTTGGTGCCCTTATCACGGAAACGGACGGTGACTTCAGTCTTGTCGCCGGTGCCTTTGATTTCGATAACGACACCTTCACCAAATACGGCGTGCATCACATCATCACCGGGTTTGAGCCCTACGAGATGGTCTGTATTGCGGGGCTCTGCTGCAGGGCGGACTGCGCGTTCAGCCCGACGACCGTACGAACGACCAAACGATTCATCGTCGTCGCCATCATTACGACGCTTGTACGCAGGAAGTTCTGCATCGTTCCAATCGGTTGAAGTGCGACCAAATACTCGCCCATGATCAGAACCCGAATCAACATTTCCTTGACGGTCAAATAATTCAGCAGGAACTTCAGCCAAGAACCGAGATGGCGGGTTGTACTGCGACTGCCCGAACAACATGCGTTGCCATGCGTGTGAAACCAGCAACCGTTCTCGTGCACGTGTGAGACCCACATATGCAAGACGGCGCTCTTCTTCAAGTTCTGCAGGGTCAAGCAGAGCGCGGTTGTGCGGGAAAATTCCTTCTTCACAACCCACTAAGAAAACAACCGGATATTCAAGACCTTTTGCAGAGTGCAAGGTCATCAGCACAATGTGATTTTCTGCATCAAGGTCATCTGTATCTGCAACAAGTGCAACTTGTTCAAGGAACTCTTCTACCTGAGTGAATTCGGCTGCAGAACCAATGAGTTCCGAGATGTTTTCAAGACGCCCTGCAGCTTCTACAGTTGCTTCTTGTTCAAGTTCGGTGATGTAGCCGCTGTTGTTCATTGCGACTTCCAGCAGAGCTGACGGCCCATCGGCTAACGCTGCATTCATTTCGTCAACCAATGTGACAAACATGGCGATTCCCTTGATTGCGCCACCAGATACGCCCGCTTCGCTTGCACGGCGCATGGCATCAATAAACGAAATGCCATTTGCGGTTGCAAACAGGTCAATTTTTCCGATGCTGGTATCACCAATGCCGCGCTTTGGCACATTCAGCACTCGTTTGATGCTG
>CAIYTS010000176.1 GCA_903929185.1 uncultured Acidimicrobiaceae bacterium
CATCGAAATATCTGACGTCCGCGGGGATATCAAACTTCTGTCGCATTGGCGCCAAAACATCTTGGGCATCACGAGTGCGTGCAAGTTCTTCTGCATCAATGAGATTCACGATTGTTCTTTCAGTAACTGTGCGAGCGTCCAGTCTCCCACCATTGTGCCGCGGCGCAACAAATCGTATGGGAGGTTGAAATGGTCTCGATTAGGAACAACCATGGTTTCAGTTGCTGTGCCACTTTCTTTCAGGTGTTCGGCATAGTCGGCATTTTGGCGAATGAACTCAGCTGATTCAGATTCACCAACAGCACACAGTGCTCGCGAAAGTCCGTGTGTGGGGGCAAGCAGCTGCGGGCTGATGGTCGCAGCTGATTCAGGTGTGAGATGAAGTGGATCATTGGTGTCCGTCACGACTAACGGCCGAAGATCATAAATACCGCTGAGCAATACAACCCCGGATAGTTGAGACGCAATGGCATATTCGCGCCCGCACATTGCAGCAAGGTGCGCACCTGCGCTGCAGCCAGCAAGTACGACGTGCGTGGGTTGCAGTTCTGCGATGGTTTTTTCAACATCAATAATGCATTCTTCGATGATGTCAGGAATTGTGGCAAACGGAGCCAACGTATATTCCACTGCATGTAAAGAAATGCTTTCTGCAATTGCATCATGTGCGTTGAATAATGAATCAGCTGCAGATAAGCGTTGCCAATATCCGCCATGGATATAGATCAATAATGGGCGGCGAGGTTGTCGAAGCGCGACAGGGTCATGCGGTGCACTGAGCTCATGATATTCGGTGAGGTATTCATCGAGCGGGCGAAGTGCATGACGCGACGGCGAATATTGGTGATCAACATCAGCATCTGTGGCCGATTGCCAATTGAAAGGCGTACTCACTGCAGAGGACGTGTGCCCGCGATGGTGGTGCGGTGCAGTTCCCGACGAAACCCGGCGTAATCATTGAGCGCATAATGCTGTGTTGAACGGTTGTCCCAGATAGCCAAATCTCCGTTGGTCCACTTATGGCGCACAGTGAACTTTGCATCGGTTGTATGCAGATGTAGCCAGTCCATGAGACGGAGTTTCTCTATCTCATCTGCGATGCCAGTGAGGTCACGCACATACGCACGATTGTAAAAAAGCACCAACTTTTCAGTTTCAGGGTGAGTGGTGATCAGTGGATGAATCTCTGTGTCGTTGGCGGTCTCATCACACACAATGTTCATGCTGGAAAGTCCGGAATGGATCGCTTGCATCTTCGGTGAATACGCATCGCGAGCAGTGTGAATTGCACCAAGGTGAGAAAACTGTTCCTTATAAGCATCAGATAATGCGTTGTACGCCGCAGTCATTGAAGACCACAGGGTGTCTCCTCCGTACGGTGGAATATCAAGTGCATGCAACACAGTGAACGACGGCGGCGCTGGTTGAAAGCTGAAATCGCTATGCCATGCACCACCGAAGTTAAATGCATTGCCATCTTTGGCTTCCTTCAGAACTTTGATCACTTCAGGATGGTCAGGACTTGGTTCGATAAATGGAGACTCGGCAGCTGGACCGAGGCGATGAGAAAAATCCACTTGCTCCTGAGGACTCAACGATTGATTTGGGATGATGATGACTTCGTGTTCACACGCCACTTCCCGCAACGATCCCAATTCTGAATCAGAGAGAACTTTCACATCGTCCACGTACACCGTGGCCCCCAGAACTCCCGTTAATCGCTCTACCCGCATACCTCTACCGTAGAGCACGTAGACCGATAGAGAATCAGCATGGTGTTTTGTGGCAACATCAATACGTGGCGTTTAGAGATGGTGACGGATGGGTGCTGTGCACCAAGTGTCAATCCCGCCATTGGGGTCTCCATGGTGCGGCCGGATTATTGCTTGTGCGCACAGACCTTGAGATTCCCTGCGTTCTTCTTCAATTACGTGCCGCTTGGACTCATGGCGGAGGCACGTGGGCATTGCCAGGTGGCGCGCTTGATTCCCATGAAGACTCAGTCACTGCTGCCGCGCGTGAGGCGCACGAAGAAGCGGGCATCGAGCCACAACATCTTGAATTCAAAGCAGTCTTTTCAGATGACCACGGCAACTGGCGCTATGACACTGTGATCGCACATACCAGTACTGATGCAGGCGCATATGAAGCGAACGCCGAGTCAGATGACTTGCGATGGGTGCCCGTTGACGAAGTGGGCCTCTTTGATCTTCACCCTGGCTTGCGAAACACATGGCCAGTCTTGATTGATCATGTAAAAACCACTCTGCAGAACTAGTTCACCGTGCGCAAAAGAACTCTGTACCTACTTCAAGCAACGACTGCCCTTGGTGGCATGGGTTACGGAGTGATGTTCACAGTTCTTGATGACTTCCGCGACAAGTACGGAATCACGGAATCAAAACTTGGCCTTATTGTCAGCATCGGATTCATCACTGGCTTTTTTTCACAAATTTTGTTTGCACCACAAGCCGACAAGGGGCACGCAAAGAAGCTCGTGATGACCGGCATAACGATCGAAATAATCGGAACATTGTTCATGGCATTTGGTCATGCATTTCTCCCACTCATGCTTGGGCGATTACTCACGGGGTTCGGTGTCGGTATTTCTGAACCGGCATTACGACGCATTCTGATTCTGTCGGACCCTGAGCGCATGGGACAGAACCTCGGACTCATCGTGAGCGCAAGCGTTGCAGGCTTTACCGCTGGCCCAATCGTCTCTGCATTAACGGCAGACACTTTAGGAATTTCTGCGCCATTCCTGATTGTTGCAGTACTTCTTCTTCCTGTCGCGTACGGATTATTCAAGCTGCAATTTCAGGAAGCAAATATCGAAGACGCCCCTACTCAGCGACTTGCGTTTGACATGCTGCGGATTCGCCCACTTGCAGGTGCAATCATGATTGGTCTTGCACTCTTTGCGATGATCGGAACTTTTGACTCTGTGTGGTCAGTGATGATGGCAGATATGAAGGCTCCTACCTGGGTGGCAAACGTTGGCATCAGCATGTTTGCATTCCCCATGATTTTCTTGGCACCACGTGGCGGCAGATTGACCCAGAAAGTTGGGCCGTTTAAGGCAAGCATCGTTGGGCTCTCAATCGGTGCAGTATGCCTCACGTTGTACGGAACATTGTGGTCTCCCTACCCCATGCTTGCCGTTGGTATTGCCCACGGAATTGTTGATGGGCTGACAGTTACTGGTGGTTCAGCTGCCATTGCATTAGTTGCGCCACGTGAACGACTTGCATCGGCACAAGGTTTATATGGCGGACTTCAAACACTGACTGGTGGTATCGCAGCTGCCATTGCCGGAACTGCATACGGCCTCATCGGGCGGGCAACGTTCTTATGGTGTGCTGGTGCAATGTTGACATTCATTGCAATCGGTGCATGGCTAGCCAAGGGCAGCCTTCACATCACTGGTAACGATGTACCAGCAGATGCGTAATTAGCGCGCTGCTTGAATTGCGGTCCACACGTTGAACGATGTGCACGGCATATCAATATGCGTGACGCCTAAGTGGCTCACTGCGTTCACTACTGCGTTATGAACTGCTGGCGTTGAACCGATAGTTCCGGCTTCACCAATTCCCTTTGCACCCAATGGGTTACGAGGTGTTGGTGTTTCCATAGGAACGCGTTCAAAGCTTGGCAATTCAGCAGCGGAAATGAACCCGTAGTCAGCAAGGTTTGATGTGATGGGGTTGCCATCTGGGTCGTATGCAATGACTTCAAGAAGAGCTTGCGCAACACCTTGAGCGATTCCGCCGTGTACCTGACCATCAACCAACAACGGGTTGATGATTGTTCCGGCGTCGTCACATGCAATATGTCGTGCAACAACCACTGAACCGGTTTCTACATCAACTTCAACAACACATACATGAGTGCCGAATGGGAATGTTGCACCTTCCGGTACATAATCCACTTCTGCTTCTAATGGTGCATCAATTTCAATCATGAGTTCTGCCCATGTACGAGACGGTGCTGGTGAACCCTTGACATGGAATGCTCCACGAACAGTGTCGATGACAACATCTTCTACGGCTGCTTCCAAAAGATCAGCAGCACGCTGCTTTGCTTTTTCAATCACTGATTCAGCA
>CAIYTS010000177.1 GCA_903929185.1 uncultured Acidimicrobiaceae bacterium
TCTTCGTCCGACCCTTGCGGACCGCCCAGGTCGTGAAAAGAACTCTTCAACCACGCAGGTCATAACGAAGATTCTCAAGATTGGTCAATCTGACCTGTCGCTTGACTTCGGAATGGTGCCAAAGATGACTTCAGGACTTGCTCGCACGATGTAACTCGATTGCCCTTAAAGCAGAGCATTCAGGAGTTCAATTGACAGGCTTTGTCGCAACGTATTGGACGGCCAACCAACGGGTTGAGTGGGCAAATGCCAAAAATTCCTGTCAGTGGTGGCAGGAATCCGAAAATCACAATTGCAGTGCCGAGCCCTCCGTTCACGGATAATCCGACGGCAATAATCACTGCGCCCATCATTACGCGCAAAACGCGGCCCACTGGAGTACTCATAAACGAAAGGAATTTCATATGCGTAGTGTATACCCCTAGGGGTATGGTAGGGTGACAATTATGAAAACGCCGAAACCTTCTGGACCTCTTGCATCTATTGCCAAATTCTCTGTTGCTCGAAAGAAAACAGTGATGCTCATTTGGCTCGTTGTTGTGCTCGCAGCAGCTCCTCTGGCCATTTCCTTAACGAAGGCCTTATCGGGAGCCGGTTGGGAAGCGCAAGGCTCTGAAGCGCAAATCGTGCGCGATGAGTTGAGGAAAAACTTCCCACAACTGGGCGCTGAAGCCGCGATGATCGTGGTTCATCAAGATGAAGATGTCTCTACAAACAGCTCAGATGTCGCTGCATTAGTGAAGGGAGCAATGACAGCAGAAGGGAGCGCCGGCGCAATCGACCCGCTCGAGATGCCCAAAGAATCAGGCCTCATATCTCCCGATGGCAGAACAATCATTATCCCAGTGATGTTGAAAGCGTCCGAAGACGCTGATCTCCCACTTGCTGCTGGAAAAGTAATGGAGTTTGTTGAGAAGCAAACTCTTGCCTCAGGTACCACTGCGAATGTCACGGGTGAATGGGCGATGTGGGAAGACTTCAACAAAGAAAATGAATCTGCATTGCACAAAGCCGAATTGCTATCGGGATTACCAACACTTATCTTGTTGTTCATTGCATTCGGATCCGCCCTTGCTGCAGGAATTCCATTGCTCTTAGCTGTTGCTGGAATTGCAGTCGGATATGCAGTAATCAACTTGGCATCTGCACTTACACCGCTCTCAGTTTGGTCGATGAACTTTTCGATGATGATTGGTCTTGCGGTTGGTATTGACTACAGCCTCTTCATTGTGTCGCGATACCGCGAAGAGCGCGAAGAAGGTAAACATGTCTCCGATGCAATGGCAGGAGCACTCGAAACAGCCGGTAAAGCTGTGTTTTTGTCAGCTCTCACCGTAGTTTTGTCATTGGCTGCCTTGTTCTTTATTCCGATCATGGTGTTTCGTTCCATGGCATTCGGAATGATTGCCTCGGTCATTGCAGTTGCTTTGGCATCGCTGACGTTGTTGCCAGCAGTTCTTGCAGGAATGGGAGATCGAGTACTTGTCAACAAAGCCGAGGAAGATCCTGACAAAGCAGCCGAAGGTCGCTGGGCGCGGTGGACGTCTCGTGCACTGTGGATGCCACGTCGAACACTCATTGCTGGTCTTGTAGTGATGCTTGCTCTTGCAGCGCCTGCTTTGGGCATGCGCCTTGGAATGCCTGATGCGACTGTTGTTGACAAGGGAGCGCAAAGTCGCGATGGTAGTGATGCAGTTATCGCTGCATTCGGGCCCGGTTCTGTTGCGCCGTTCTACCTCACAACACCTTCAGCCGATGTCGCCAAAGTAGTTGCAGCGGTGCAAGCGGATGCGAACACTCTCATGGTGGCGCCAACTGGTGCGGCGGAAGTAAACGGCCGAACAGTTGTACGTGCCTTTGCTAAGTCTGGTGGAAGTAGTACCGAGACACAGAACATGACCGCGCGATTACGAACAACGCTGTCTGAAGTATCGCCGACAACACTGGTTGGCGGGCCGGGCTCTCAAAACCATGACCTGACAGAGGCGCTCACTTCAAGCGCACCGTTAGCGGTTGGGTTGATCATGTTGGTTGCATTTCTTCTGTTGCTAGTTGTGTTTCGAAGCCTGAGCATTGCGCTCATCTCAATTGCGTTGAACCTCATAAGCGTTGCTGCCAGCTTTGGTTTTGCCACGTTGGTGTTTCAACACGGGATTGGAGCCAATCTGATTGGTATCGACCATCAGGGTTTCATCAATGCATGGGCTCCGCTGTTCTTCTTCGCACTTCTCTTTGGCTTGTCAATGGATTATCAACTTTTCCTTTTGGCAGCAATAAAGGAACAACATGAGAAGTCTGGTGATGCGCAATTGGCAGTTCGTGAAGGAATCGCCCGTACGGGTCGACCCATTACAAATGCCGCTGCCATCATGATTGTTGTCTTCATCGCGTTCGGAGTCACCGGTCCAATTCCTCCCACGGAATTGGGTATCACCCTGGCTGTGGCTGTGTTCCTTGACGCCACGGTGATCCGAATGATGCTGATGCCCGCAATCTTGGGAATCTTGGACAAAAAAGCATGGTGGATTCCGAAATGGATGGCCAAAGTCCTCCCGGAAATCTCGTTTAGTCACTAAATTTGCGCTGTGGACGCCCTGATGAAGTGAATTCATCGGGGCGTCAAGTGCTGCGTTGGGTAAGGTTTTCCTTGTGATTCTGTCTGACCGTGACCTCCGTACCGAACTGGCCGCTGGCCGCATCATTATCGAGCCATTCGATGAGGCGTGCGTGCAGCCAAGCAGTATCGACATCAAGGTGCACAACCTGTTCCGGGTGTTCCGTAATCACACCGCCGGCATCATCGACGTGAAGAAAGACATGACTGACCTCACCGAATTGGTGGACATTCCCCTTGATGGCGTCTTCATTTTGCACCCTGGCGAATTTGTCCTTGGCTCCACTCTTGAGCGCGTTGCGGTACCGAACGATTTGGTGGCACGCGTTGAGGGCAAAAGCTCACTTGGTCGCCTTGGCCTACTTATTCATTCCACAGCTGGTTTTATTGATGCTGGTTTCGACGGCCATGTCACGTTGGAATTGGCGAATGTCGCCAACCTTCCGATCACGTTGTATCCGGGCATGAAGATTGGCCAAATCAGTTTCATGAAGATGACATCTCCTGCTGAGAATCCGTACGGATCTGGAGCAAAGGGTTCGAAGTATCAGGGACAACGCGGCCCAACTCCGTCGCGTTATTTTGAGAATTTTCAGTAATGAATCCTAAAGATATCAAGCAGTCCGACAAGCTTGAACATGTTCTCTACGACATTCGTGGGCCTGTGCTGGAAGAAGCTAAGCGCCTTGAAGAACAAGGTCACCGCATTACCAAACTAAACATTGGTAACCCTGCACCGTTTGGTTTTGAAGCACCGCCTGAAATTTTGGTGGACGTTATTCGGCACTTGCAGGAATCACAGGGTTATTCCGATTCACAAGGTATTCGTTCTGCACGTACTGCAGTTGTGCAGCATTACCAA
>CAIYTS010000178.1 GCA_903929185.1 uncultured Acidimicrobiaceae bacterium
ATCAACGCTGCCGTTATTCCTCATTACGACAACACTGAGGGCGCAAACCACGACACTCGATTCTGTTATCTCGGCGAAGCCCGCTTGCAAATGTTCGAATCATTGTTAGATGACGACACGTACGTTCTCGGAGTTGATGAACATACTGGGTTAGTGATTGACCTCGATGCAGCTACCGCCACTGTTGTTGGCAATAGCAACGTCACCATTCGTCTACGTGCCCAATCGTTCGAATACCCCACTGGTTCAGTGATTCCCCTTTCGCTTCTACAATCTCCGTCTTCGCTATTGACAGGATCCGGTGACGTTTCGACCAATCATTCCGTCGCAACTGTCCCCGTTGCATCTATGACTCAGACAGCGCCCCCCGATTCGCTTGATGCAGTACTTGTAGACTCAATTCAGCAATTTGATCAAGCAATGGAGCAACGTGATGCAATTGCAGCCGTTCGAGTGGTGTTGGCGCTTGAGCAAGCAATTCAAGATTGGTCAATTGACACTCTGCAAAGTGATGTTCTGGTTCGGTCACGTGGCGCACTTCGGTCGATGATTAGTCAATTGGGCGATGCCGCAATTGGTGGAGTCCGAGATCCTCGAGAAGTCGTAGCTCCTTTTATTGAAGCCATGCTCTCTGTTCGTGCAACAGTGCGCTCCGAAAAACGCTTTGACTTGTCAGACGTGATTCGCGATGTGTTCGCTTCTCTTAATATTGAAGTGCGCGACACCCCTATGGGCGCTGAGTGGTCACTACCTACTGAGTAAAATCAGATGTGATGCAGTCCCGAAATTCGGGTGCGTCCGCGAAGTCCTGTCACTGTGTACACCACGATGAACATCAATGTGCCAGTGAGAATGATGGTCGCACTGGCTGAAGTGTCAAGAAAGTATGCAAGATACATGCCCGTGAAGGATGACACTGCTCCAATAACCGGGGAAATCCATAACATGCGAGCAAAAGAGTTTGTCAACATGCGAGCAACTGAGGCAGGAATCACTAGCAGCGCAGAAATAAGCAAGGTTCCGATTACGCGCATTGTCACAAGGATGGTGAGCGAAAGAAGCCCCATCAGCAACGCTTCAATCCAAGCGACGCGCACACCCGAGACCTGAGCTACCTCAGGATCAAAAGTGGCAAAGAGAAATGCGCGGTACAGGCTGACAATAAGAACAATGCTGAGAACTGCAACAGCAGACACGGCAACAATATCGATTGTATTTACGCCCAACACACTTCCGAATAAAACTGCCTCAATGCTCTTCTTAGCTTGACCATAACGATTGAGCAGCGCAAGACCCAATGCGAATGACGCCGTAGTAACAACTCCGATCGCAGCATCTGCCCCAATGAGGCGACGGCGTGCAATGCGACCAATGATCACTCCGGATGCAACTCCCCACACTCCAGCGCCAACAAAGTAATTGATGTTCATCACTGCTGACGCCGCAGCACCGCCAAAGACTGCATGCGATAAACCATGACCGATGTAGCTCATGCCACGCAATACGACAAACACGCCGAGTAGACCGCACAATGCACCAGCGATTGTGGCCACGATGATTCCGTTATTGAAAAACTGATAGTGGAATGGAGTGAAAATACCGGAAAGTACAAATGACATAGCTAGCCCAACCGAGACATTCTCTCAGCAATATCTGCACCGACTCCATCAACCACTACGGGCATTCCACCATGAATCAGTACTTCCATTGGTGCGCCAAAGGTTTTTTCCAGCACTTCAGGCGTCAGCACTTCAACAGGCGACCCATCGGCAATGATCTCGGAATTCAAGCACACTAATCGCGGCAAATGTGCAGCCAATCCGTTCAAATCATGCGTGGAAAGAATGATTGAAACGCCCTCATCGTGTAGATCTGCTAACAAATGCAGAACTTCATGTCGAGTACGAACATCAACGCCCGATGTTGGCTCATCAAGCACCAAAAGTTCTGGTCGGTGGAACAAGGCGCGTGCCACGAAAACTCTTTGTTGTTGCCCACCAGACAGTTCACGAATGTGCCTATTTTCAAGACCGCCGAGACCAAGACGTTCCAACACCAGTGAGGCACCTGCGCGTTCATCTTTCGTCACTCGCGGAAGTCGGCCCATGGCTGACCGGGTCATCACCACTACTTCAAGAACAGTGACGGGGAAATTCCAATCAACTGATTCCACTTGCGGTACGTAGCCCATGCGCAACTGGGGTTTTTTCGTTACATGACCTTCGATAGGAGTGATTGCTCCGAGAATTGCCTTCAATAACGTGGTCTTACCGGAACCGGATGGCCCCACAATGCCAACAAAGTCGCCCTTACGAATTGTGAAGTCAACATTCTTGATTGCAAGGGTTGAGTTATACGCACACGACATATGCGCGCATTCAACAAGAACTTCACCTATCACTGCGGATAGTTCGCCTTGTCTGTCGCAGAGGTTTTCACAGTGACGGCTTTCAATGCTGCAGCATCGCCACCAAGTGCTTCAACAATGGTGACGTAATCAAACTTCATAAGTCCTGCCCACGAGTGATCGGCTTGGCCAGGATTTCCAGGAAGGTCATCATCACGCAACACATCGACGTATCGCACACCAGTTTCTTTACCGATTTGCTCTAAGACCGGAGAAGGAAATACTTCACTTCCGAAAATTGCTTTGACCTTCTTCGACTTCACCTGATCAATGAGTGCGGCAATGTCGCTCGGAGATGGCTCTTCAAACGACTGAGGCTGAACGGCACCAATAACTTCGTATCCGAAGTGACGCGCAAAATATGCATAAGCATCGTGATATGTGAGAAGCAAACGGTCATTGACTGGAATCGTTTCAGTAGCAGTCTTCATCGCAGCGTCAAGAGCCATTGCAACAGCCGATACTGCCACGTAGTTATCGTCATATTGGCTCATGTGCTTCGGATCTGCGACGACAAGAACATTACGAATCATCGAAAGATACGCAAGGACTGATGTCGGGTTGGTCCACAAATGTGGATTTGGTTTCCCTGCAGATTCTGGAAACGAGAAGTCATAGATCCAGCCGCTTTTAGCGAGAGCAGCTGTTCCGAGTTCACAAATCACCGCTTTTGGAGAATTTGTCTTTGCCATCTCAAGAGTTGGATCTTCTAAGGCCAAACCGTTGACAAAAATGATGTCCGCTTGTTCCAAAGTTGCGGCAGCGCTCGGTGGCGGTTCGTAGGTGTGTGAGTTCGTGCCTTCCGGAACAATGCCCTGAACAATAGGGCCGGCATTCCCAGCAACTAAACCAACAAGGTTGGTAATAGGGGCAACAGTAGTGACGATGCGTGGCGCACGGCCTTTGATTTCAGAACCGGCTGTGCAAGCGGCAGTTGCATCTTTTGAAGCTTGATCATCCTCGGTGGGGTCAGTGACATTGCCATCACTGATGTTGTCGCTCGGCTGCTCTACCGCCGTAGCAGTAGGTGCAGAATCACTTGACGAGCAACTTGATACGGACAGGCATGTAATAACGAGAGCGGCAGTGAGGAGATTTCTACGCATTTGTTCAGGTTACTTGTGCCCGAACCCAGTTCACATGCTGCCTAGCGAGGTGTGACCCTTATCTGGAATGACCGCACCGCACGGGCAAAGATATTTGCCTCAACGTCGGGTTCACTCAATACGGCTAAATCAGTGGCCTGGGCAGAAAGCTCACGAAACATGGTGGTTAACACCAGTCGGGCCAGATTGGCACCTACACATAAATGCGTGCCGAATCCGAACGACAGATGTGGATTCGGGCTTCGGTGAATATCGAATGCAAACGGATTGCGAAAAACAGACTCATCGCGATTGGCCGATGGATACAACATAATTACTCGATCGCCTGCTGCTATCGGCTGGCCACCAATCACATCATCGGTCACTGCCATCCGAAAGAAGTTATTCAGAGGTGTTACCCACCGCAATACTTCCTCCACCGCTGAATCAACGAGCGCCGGATCTGCAGCCAGTTCTTCCCACTGCTCAGGATGATCAACGAACGCCCGCAATCCATGACTGATTGCCGTACGTGTTGTCTCAGCGCCTCCAGCGATAAACAATCCCACTTCATGAAAAATTGCTTCGGGTGGCAATTTCTGTCCATCAATTTCTGCATGTGCCCAAATTGACATGAAGTCATTACGAGGACACGCAGTGACTTCTTCCATGATTGGCATCATTGCGCCAAGAAATTCCCGATTCGCATCGATGAATTCATTCATGATGAGTGGATCACGATCTCGCATGTCAGTGCGCATCAACCGTTCACTCCATGATTTAACCTGCGGCCACATTTCTTCTGGGAAACCAAGCAAACGTGCTGTCAGTCGAGCAGGTAACTGGCCGGCTATCAACTCAACAACATCGAACTCGCCTTGCGACACTGCTTCAGCCACTAGTTCTGCCACCAATGCCTCTACTTCTGCCGTGCGAGTTGCAACTCCGGCATGAGTGAGTTGTGGCTGCACCAACATGCGTTGTTGGCGATGACGCGGATCATCCTGAGCAATCATGTTGCTCTCACCTGGTGAGATCACTGCGCGATAGACGCCTTCAGAAGAAAACACAGATGAGCGTCGCTCAACGTCCATCACATCTGCGTGGCGTGTAATTCCCCACAACTTGTTTTTCTCATCGCGATACACAGGTTCGTTAGCGCGCATCCACGCCCACACGTCATGTGGGTTTGATTTGTACAACTCTGGATCGAGAAGGTCAACGATCAGACGTTCAGTGTCTTGGCTCATGTCATGTCATTTCTGTGCGGTCGATTGTGACCACGATTGTCCGGACTGTGGATTTGGTTCAGATGGCAGTTGTAACACGCGTTCACCCAGAATATTTCGCTGGACTTCTCCCGTGCCCCCACCAATAGTGAGCGCCTTTGAGAACATGTACCCGCTGTACCAACTCTTTGATGTAATCGACTTGCCAGCTATTGCATCATCTTGACCAATGACCATTGCATTTGCGCCGGTGATATCCCGTGCCAGTTCCATCACTGTTTGACCATGCTCATCGGCCATGATTTTTCGGATACTTGCTTCTGGACCAGGCTGCGTTCCCCGAAGTCGTGCGGTCAACGTGCGCATCCGAATAATTTCAAGAATGGTGTGCTCAATGTAGATATCAACGAGTCGGTGGCGCAGTGTTCGATTCGTAACACCCAATTTTTTCGCTTCAGCAATGACATCGAGCGCCGTGGGACCATTACCCCATAGAACTCCTCCTGTCGACAAAGAAACACGCTCATTACCTAAGGTGACTTTTGCTAATCGCCAACCATCATTGACATCTCCCACCACATTGGCATGAGGTATTCGCACGTCAGTAAAGAACACTTCATTGAAGCTCTCTGCTCCCGCAATATTTTTGATGGTTCGAATTTCAATGCCAGGAAGATCCATCGGACAAATGAAATATGAAATACCTTTGTGTTTTGGCGCATCTGGGTCTGTGCGTGCAATCAGAATTCCGAATTTTGAATAATGGGCACCGGTGGTCCACACTTTTTGGCCGTTGACGATCCATTCATCTCCGTCACGCACCGCACGCGTGCTCAAACTCGCTAAATCACTTCCTGCACCCGGCTCTGAAAACAATTGGCACCAGATTTCCTCAGCAGTAAGCGCCGGCATGACGTACCGATCTTTTTGTTCCTGCGTCCCAGCAAAAATAATGGTGGGTGCAGCCCAGCCGATTCCGATTTGGTTTGATGGCCGCGACACTCCTGCACGCGACAATTCATCATCAATGATCAACTGATGAATAGGGTCAGCACCGAGCCCCCACGGCTCTGGCCAATGCGGAGCCACATAACCCGATTCGGCAAGTTGAACATTCGTGGGGTTTGGATGCGTCGCGAGCCATTCACGAATGACAAGTCGTCGCGGATCATCATTTCCGGGAAGCAATTCATCCATGCATTCAGAGTAGGCGCATTGCAATTACCGAAGGACAACCAGAGTTCCCGATTCCTCAAATCGGACTCTCTAGGGGCGCCCGACTACGGTTGCTGGAATGAACAAATTGGGATATGACGGAAAAGTTGCAGTAATTACAGGAGCCGGCGGTGGACTTGGTCGCCAGCACGCTCTCTTACTTGCCTCACGCGGAGCACTCATTGTGGTCAATGACCTCGGAGGTGCTGTTGATGGCGCAGGCTCTGATGCCAGCGCTGCTCAAAAAGTTGTCGACGAAATTCGTGCAGCCGGTGGAGAAGCAGTAGCGAATCACGACAGTGTTTCGACACCTGAAGGTGGCGAGTCAATCATCAAGACAGCAATCGATGCATACGGTCGCGTTGACATCGTGATCAACAATGCCGGAATCTTGCGCGACAAGACATTCCACAACATGACATCAGAGTTTGTTGACCCAGTGATTGATGTTCACTTGAAGGGTGCCTTCAACGTCACACGCCCTGCATGGATTCACATGCGCGAACAGGGATACGGACGAGTAATTTCCACATCATCAGCTGCAGGAATCTTTGGCAACTTTGGCCAAGCTAACTACGGTGCAGCAAAAATGGGTCTTGTCGGATTCACTCGCGTGCTCGCAGCAGAAGGTGCCAAGTACAACATCAAGTCAAACGTCATTGCGCCGCTTGCGTTAACTCGTATGACAGAAAACTTGATGGGTGCAATTGGCGACAAACTTGACCCATCACTTGTTACACCGATCGTGGCGTGGCTTGCACACGAAGATTGCGATGTCTCAGGCGAGATCTACTCAGTTGGTGGCGGACGCGTTGCACGCGTCTTCATTGGTGAGACCCAAGGTTTCTACAAGCCTGGTCTGACATTGGAAGACGTTCGCGATAACTGGACACAGATTCGCGATACAGACGGATACCAAATCCCTGCCAACCTTCCCGAAGAAACTGGCATGTTCTTTAATGCCATGAAAGACGCGTGACCGAAGAATCAGTCGACACGTTCCGTGCTCGCGCAGCGGCATGGCTGACAGACAATCGTCAGCATGCCCCGCGTGACTACGGAGCTATTTGTCCACCCGATCTCGTCACTGAGGCGAAGAAGTGGCAACGACTGATTTTTGATTCAGGATTCGCTGGTCTTCATTGGCCAACAGAACATGGCGGTCAAGGACTTTCCCCTGCTCACCACGGCGCATGGGTAGAAGAGTGCGCAAAGCTCGGAGTACCACCTGTTCTCAACATGGTGGGGCTCGTGTTAGCCGGTGGCGCAGTCATGACGTTTGGTACTGACGAACTCAAGAATCAACATCTTCGTTCAACGCTCAATGCCGACAATGTCTGGTGTCAATTGTTCTCCGAACCCGGAGCAGGCAGCGATCTTGGTTCGCTATCAACGCGCGCCGACCGAGACGGTGACCGATTCATTATCAATGGCCAAAAAGTGTGGTGTAGCGGAGGTCGATGCAGCAACTGGGGAATCCTCATGGCGCGCACAGATTTTGAAGCAAAGAAACATGAAGGCATTTCGTTTTTTCTCATTCCGATGGACCTTCCAGGTATCGAGGTACGACCACTCAAACAAATGACTGGTGAATCAGAATTTGACGAAGTGTTCTTTACCGATGTGGAACTGCCCGCTGAATATCTCATCGGCCCTCTGCACGGCGGATGGGGTGTCGGCATGGCCGTACTCACCAACGAACGTGGCCACATTGGTGCAAGCATCATTAGTCTCGAACGTCGTCTTGAATCAATGGCAAATCTCGGCAAGGGCCGGGAACTCTCCCCCACACAACGTCAGAAACTTGCAGCTTTGATCTCAACCGGAACTGCGTATAAATCTGTTGCACAAACGCAAGGCCCCGTAGCATCAACTGCATCGTCGTTGATGAAATTGGGAATCACCGAAATGATGTTCAACATTTCAATGCTGCGCGGAGACATTGCAGGTGCCGATGCAATGCTCGAGAGCCCTGATGCACTTGGCATGATGTCTGCACCGGGCGGTCGCATTGCAGGTGGCACAAGCCAGGTGCAACGCAACATCATTGGTGAGCGATTGCTCGGTTTACCGCGGGAGCCAAAATGACACAGAACATTGCATGCAACGACGCCAGTCTCATCACATCAATCGATGGTGTCACAATTGCGATGCACGATTTCGGCGGCACCGGCTCTCCTGTGCTGTTGTCTCATGCCACCGGATTTCATGGGCATTGCTGGGAACCTGTCGCACATGCGCTGAACTCGCAACATCATGTAGTTGCTCTTGATCATCGCGGATATGGCGATGCAGAAACTGTTGACCCCACCACGATGACATGGGATCAATACGGACTCGACGCGCTTGCTGCTGCTCGTCATTTATATGCGCAACACAATGAGCCAATCATTGGCATCGGGCATTCAATGGGTGGTGCGAGTTTGCTCATGGCAGCTCATAGCGAACCTCACCTTTTCAAAGCACTCTTTGTTTTTGAACCAATCGTCTTTCCTCCACCAGATCCCGACGCTGGTGAACGGCCGGGCAGTCCGCTGCCAGCAGGCGCACGCAAACGACGCAGTCGCTTTCCTTCCTTCGAAGCTGCAATTGACAACTTTGCAGCAAAGCCACCGATGGCTTCGTTTAATGCAGAAGCTCGCGAGGCTTACGTTCGTCACGGATTCAAACCAACAGCCGAGGGCGATATTGAATTGAAATGTTTGCCCGAGCACGAAGCGCGCACCTACGAAACGGGCGGAACAAGCGGAGCCTGGGATTCACTTCCCGCTATCACTACTCCTGTCTGGGTTTTATCCGGAGCACTTGCGCCGTTTCAGCCGTCAACATTTGCAATCACTGTTGCAGAGCGAATTCCTGCAAGCACATACGTGCGTTGGGACGAAGTAGGGCATTTCGGACCACTGGAAAAACCAGAGTTAATTTCTCAATACGTCGCCACTGTTGTTGCCACACTGTCATGAGTTTTGATACTGCCGGAGATCGCATTCTTGAGCCACTACGTGCGAACCCAATAACAAAAACTGTGTTTGGGTTCGCCAGCACAATTGGTGACTTCAGCATTATCTGGCATGTCACTGGCCTGCTTTACGCCATTGGTTCGATGCATCGTTTTCACCAAGCAATAGCACTATCTGTTGCATTAGGAGCCGAGAGCATCATCGTCAATCAAGGCGTGAAGAGAATCTTTCGACGCGAACGTCCCACCGTGTCTGGTGATGATCGCTTTGACGTGCGCACGCCGAGTACTTCCAGTTTTCCAAGCGGTCATGCATCGTCGGCCACCTGTGCAGCAATCATCCTGATCTGGATGACCGGCCTTCCTCTTGCAATTCTGTGGATCATCATGGCAACCATCGTTGCGCTCAGCCGAGTCGTTGTCCGCATTCATCACCTGTCAGACATAGTTGGCGGCGTGATAACTGGCGCAATTTTGGGGGCTATTGCGGTCCCAATCATTTCGTCGATTATTGGCTAGTAGGTTGGCTCCATGAGCGACAAGCGGATGAGCGATACAGAGTCACTGATGTGGCGACTCGAAAAAGACCCATACCTCGCATCTACGTTCGCCAACATCACCATTCTTGACCGACCGCCGAATATGGATGCGTTGTACGCCCGCATGGAACGCACCTCAATTCTGTTTCCACGTCTTCGACGTCGCGTTCTCCCTGCGCCAGGAAATTTCGGTAACCCCACATGGGTCGATGACCCCTCGTTCGATATTCGATACCACGTACGCAATATTTCTCTGCCAGAACCTGGCGATATGCGTCAACTTCTTGATCTCACTACGTTGCTCGTAGCAGACCCATTCGACAGGTCACGCCCTCTATGGCACTTCATCATTGTTGATGGACTGCGTGGTGGACGCAGTGCACTCATTCAAAAACTGCATCACACTGTCACAGATGGACAAGGCGGCGTAGAACTCTCGCTGCAATACCTTGACTTACAGCGCGACCCTGCACCATTGCCGCCAATTGATCCCGAGTTAGTCAATGCCGCACACTCCGCTTCTGAACCAGATTCAACCGAAGCTCTGCGTGGCGCGATGACAGATTCATTGCGGCTACCGATTGCTGTTTTGCGCCAAGTACGTGACGTGCTGTCTGACCCCTCTCTCATTGGAAGCATTGGTTCATCCACCTCAGCAACTGTTAAAGGTCTCATTGCCCAACTCAATGAAGTTGATTCGTCACGATCACCACTGTGGACATCGCGTTCGTTGCGTCGCCGTCTCGAAACGACACGTGTGTCGTATTACGACATGCGTGGTGCTGCGAAGGCACTAGGCGGAACACTCAACACATCTTTCATTACTGCTGTCGCTCATGCTGCCGGAAAGTACCACCGCGAACTCGGTGCACCGGTTGAATCATTGCGCGCATCAATGGCAATCAGCACTAGAAACGAAAATAGTGGCAGTAACGCATTCACTCTTGCTCGAATGCTGGTTCCAACTGCTGACATGCCAATTGCTGAACGATTCTCTGCAATCAATGAAATCCTTGTTGCCGCACGCACGGGAGCTGAGTCTTCTTCAATAGAGGCACTGGCCACCGTTTCTTCGGTAGTTCCGACATCAATCATCACTCGCCTCGCCCGTTCGCAAGCCGAAACAGTGGATTTTGCTACATCAAACGTACGCAGTGCTGGAGTGCCCTTGTATATGGCCGGCTCTCAGTTGTTAGAGAATTATCCAGTTGGCCCATTGGGTGGAGTCGCTTTCAATGTGACGTTGATGTCATACATGGGAAGCCTTGATTGCGGAATCAATATTGATGAAGCGGCAGTCGAAAGTCCGACATTGTTGCGTGACTCATTGTCACAAGCATTTACAGAGTTGTCTGCGTTCGCACCTGAGCACGAAACAGCAGTATCGACCACTTCGGCCGATGATGGCGCTACTAAACGGCAGCGACGGTGGTGGCGACGCTCGCGGTGAGCAAACCACGAAGGTCGAGCAACAAGTCGCCGACTTCAACAGCTGACACCAATTCACGGCGAAGCATTTCTGCGAGCGCCTTGTCAATGACGGCAAGCGCCTCTGTGATCACTGTGTCGTGAGTGTCGATCATGTGGTGCTCCTCTCGGTATCGAACGGATTGCCCGATTTCTCGGTTCCGCCCTATAACCACATCGTACAGTTGGGGTGACCCACAAGTGTGCACTTCCGTCTCTCTGGTGCTTTTCTTACGTGACGCGTGCCATAAGGTCTGAATTATGAATTTTGAGGGTAAGACCACAGTAGTAACAGGCGCAGCAAACGGAATCGGTGCCGCCCTGGCACGCCGATTCCACACTGCCGGCGCTCGTGTAGTAGTCGCAGACCGCGATGCAAAAAATCTTGAGGCAATCGAGAAGGAACTTAATTCCATCCGGCCCGATAGTGCATTTGCAGTCGTTGCTGATATCGGAACCGAGGCGGGCAACGTTGCACTCATTGATGCAGCTCGTGCGAAATTTGGCTTCATTGATTTGTTCTATGCCAATGCAGGCGTTGCAACCGGCACCGATCTCGAGTCAACTGACGAAGCAACATGGAATGCTGCAATGAATATCAATTTGCACGCTCACCGCTGGGCAGCAAAACATCTCATGGGCGAATGGCTCGCTGCAGGCGAAGGATATTTCTGCAGCACAGCATCTGCTGCTGGCTTGTTGTCGCAAATCGGAAGCGGCCCGTACAGCGTTACCAAGCATGGTGCAGTTGCGTTTGCTGAATGGCTATCCATCACATACGGAGATCGCGGAATTCGCGTCACCACTCTTTGCCCACAAGGCGTCAACACCAACATGCTGAACCCCACCGACGCTCCTGCTGCAACAACAGCGGTCAATTCAGGTGGCGGAAGTGCCGTTAAAGCATCTGGGGCCGTACTTGAGCCGTCTGAAGTTGCCGACATTGTGTACGACACCATCGTTGCTGAGAAATTCTTAGTAATGCCTCACCCGGAAGTCCATACATACGAAAAGCGCAAAGTAGACGACCGTGATCGTTGGCTATCTGGCATGCGTCGCCTTCAAGCACGCGTTGTCGGCGGCTGATAATTCAGCAACGCAGTTGTTCTAAGGTTCGCGTATGGCAGTACGACTAGACCCAGCAGACGAATACATGCACGAACTCGGCCCCGAGTCGAACTTCAACGAAAGCATGTACATCAATTGTTTCGATCCGACGACGCAAGTGGGCGGATGGTTTCGCATGGGCAACCGTGCAAACGAGGGTTACGCAGAGATGACCATCTGCATCTACTTGCCGAATGGTCGCGTCGGATTCATGTTCAAGCGCCCAAACATTGACAACAACGATGCACTCGACGCTGGTGGTCTCACGTGGACAATGGTGAAGCCTTTCGAAGAACTTCGCATTGACTATGTCGGCAAAGTAGTTGTGCTCGATAACCCACACGACATGGCAGACCCAAAGAAAGCATTTGCAAACAATCCGTTCGCCGAATGCGAAGCACACATCACATTTACTGGCCAAGGAAAGCCAAGCATGTTCGGCGGCGAACCTGATGTGCCACACGAAGCACCTGGCGAAGAATTCGCTAAGGGTCATTACGAACAACTTGTTGCAGCTACAGGTTCCATTCGCGTCGGCGATGAGGAATTCGCAATTAGTGGCTTCGGATTACGTGACCATTCATGGGGCCCACGATTCTGGCAAGCACCGTGGTACTACCGCTGGCTCACTGCAAACTTCGGAGAAAATCTTGGCTTCATGGCAAGTCGTGTTGCAAAGAAAGACGCTGCGGGTTCACGCGGCGGGTTCGTGTGGGACAACGGACAAATTCACTTATGCGATGACGTACAAATTTCAACAGTCACTGTTGGTGAAGATAGCTACCACGACAAGGTGACCGGTGTCATAAAGTCATCGCGATCAAATAAAGAATGGAATTTTGAAGGCGAAGTAACCAGCCTGATTCCTCTGAGAAATCGTCGCCAAGACCCCGATGGAAATTGGCTCATGACACGCATTAGTGAAGGCATGACCAAGTGGCGTATCACTTCTGGAGAACATGAAGGCGCGACAGGCTTTGGTATGTCGGAATATCTCGATCAAATTATCGACGACGCACCTGTAGGTATTGCCGAGTAGCAACTCGCTACCCACAATCGTTGACACATTGGGTGGGTACTGTGCGGTTATGCGCATTCCCCGTTTAGTACTAACTCTTCTTCTTGTCGGCACACCCGTTGCTGCGGTGGTTGCGACATCGTCAATTGCACTGGCAGATCCGTTCACCTATTCCAGTGTTGATATTGGCAACTCTGCTGTATGTGCAGTGACAACTGATGGAACTGGTTTGTGCTGGGGAAACAATCGCGACCAATACCTCATTGCTTCATCGAATGAACTCAACGTGACCACTCCTACAAAAGTGCCACTGCCGAACAATGATCGATTCGTCACACTTGATGGTGGAGCCAATCGCACATGGTGTGGTTTAGCTGTTTCGGGCAAGGTGTATTGCTGGGGCGATCACCACATCGGAAGTTATTTCATCGCTACTTCGCGCACACCCGTCACCGTCGAATTTCCTCACTCAATGAGAATTACAGAAGTTCACAGTGGCTATAGCAATGGTTGTGCACTCAACACTGACGGCGAACTGTGGTGTTGGGGCGACATCCTTGAATCCGGTAGCGGACAAACGGAACCGATTCGAACACCAGTGAAAGTTGCAATTCCAAATGGCGAGCGAGTCGTCAATTTCGACAATGGCGGCGCATCATGCGCTGTCACCAATCTTGGAAACATCTATTGCTGGGGTCATTCAAACGGCGAAGGTCAACTAGGTATCGGATACAAAAGCGTCATTGCCTATGCAGTATCCGTCACCCCACAAAAAGTTCTGACACCTGCAGGTGTGCAGTTTGAATCAGTTTCCACTGCTCTCGAACATGCCTGTGCTCTCTCAACAACTGGGACCGGATATTGCTGGGGAGACAACTACGAGGGCCTCTACGGAAATGATTCGTATGCAGACAGTTGGGTACCAACACCAATGGTCGTTCCGAACAATGAAAAACTTGACCTAGTTTCCACTGGCTGGTACCACACATGCGTCATTACTGTCTCTGGCACGACATGGTGTTTTGGCCGCGGAGCATTTGGGGAACTCGGAACTGGCACCACACTTGGCGGCAAGACATACAGAACCCCACTTATTAATTCTGATGTTCACTTCTCACATCTCAGCGCAGCAATTGGCACCACATGCGCAATCGATCAATTCGAGAAAGTTTGGTGCTGGGGCGGGCTGAACTGGGGAACAAGCGGCAATGGAAAACTTGAGGCTTCCCTGTTTCCTGAACTCATTTTGCCCGTGGGCACTCCCACAGTTTCTCTCAGCCCTGCAACCAATATTGATGCAGAAACAGCAACCATACGAGGCACCGTCAATGCAAACGGCAACGCAACACGCATGATCGTGGAATATTCCACCACGCCAGTATTTAACTCATCACATAGCGTCTCGGTCTTTACAGTACTGCGAGATGGCAACTACTCCCCCGTCGCTATTCCCACAGATCTCAGTGAACTCTCTGCGCGTACTACGTATTACGTACGAGTAATTGCCACCAATACCTTTGGTTCAACAATCAGCAACGTCATTTCCTTCACCACTCTTGGCACTGAACCGACGGTCACTGAAGCGAGCATTTCAGACATCACTGGCAATGAAGCAAATATTTCGACCTCGGTGAATCCTGGCCGCTTACTCACTACATCTGTTCTTGAATATTCAACCGACAACACCTTTGTCTCTCATGTCGACACTGTTGCCCTCAGTTCAATCAAGGGATCCGACAATCAAACTCTCACTGCATCACTCACTGAACTTCATGCGCGCACCACGTATTACACGCGAGTGACATCAACGAATCGACTCGGAAGTGCCACTTCAAACGTTGCATCGTTTGTCACAGTTGGCACCCCACCACAAGCAACTCTGTCTTCAGAAGAAAGTGCCCTCACATCTATAACCGCAAGCGTTTCGGTTGATACTGGTCTGCTATCAGGATGCGTGTATCTCGAAGTGTCCACGCATCGCACCTTCAAAGACTCAACATCATCAAGCGCCAGCACTTTCGTTAGTGGCGGCCCCACTCAACACTCGTTTACTGTCACTGGCCTATCAAACCGCACCGATTATTTCATCCGCGCAATTGCAACGAACGAACTCGGATCATCATCTTCTGAAATACACAGTGTGCGTACAGCCGGAGGAATCCCTGTCATCAATCATGTTGTAGTCACCGCATCAACTAGTACAGCTGAATTGTCAGCATCAATTGATACAACTGGCCTTGATACTTTCGCCACGGCAGAGGTCTCGATCCATGCAGACATGAGCGACTCAACTGAATATTTCCTTTATTCAGGAACAAATAGCGGCACCTATCGCGCCACCCTCAGAAATCTCGTTCCTCGAGTTACATACTTCCTACGAGTGACAGCAACAAACGACTCAGGCACCGTGCGCAGTACAGCACAGACATTCACAGCTGTTACGCCCATTGGCATCGTCATCAATGATGACGATGCAACAGCCCAGTCACCAAGCATTATGTTGTCTTTCACGACACCCGCCCGCACCGCAGCAATTCGCATCTCAAATTACGCCGACTTCTCGCATGCTCGCGTAATTCCTGTAGCAACTGTTCTCTCGTGGCAATTGCTCGAACCAACAGGATCGCGATCAACACGGACCGTCTGGGTGCAGTTCATGTCACCTGAAGGATCAGTGACCCAGTATTCGGACTCCATTGATGTGATTATCGATGTCCCGACACCCAGCACGACTACGGTGCCACCAACGGAGTCTTCAACAAGTACCAGTTCAACAACCACGGTGCCCGAGAATGGGACCACCTCCACAACAAGCACAATTCCTGAAGCAACGGTCGCGCGGAGTCTGGTAGTAGCTCAGCCCGTGGTCATTGCCACATCATCTGCACCGGTTCGAAGCGCAACCGTTATGCCGCGCCAGCGACAATCGAACATCGTGCGGATTCAGACCAAGATTGGTAAGAAGATTTCAACACGCACGGTTGTTGCAACACAGTCAGGCAAGTACATAGTCGTCTTTCCGAAAGGCATTACTTCGCTCAACGTTCGTTTCGTTAGCAAGACCGGCTCCGTATCGGCTTGGTCACACATCACTGCACCGAAGTAGCACTGTTAGTCAGTTATTTGCAGTGCGTTTCAGGAATTGGGCTGCAACATCTGTGCTGCCGATCACTTCAAGTGATGACATAAGGATTCTGCGCCACAGACCCAACAACAACTGTGATGCTGAGCCGCGTATTGCACAGTCGCCTTTGGCATGTTCGCGAGTCACAATGACTTCTGCCGTTTCAGTAGGAACAATCAGCCATTCGCCGTCAACGTCAGTGCAATGAATATGCACAGAACCGCTTAATGGCCCTTCCCCTTCGCGTGTATTGCTCACCAACATCACATGTACATACTCATCAATGCCGTCGCTTGCTAGTTCTGCATCGATTTCAGCAATCACGCCTGCAGCGCAATGAGCATCCCATGCGTGCACAGCAGTTTCGTGTGCCATACGCCGAATCACCCATGCAACGTCGTGAACACCCGCCCATGTCCAACACGAACGTGCGGGGTCAAGAGCAGAAAGCACTCCGATTAGTTCGTTAAGTCCGGCGCGGTATTCAGAAAGTAAATCTTTGTCAGCAGGCTTCGAACGTTGCACGTAGTCATCAGGATTCATGAGGTGGGTTTCCACAATGAATTTCCACGAGTAGTGAACTTCGATCATGTGCCACAGCAAGTCAGTTCCAACCCATGGATCACACGATGCAATCGGTGAGTTCAGGGCTTTTTCGATGGAACGAGCAAACGCATCGCCTTCGCGTCGCAATATTGCGAGGTAGTCAGATGTGGGCATCATGATTGAAGAGATCAGATTGAACGAGTGGCATCTGCCAATTCTTGCCACTGCTTCATCGGCAATGTGCCTGGTGCATCTGTGAGTACTTGAACGCACACATGATCTGCGCCGGAATCAAGATGGGCTTTCACGCGAGCCGTGATCTGTTCAGTAGTTCCCCAGGCAACGATGGCGTCAACAACTCGGTCTTCTTGATTTGTCACTTCGTCTGCAGTGAAACCAAGACGAACAAGGTTGTTCACGTAGTTCGGCAAACGCGTGTAGGTGTTCATATGTTGACGTGCAATCGCGCGGGCTTTGGTTGGGTCAGTTTCAAACACCACTGCTTGTTCTGGTGCCAACAATGCATCAGCACCCATCACGCCACGAGCCATTGCTGTGTGCTCAACAGGAATGAAATACGGGTGCGCTCCGGCACAACGTTCTGCAGCAAGCTTCAGCATCTTTGGCCCAAGCGCAGCAAGAACGCGTTGTGGCGCAGTACTTGGCGCTGGCGAGAAATAGATACCCGCGTCCATTGCGTCGAGGTATTCGACCATTGTGGAATACGGCTTGTCGTAATTACCTTTGTGAACACCATTGACCATTGGCGCGTGGCTAACACCCATCCCCAACAAGAAACGATCCGGGAATGCCTCGGTAACTGTTTTCCAGCCCGCCTGCATTGTTTGTGCGGTGCGTGCGTGAATACTCGCGATTCCGGTTGCCAAAATCATTTTCTTTGTGGCGGACAACAAAAGTGATGTCGATGCAAATGGTTCGCGCAACACAGCTTCAGGAACCCATACAGTGCCGAATCCCATGACCTCTACTTGGGCGATTGCTTCCTGTGCCTTTGCCATTGGTTGCAGGTCAAAGTCTGCAGTCCATAGTCCGACGCGTCCAAGATTGATTGTGCTCATGGACTAAACGCTAGAGGATTCATCCGTTGAAATCGTTAGCGCTGCAACAGCCAGTCATCAATCAGTCGACGAGCAATTGAAATCGCTCCTGGAATCATCGGCAATTCGTCCCTGCTGTACCAATTGGCGTCAGCAATCTCAGTCGTGTCACAGACGATGTCGCCCGACACATACGTTGCACGAAAACCCAACATCAACGAGTTAGGAAATGGCCATGGCTGACTGGCCACGTACTCAATGTTGTTGACAACGATGCCAACTTCTTCTTCCACTTCGCGGGCAACAGCTTGTTCAAGGTTCTCGCCAGGTTCAACAAATCCGGCGAGACATGAATACAACGGCATCGGGAAATTTGTGCCGCGCGCAAGCAACGCTTGTTGATCATCACCCTCACCACGAGTTACCAGCGTGATGATTGCGGGAGAAAGACGTGGAAACTGCATCAACGAACATGAAGGACAGCGAAAAGCTCGTTCGTTGTGCGCAAGTTCCGTCGGTTCTCCACATCGGCCGCAATAGCGATGCGTGCGAGCCCATTCAATGAGTTGAACTGCGCGGCCAGCCACTGCCCATTCGGTATTGCTCACTCGAGCAAACAAGGAATACAAATCCGTCTCTGCGCCGTAGCCAGGGTCCTCGCCGCGCGGCACATCGATTCCCCAACATGCGACATCGCCGTGCATTCCGAGAAAGTGGCTGGTCCACGACTTCTCGGCCGGGCGATCATCAATAAACACCTTCGTGCCCACCACG
>CAIYTS010000179.1 GCA_903929185.1 uncultured Acidimicrobiaceae bacterium
GGTGACGATGTGGCCTTTGGTCTTATGCATACGGGCAGGCACACAGTCACGCTGAATGGCATTGCTGTGTGGCATGCAGACTTTGCACTGAAGAACAATCCGATGTCGTTGTATTACGAAGTGCGCAACTTTGCTCTTATTGACACTTTGGTATTCGATAACCATAAGTGGCATCACCTGGCATGGCGCTTCTTGGGCTTTGGTTTCCGCAATGCCTATTCACACCGATATTTGAGCGCTGAATACATGATTCATGGAATGAAAGATTTCCTTGCTGGTCCAGAGGAATGGATGAAAATCGACCATTCAGCAAAGCACGAAGAGGTGCGTCATGTCACCGAAGAAAAAGCTGCGCCATTGACACCAGAACTTCTCAGTCTTGGCTTCACGGCACCACGTCCAAAGATCATTCGCCTTGGCGGATTCCTTCTCTCACCATTTCTCGGGGCTGGTCAATGGGTTCCCAAGTTTTTGCGCGCTAACGAAATTGGTGTCGCTCAAATTGATGTTCGAGCTGTCGGTCTCGCCATCCGGCATAGCAAGATTTTGTATCGTCATCCCCGGTTCGATGAAGGTTTTGTTTGCGAGCGTGACTACAAACGATTTATGGCAATTCAGCGCGATGTTTTCCGTTATACGTTGCGAATTGCACGTACGTATAAGCGTTTAAAGCGTGATTATCGTGACCAATACATCACCATGGTGAGCGACGCGTCGTGGAACGCTCGGTTTAAGGGCTAGTCAGCGCAGCTGCTGCGGTGAGTACTTTCCACGTGCTTGGACCTACTCGTCCATTCACCGGCAACTTCACTCGCTTTTGAAATAGCTTCACATCGTTTGCAAGTGCAGTTGTAAACACTCCAGTATTTGAAATCTTCTTTTTCAATACTTTCGATAGCGCTTGCTGCAATGATGAGACTGCTGGGTGACGTGATCCGACTTTAAGAACTGCAAGATCCGCGCGTCCCACAAGGCCCAATGCATCCCATGTGGCTCTATCTACGATGCCTGACACAGGCAGAACCGAGGCAGTTTGAAAAGCTCTGACTGCGCGCTCGGTACCAGAACCGAAGGAGCCATCAGTTGCGAGTCGAGCTTTGCCGACAAGGTTCAGTGCGATATTCAGTTTTTTTTGAACGACAGTCACCATGGCGCCGGCATCTTTTTTTGCAAGAGGAAGGCCCAACATCAGCGGCGCAACGGCAGCGGTTGTTGGCAGTGAGCCGGCGGGGCGTAATGCATCAAGCTGTTGACGTAAGAACAACGCAAACTCAGCTTGCCCCGTGGTAGACAAGTGGACGTAACAACACAACGAAGAGTTATCGAACCATCTCCATTGATTTGCAGCCGAAGATGCTGCATTCCAATCGAAGATTGTAATTCCGGGGTTCTTTTCTGCGGCAGCAGTTAAGACAGCGTTTGACTGTGCATAGTTTCGTTTGGTCGAGCGCGTGGACATATTTACGAATATGACTCGTTGGACGGCCTTAGAGATGAGCGCTGCCAACATCTGCTGGACTTCGCCTTCAAATGTGGCTGGGTCATCGTTGTAGCCCAATTCGACAACCGCTATTGCGGGTGCTTCAAGTCCGTTGACAACACCAACACCATCGGCGTTAATTTGAGGTGTTGTAACAGCGAAGAGACAACCTGCGCCAGCCATGCCTCGACCTGCGCATGATTGAAAATTCATCACTGGATATGCCGGTGTGACAATCGCGGCGAATTCAGTTGCAATACTTTCGCCAACAGAGTCACCGACAAAGAGAATTGAACCGACTGGAGGCGACGCCGGATCTGTGGCTGCAACGGGAAACGCTTCATACCAGGGTGAATTCAAGTCGAAGTCACTTCGGAACTGCCAACCAGTGCGAGTGACAGAGCCGGCAGTTCCCGTGATGACTACAGACGTGGTGTAGCCGTTCCAATCGCCACCTAACCCATCGTGTGCGGTGGTCATTGAGGTGAAAACACCAATAGTTGGGAATGCTTTTTGTAAATCAGCAGCTGACAAAAGTCGAGACCATGATTGCAACGCTGCGTCGGCTACAACATCGCCATTGTCAATCTGTGCGGGAAATTGTCCTCCTGCCGTTCGTCCACCATTTGAGGATGTGAATTCGGTGCGCATGATTGCGCTTCGAGAATCCTTGATGACGTATCCGGCGGTATCAACTATTGCCTGGTCGGTACGTTTGTCTTCAATCACGCTTGCGGTTTTAGAGCCAACATTTCGTAACCCGGCTCCGCCGTA
>CAIYTS010000180.1 GCA_903929185.1 uncultured Acidimicrobiaceae bacterium
CACCGGATTGCCTGTCTTTGGCGACGGTGATGCAAAAGCGTTGGCCTTGGCAGAAGGCTGGGTAGGTGGAGCTCGCGGCGTTGACAATTTCATGGCCATGGTGGTCTCCACCGGGGTTGGCGGCGGCATTGTTCTGAATGGACAGCTTCTGGAAGGCAACAGTGGCAATGCGGGGCACATTGGGCATGTGGTTGTGGAGCCAAATGGCCGCAGATGCGCCTGTGGAGGCCGTGGGTGCCTTGAGGCTGAAGCGTCTGGTCCTGCAATCGAAGCAATTACAGGTCGCCCTCCGACGCAACCGACGTACGAGATCATGGTGCGCACGGGACGGCTCGTTGGGCGTGGTGTTGCGTCAGTATGCAATCTTCTTGATCTGCAACTTGTGATAGTCGGTGGAAGTGTTGCACTCGGGTTCGGCGCAACATTCTTTAATTCAGCTCAACGCACACTTGATGAATTATGTGGACTTGAATTTTCTCGTGGTGCGAGAATTATTCCGTCACGCTTGGCTGATCAAGGTGGACTCATTGGTGCAGCCGCAGTTGGTTGGCGCGGTCTTAACCGCATGGCATCTACTTCGCACTGATTGTTCGCAGTAGAAGTGGTTCTACGACCACTGCAGTAAATCAACGTGCACTTTGGTGAGTGACTGCTGAACATCGATCCATTCTCCGACGCTCGGTATGGGTCGTCCGCGCGCAATGAACAACATCGACGTGTGCATATGTGGCGGCTCCAACATGTTCATTCGTTGACGTTGAAAATGAAATGGACTACGTCCGTCGAGAAGTGGCACTACGCCGTGCGCTGTGCCACACCCAACGATGACAATCTCACCGGGACCCTTGATGGGTATCTGCGTATAACCAGCAAATGAGCCTGATTCCACTGGGTGATGGTCAACGATGTCAGCTGTCAGATGCATTGTTGATTTATCGCCATGCCACAGTGAAGTACCGAGACGCATGCGAAATTCACGAGATGGATAACTACGACGTAATGAAGCATAGGCAGCAGGATCAAGATGGCTGATGTACACAGGTAGTGACGGATCAATGTGATCCATCCATTGCGTGATATCCGAAAGATGTGTTGGCATGTCGCCAGCAATAGGCGGATGAATCGCATAGCCACGAATGGTGAATTGAGCGTCTGCAATATCGGAAAGTAACGGTTGCAAGTTTGCAAGAGCGACTCCGAAACGTTTTGTGGAGGATTGCAACTTCACGATGACATCGCCACGCCACTGCGCACGAGTAAGAGCGACAACATGGTGAGGACTTCCGACTGTCAGCACGGTGTTCATGGGCAGATTCTTCGGAGGTGCAGTCATCGTTGGAGTCAAAACAATAGGGGTGATGTGTGCGGGAGTGTCTCGAACTTCGAACACTGTGCCGACGGCGACTTCACGAGATAACTCGCCGGCAATCTCCATGAGGTTCCAGCGACGAAAGCCGTAGCCATTACCCTTCACGACCGGAACAAGGCCGGGGGTTACGTCGGCAACGCCATGAACATGGGCCAGCCAGTCGGCTCTGCGGACGGTCAGGCGAATTGTCACCCCATTACGGTACTCGGGAGACCAATTCCCGAGTTGTTCAGTCGGGAATTAGGTCATAGCGTGGGCTCATGGCAAAAGTATTTGGGTTTCCCAATCCAGTGAACGAAACATCGGCCCGCATTGTGGCCACAGGCGCTGTTCTGATGAGCGTTCTGTTTGTTGTCACCGGAAACCCATTGGTGCTTGTGCCACTGACGTACGGGTTTGTTGCGCGAGTTCTGACTGGTCCGTTGCTGAGCCCGCTTGGCCGCATCGCAACCGAAGTGATCACACCACGAATGAAACGCGACCATGTTTTTGTCGCTGGTCCACCGAAGCGGTTTGCTCAGGGAATTGGCGCCGCTTTTTCTGTCACTGCATCAGTGTTGTGGATTCTTGATCTGCACACAGCATCACGAGTCGTAATAGCAATGCTGGCCGGTGCAGCGTCACTCGAAGCATTCGTTGGCTTCTGTCTCGGATGTGCAATTTTTTCTCGCCTCATGCGATGGGGTGTCATTCCTGAATCAGTCTGCGAAGACTGCAATAACATCAGCGCGCGACTGAGCGCCGCACGGTAATAACTGGCAGCAAGCAGCGCAACGAATGTGCGCGTAAAGAGCCAACCCACACACCTGTTCCGTATGCCATTCCTTCAAGAATGCGCATAACGAGATAACGAATTGGATGGCCAGGTTTGTGGCGCATCAGTCCGACAATTGGCGGAACAAACGCGCTGAACGTGAACATTGCGCCAAGGCGTAGTGACACGAACGATGCAAGGAAGAACAAAGGCCACCATGCTCGCATGATGGCGCGTGCAAGGAGGCGAGTGGTGCTGGTGAGAGCTTTCCATGCAAGTTGTGTACGAGTCCGAATGGGGATGGACGTCGAACGCAATGACACGACGAAGTAGGCCATGGTTGGCACCACGAGAATAATTGCAAAATAGATGTAGCCCATCAATACCGTTGTTGCCGTCAGCAGCAGTAATGCATGAGCGCGTAACGGTGATGCAGCACGCGGGTGACGCTGATCAAGCAATGCAGCACTAGTGCCGTAGTCATAACGCTGTCTGAGCATTTTGCGCATGGATTGGCGCATTCTGTGGGGGCATTCAATCGAGGGCACGTAACGGCAGGCAATTCCATTTTCAAGAAATCGCCACACCAAATCGACGTCTTCACCCATGCGGATGGAATCATCAAATCCACCCACGGAACGTAGTGATTGCACATCGCAGACCAGCACAGTTGCAGGAAGATACGACACGCGAGACATGGGGCGAACCAGTGCAGGCACGGCACCAAGGTCTAGCGGAGAATGGTGAGATTCAAATTCGCCGATGAATGTTCCGTCATTCACGCAGGTAATACGGGGAGCAACTGCGCCTGTTTGAGAATCAATGAGGTATGCCGCCAATGTGGCGATCTGTTGGGAGGTGACCGTGACGTCAGTATCAATACACGCAACAAATGTTGTTGTAACGAGCGCTATGCCGGTATTGCGTGCAGCACCTGGGCCCTTGTTTATGTCGTGCCTGATAACGCGAACTCCGTCGATATCGATATGGAGAGGTGATGCATCATCCACAATGATGATTGAGAGGCCAGCAAGTGATGCCACAAGTTCTTCAAGATGATCTAGCGATTGCGTGTTGGTGATGAACGCAGGAATAACAATGGTGATATCAGCTAATGGCGCACGGTCGTTCGGCACAGGATGCACTGCACCAGTTGCCAGCAAACGATCGGTTAACTGAGCGTGATTCTGTGGCAACTCGGAATTGGTCTCGATGGCATCCAAAATTTTTGATCCCGCATCAGTGACACCGAAGTAGGTGAGTGGAGAACCAGCTAATACACCCTGTCCGTTTTTCGAGCGAAACCATTGATCATCAGCAACAAACTTGTTTGTCATTGTGAATTTCCAAGCCACTCAGAGGAAAGTGTCACAAGATGCGTTGCAAGACTCGATGAATACAAATTCATTACGGCAATGCCGTGTTCTTTGGTAGCAGTGGTCGGGTCGCCGAGAACGCCGTTTGCTGCTACGCCAGCAACACCACTGGTGCGCATCTGTGCCACAAGGTCAGATGCATCTCCGACAGTTCCGCGTTCGATGCGTTCAGTATGAACGGTGTCAGGAGCCACGTGAAGCATTATTGAGGTTTCTGTATGCCCTGCGTGCATGTCAGCGCCGTTATAGGACGGCAAAGACCATATTGAGTGTTTGATTTTTTCGTAGGTCAGAGCTGAACTAATGCGCACGAGTGCATCTGCATTCCCGCCATGTCCGTTCACTATGCATACGCCATGTGCCCACGATGCAGATCGGCAAATAGCAACGACTGATTGCACGAGCGCCTCTGTGCCCGTACTGAGAGTTCCGGGGAATCCGGCATGTTCATCACTTGCTGAAATTGCGATAGTCGGAGCAACAACGAAAGAATTCGTACGGACCTTGCTTTCTTGCAACGCTTGGGTAACAACCGAGTCAATAATGATGGTGTCGGTATCGAGAGGCAAGTGTGGCCCGTGCTGTTCAAATGAACCAAGTGGCAACAACAAGACAGACGAATTAGAGGTGTTTAGACGTGTGGTCGTCATGTTATTTGTTGAGAGGTGTTGAAGATGACCCAGAACGATGACGAAAATGTCGAATCAATTCCAAAGACACGGTTGCCCCGATTGCAATAGTGAAGGCGACGAGAAATGCCTTTGTGTGGTTGTCTTGGAACGATCGACCACCAATAAAGCCAAGAAGAGTTCCATACATTGCCCAGATCGGGGTAGCGATAGCGATCCATTTCATGAACCAACGGCGGTCTTGATTAGTGATTCCACAACTGAGAGTGAGCAGTGTGCGACCACCTGGAATAAAACGCGCTGTAATGAGAAGTTCGCCTCCGCGCAGCTGTATTTGTTCGTGCGCCCAACGTAGTCGTCGCTGTCCTTTTACACTTCGTTCGTATCTCTTCTGTAATGAAGCGGAGAATCGATGTCCGATTTGATAGCTGATGTTGTCTCCAGCAAAAGCGCCAGCAGCAGCTGCAATTATGACTAACGACCAGTGAAGTTGATGTAGCCCAGCGCTGACTCCACCAATAATGACTAGTGATTCACTGGGAACGACAGGAAGAACAGAATCAAGCAGAGCTACGGCAAAAATTGCGAGATAGAACCATGGTGATCCTGAATAATGCTCAAGCCAATTAAAAAATGAATCAAGAAAAGAGAACACGAATGGAGATTAGACGGTCGTGCCTGTAACCGGGGGCTCGGTGCCAGACAATAGACGCTTGATATTCGAAGCATGTCGAATTTCGACCAAGGCACCAATGCCAACGAGTGAGAAAATTTCCCACCCTGGTGTTCCGCTGATGACAAATGCTGCAATCAACGCCGGCACAATTGCGATTGAAGCGATTGAAGCCTTCTTCGTCAACTTCGTCACGAGGAGCCAGGTAAGGGCAGCGCCTATGAGAAGGGCAGGGTGCAGTGGTAACAAACTTCCTGCTCCGGTGGCGACTCCTTTGCCGCCTTTGAATTTACGCGTAATGGGAAATACGTGGCCAAGTACTGATGCGGCTGCACATGCATATGCGATTGGACGATTCGACAACATGGTGGCAACGGGTAGCGCACCCTTCAGAGCGTCACCAGCGAAAACGTAAATGCCGTACTTTGTGCCAAGTGCTCGCGCAACATTGCTGGCTCCGGGATTACCAGAACCAAATGTTGTGATATCGATGCCCTTTGATTTTGCAATCAGAATTGCAATGGGCAATGTGCCGCAGAAATACGCGATGATGATCGCAAGTATCGCGACAAAAGAATTCACGTAGAAACTTTACTCTTTATGAGAGTTCGTGCTGGCTTTGAATGGTCCATAGACGGACGAGGGACAAGCGAGACGGGAACTGACGGCAAGAGAACTTCGCCATGGCCAGTTACGCACTCGGGGTCTGGGCCATCTAAGGGAAGCCCAGTAAAGAATTTTGCAGCCATGCAGCCACCCTGGCATGCATCGAATGCACCACATGAGGCACATGCACCAGCGCTTTGTGGCTCACGCAATTCAGTGAATAGATCTGATTCGCGCCATACGTGGGTGAAACCGCCGTCTTCAAGAACATTGCCTGCTTTAAACGTGTCATGAATAACAAATGGGCATGCGTAGACATCGCCGATTGGGTCGATAAGGCACACCACTCGTCCGGCGCCACACAAGTTCAAACCTGGCAGTGACTCGCCAAACGCATTGAGGTGGAAAAACGAGTCACCAGTGAGAACATTTTCTCCGTGTGCAAGCAACCAGTTGTAGATCTGACGTTGTTGAGCATTTGTGGGGTGAAGTTCATCCCATGTATCAGCACCACGACCAGCTGGGCGCAAGCGCGTAATGCGAAGTTGCGCACCGTATGAATCAGCCAGTGCTTTGAATGCATCGAGTTGATCAACATTGTGTCGAGTAACGACGACCGAAATTTTGAATTGTCCGAAACCGGCAGCTTTCAAATTATCCATCGCGCGAATTGCCGTGTCGTATGAACCTTGACCGCGCACTGCATCGTTTGTAACGG
>CAIYTS010000181.1 GCA_903929185.1 uncultured Acidimicrobiaceae bacterium
CGCCCCAGACCAGGAGTATTCAGGTGCCGGTGCAGCCATTGGTGCGTTGCACATCATTCAGCCCGAAGTACATAAGCGGACCATTGAAGGCATCGACACAGCATGGGCAATTACTGGCCCACCTGCATTGTGTGTTTTCTTTGCGCGACTCGGCGTCTACGGAGGACCATTTGATTTGGTTGTTTCAGGCATCAACCCTGGTGCAAACGTTGGTCGTGCCGTGTACCACTCCGGCACTGTCGGTGCGGCAGTTACTGCTCGCAACGGTGGAGTCAGCGGTATCGCAATCAGCCAAGCTGTCACCGGTTTTGGTGCAGAAGGCCAAGGATGGGACGACGCACTGAAGGGTCAGCAATGGGATTCAGCAGCAACCGTTGCGCAACGAGTTGTCGAAGGTTGGATTGCAGATCGCCCAACAGAGCCAGTAGTTATCAATGTGAATGTGCCGAACTGTGCAGTCAGCGACATGAAGGGTTGGCGCCGCACTGAAATTGGGCACATTGTTCCCGTAGCAATGGCAACTGCAGATCTTGAAGCCAAGGAGGGTCACGAAGGTGCCTTCTATGTTCGTATGAATTACGGGGCTCAAGCACAAATGCCACCAGAGACTGACGGCGGCGCTGTAGAAAATGGCGAGGTTGCCATTACATACATCGGCCGATTCAACGACGTGCCATCGCACGGTTCGGCAGCAGTTAATGATGCGCTGACATCGCTTGTCGGCAAGGCGAGCACACTGCACTCATAGACGATTCCATTTCTCGCCACTACGGTGAAGGAATGGCTGATTGGCAAAATCTCACTAGTCGCGCATCACTTGCGTCGCATCAACTATTGGGCTGGATCTTTTGGGATCCACGCGCGAAAGATAATCTCGCGGCACTTGGTGTACCCGATGGCCTTGGTCACTACATCGTGAATCGTGGAGCACCATTAGCGCCAGCTGGTGCAGAAGCGTTATTCGCGGCGTTCTACACAATCAAACGCGAGTTTGTTCATTTCGCACTGAACAACGCAGCAACGTACATAACTGATTGGCACGAAGTCACAGTTGCACGCGATGCAGCAGTGCGTGCGGGCCTTGAAGAGATGACTCCGCAGATCATTGCGCCATTTGGTGCGCTTGCCGATGACTTATGGAAAACAGTTGATGCAATTCCTGCAAGTGGCCGTGTGCTGTTTGCCGCTCACAAATCATGGCCGCGACCAACAGACCCATTGATGTCTGCATGGAACGCACTGAACTGCATTCGTGAATGGCGTGGCGACACACACTTCGGAATTCTCTTGAACGACAACATCGGTGTGGTGGAAGCCGGACTCTTGCATGATGCATGGATGGGTTACCCCAAAGAATGGATTCCACGTAGTCGTGGTGCAGATGATGCCGAAATTCTGGCTGCACTCGACAACCTGTCATCACGTGGATTTGTCACTGATGGCGTTGTCAACGATGCAGGTGTTGAATACCGAATAGAGCTTGAACGTCGTACTGATGTGTTGTGTGAAATTCCGTGGCGTCACTTCGGCGAAAAGAACACAGTTGAGTTGTTATCCATTCTTGAGCCTGTTGGTGAACGCTATGTGCAGCGCATCAACGAGAATGCTGGCGAAAACTGGATGCCCGCAGCTAGGCCGCGCCGCCGCTAAACCGAATGCGGTAATCCGATTCGCACCGATACACCGGGCGAATACATAACGTGCGCATCACCTGTAGGTGCAGGTAAGCCAGCGGCAATAACCAACGTGTCATTTACATGCTCAAGCGTTCCGGTATGCAGAATCCATGTCTCATGATCAACAGGTGCATATCGCAAGCCTTTGCCGAATCCTTTTGAATACAAACCCCATCGTGCCGATAAGAACACCGACAACTCATCAGGCTGTTCAATGCGTTCTCCGATTACAACACGAATGGTCGTAGACGCAACATGTGGCCAACGACGCCTCACTGTGGTGGTGAGTGATTCAGAAGTCACCACATGCGAAGCACTTCCCCAG
>CAIYTS010000182.1 GCA_903929185.1 uncultured Acidimicrobiaceae bacterium
GTGACCACAACCCAACGAGTCGCCCACTTCACTTGCGTGCCGTGCACGACACTGACCACAGTAAAAATAAGTGCAACGAGCGGAACAATGAGAACTACTGATGGTTCAAAAGCAATAACAGTTCCCATTAACAACACAAGACATGCAAACCATTTGCGCCACAGTGCAGTTGGAGCGACGGCCATTAACTCTTCTGTCAATCCTTCGTCAAGGTCTGCGTGCCCCACCAACATGCGCAACAAATGCACCATCCACGGCAAGGTTGCATACATCAGCAAAGCACCCCATCGTCCTGACGAAATGGCTGCATATGGCAACGGCACTGCGGCATAGGCAGCCGTGGCTGCAATCCGTGCTGCACGTGTACCTAAGACTGAAGCAAAACGCCACACACCAAGCCAGCCAGCTAATGGCAACAGCACCACAAGCAGAGTGTGCAAAAGCCCCATCTTTCCGAAGGTTGTCAATGCACTAGTTGCAAGAATTGCAAAACCTGTTGGGGCAGCAGAAACCTGCCCAAACCCTGCAGCCCACCAGCCCGATGCATAGGAACGAATTAACTCACCCATTGACGCTGTGACAGGTGCCATTTGACCAACTGCAACGACACCGTTTAACAACAGTCGCCGTGAACCAACCACAAAGATTGCAGCCAGTACGCCCCACAGAACATACGCACTGCGCGGTGTTGCTTCTCGTAATTGACCGGCAGAGCGTGATTGCACTTGACCTGCTTGTGCCGCACGACGACGTATGAAATTTGCAACATATGCATTTCCGGTCAGTTGTAATGCACGTACCTCATCGCCAGACACCGCACGGTGACCAGACATTGCATCACGTCGTTCGCGAATTCCAACTACCCCAAACGGCAACAGCAACAATGCGCGCATCTCATCGATGGCTCGGCGAACACGACCTGTTGCAATGAGAAGGAAGAATCGAGCAGTAGTCAGAATCCCCATTTGCACAACAGTGGCGAGCAATTGCTGAGCAGATGTGAGGGATGCAACAGTTCTGACACGAACTATTTCGTTATCAAGAAAATGATCTACATCGTCTGGATTATTGACTGATTGAGACGAGTTCTCGCGATGACGACCAATAGCGCTAGGAACAACCATCACTCGGGCTGCGGTTGCGTGCAATCGCCAACACAAATCCAAATCAGCACCTGCACCTGGAAGATCGGGATTGAATCCATTAATAGTGGCAAAGAGATCTGCTCGCACCATGATGCACGCAGACGAGACAATGAACACGTCTTGCACGGCGTCGTGCTGTTCCTGATCTAATTCACCGTCATCAGCGATTGGCAAACTATTTCCGAATCGGTCAACAGCGATGCCAACACTTTGAATCATGCGCGGGTCGTCCCAGTACACAAGCTTCGGGCCGACAGCTCCGGCATTTGATCGGTACAACTCTTCTACGAGGCGACTGATTGCATCAGGTGCAAGCGCAACGTCATCGTGAAGAAAACAAAACAAGCCGCTGTTGCCATCCACAAGATTGAGAACTGAATTACATGCAGCGCCAAACCCTGGATTACCGCCAAGGAAGCGCACCACTGCTGCTGGCAAATTGGTGGCTACGACGTCGAGGATCTCGCGAGAGATTGGGTCGTCTTCGACCCCCGTGACAAGGACGAGGCTTTGCAGGGCGTTGTAGTTCTGACCAGCGAGGCCCTGAAGGGACTCTGCTAGCCATTCGCCCCACTCGTGTACGACCATGACGGCCACTACTGGGGGTAAGGAAGAAACAACCTGAGGCTCTGTCACGCCGTAGCGAGGCTAGTGCCACTGGTGCGAACCCCATGGGCAGCAGGGCCAGACTCCCCTCATTTCCCTCTACTGGCAGACTTTGCTAGATGCTTGCAAAAGTAAGCACTAGTGGGTACTCTTGGTGTATGAACAAAATTTCGTTCCCCCACATCACTCTTCCTCACATCACAATTCCCGGAATCGATCATCTTCCAAAAGTTGACTTGTCAAAGATCACTCTTCCTTCATTGCACTCAATTGACCTCACCTCACTTGATATCTCTCGCCTGAACCCATCAGCTCTTCTTGAGAACCCTGTGGTGAAACAAGCAACCGAGATTGGCTACACCGCAGTCGGATTCGCAGTTCTTGGTTTCCAAAAACTGCAAGTACGCCGCGTTGAGTTGTTCGATGCCATGAAGGCACGCAACAACACTGCTCAATAGCGCGCATATTCACTTACAGCTTGATCGCTGGCAAGAGAAGTAGCCTTCACTTCGTGTCAGATGCTGTAGCCCCCGAAAAAACTTCGCGAATCCCACTTCCCGAAGGCACGATCCCGGTTGGCATCGGTCTATTCATCGCTGGCTTTACGTCGTATGCATTTTTCAAAGTCGGCCAACTCGCTCTCGGTAGAGAAGACTTCAAACCAATCGTCGCACTGTGGTTCACCACATTCGCGCTTGTCCCCGGATTCTTTATGCCAGTGGAGCAAGAACTGGGACGCGCACTCGCCCATCGCCGTGCATTGGGCCAGGGCGGTCGGCCTGTGGTGCGTCGGATGTTGCCACTAACAATTTGCCTTGCAACCATTCTCATCGTTGTTGTTGTCGCTTCATCATCGTGGCTCACGTCTGACATGTTTGACGGGCATTGGGTAGTGACGCTCGCACTCATCCTTACCTTCTGTGCGTATGCGCCAATGCACATGGCACGGGGTATTGCTTCAGGTTCAGGCCGATTTGGCGCGTACGGCACTGTCATGGCAGTCGATGGTCTTGTTCGCATCACAACGTGCGTCTTGCTCTGGCAATTCGGTGTCACAAACGTTGGCGCGTATGCGTTAGCTGTTGCGGTCTCACCCTTTGTTGCTGCTGGCGTTGTTTTTGTCCGCGGGGAGACAAAAACGGATGATGGCCCGCCCGCAACTTTTGCTGAGATCACACCGAATCTTGGCTGGTTATTGCTTGGCACCATCATGGCTGCAGCACTCGTGAACGCCGGCCCGCTCGGTGTGGATTTCCTTGCCAATGCGAGCGATGCAGAAAAAGTGACAGCGTTTGGTAACGGTGTGCTGTTGTCTCGCGTTCCGCTGTTCTTGTTTCAAGCAGTACAAGCAGCACTTCTGCCGCGCCTTGCGCGACTTGCAGCCAAAGGTGACCTTGCCGAATTTCGAAAAGGATTTTCCTTACTTCTGAAAGTTGTTACAGGAGTTGCGGTGCTCGGAACTGTTGGCTCATTTGTCCTTGGACCACCCATTCTCAAGATGGTGTACGACGGTGGTCTTGATCGACGCACGCTGACATTGCTAGCGCTCGCAAGCGGTATGTACATGCTTGCACTTGCCGTCTCACAAGGTGTCATTGCATTGCAAGGTCACGTGTACGTTGCCATTGGGTGGCTATCAGCTATGGCTGGCTTTCTTGTGGTCACAACGTTTGCATCGGATGACTTGTTCTTGCGTGTTGAGCTTGGCCTTGTGGCAGGTTCAACAGTTGCACTTGCAGTCTTTTCCTACGCACTACGCGCGCGCATGAGCTCTGGTGCAATTCCTGACGCCGAATCAATGATTGATGGCGTGCTTGATTTCCCCCTCGAGGGATAACAAATTACTTACGCAAGCGAGCGGTTTCGATTTCCATGTCGTTCTTCACCATCATTTTGACAAGTGATGGGAAATCAACTTCTGGAATCCAACCCAACTTGTCGCGAGTCTTGGTCGGGTCACCAATCAACAAGTCAACTTCTGCAGGGCGAAAGAAACGTGGGTCTTGACGCACGTAATTGTGCCAATCATCAAGGCCAACTTCTTCAAACGCCAACGTGAGGAATTCTTCGATGGAGTGTGTCTCACCAGTGGCTACGACGTAGTCATCTGGTTCTGGTTGCTGCAACATCATCCACATTGCACGCACATAGTCGCCTGCGTATCCCCAGTCACGTTTTGCATCAAGGTTGCCCATGACCAATTCTTTTTCAACA
>CAIYTS010000183.1 GCA_903929185.1 uncultured Acidimicrobiaceae bacterium
CCGACGACGTCTTGGTATTCCTGGGCGAGTTTGTACTCGCGGTCCGCTTCAAAGTTGTCGAGATCATCGGTATTCATATGAATGATTTCCGTGTCTCTTGAAGCAAGAGGCTTACGCCTCGCGCTTCTCACGAATCTTGGCAGCCTTACCAACGCGATCACGGAGGTAGTACAACTTCGCGCGACGAACATCACCGCGACGAATTACCTCGATCTTTGCTACTGAAGGAGCATGCATAGGGAAGGTGCGCTCGACGCCAACGCCGTAGCTGACTTTACGAACTGTGTAGGTCTCTGAAATTCCGGAACCTTGGATACGAAGGATGTTGCCCTGAAAGATCTGAACGCGCTCTTTGCCCGACTCGATAACGCGTACGTGCACTTTGACTTCATCTCCAGGACCAAAGGTCGGGATGTCGTCACGCTTGTTTTGGTTGTCAACGATGTCTGTGATCTTCATGAGTGCGTGCTTTCAAACTGTGATGTGTGCGGGTGACCGAAGGAAATGGTCATTCCGTAGGGAACATTGAAGGATACGAGGCAAAGGCCACCCCTTCCAACAAGGCGACTTCATCTTTCGTGAGACCGCCACGGGCTTCGATGAGATCTGGGCGCTGTTGCAGGGTGCGCCAGAGGGCTTGGGCGTGCCTCCAGGCAGCCACACGACCATGATCTCCCCCTCGTAGGACCTCTGGCACCTCAAAACCGCGGAACTCAGCAGGGCGGGTGTACTGGGGCTCTTCCAAGAGCCCTTCTGCTCCGAAGCTCTCCGTGACAGGAGAAACGGCGTTACCCATGACTCCAGGGATCAGGCGAGTGACGGCTTCGATGATGAGGCAGGCAGCAACTTCCCCGCCGGCCAGCACGACATCGCCAACAGAAATTTCGTGGTCGACCAGGTGCTCGCGCACGCGTTGATCAACGCCTTCGTACCTGCCACACAACATGCTGAAACCACCAGAGGCGGCCAAGGTCTGTGCCATCTTCTGGTCGAACTTCTGGCCGCCAGGTCCGAGTAGCAATAACGGACGCGGAGGTTGCACTGCTTCTACGGCCGCAAAAATTGGTTCGGGTTGCATGAGCATTCCTGCCCCGCCACCGAACGGATTGTCATCAACAGTTTTGTGAATGTCTGTTGCGTAATCACGAATGTTGTGAGTACGCACATCTATGGCGCCTGTTTCACGAGCACGGCCCAACAAGCTGTGCGTGCAGAACCCGTCGACAATGTCGGGAAAGATCGAAAAGACATCAATACGCATTACCTGCGACGCTACCTATTCTTCGTCGTTAGATGTGTCAGACAACAGTGCTTCGCGCAGACCCTCTGGCGGATTAATGACCGTGACGCCATCAATACACGACTCCACAAAGGGAATTGGCACAAGAACGCCTGATGCAAGCTCTAACAAGTCGTGAGCGGGGTTATGCAATACGCCGGTGCAAGTACCCCAAGAAGTGCCAGCCATATCAACAACGTCTGAGCCGATGAGTTGGTGCACCCATAAACCTTCAGCGCCATCAATTGGTTCTGCATAGAGATACTTGTTCGTGAGTTTTTCAACTGCGTTGCGATCATCAATGCCCTCGAAGTGAACGACCCAACGATCTTGTTGCGGACGAACTGTTGCAATGGTCAACGTTCGTTGCGCGCCACCTTCAACAATGATGAGTTCAGAACCGACTGAACGGCGTTGTTCTAAATCAGACGTAAGAGAGAGAAAAACATCACCGCGTACGCCGTGGGGCTTTCCGATGCGACCGACCTCTAAAAGGCCTTCAGGCGCGGAGTTGGGGAGCAAATTGCTCAGGCGTCGACAAAGTCGACGTCGACATCAACATCGTCGTTTGTTGCCGCTGCGCGGACAACTGTGCGAATGCTTTGTGCAGTACGGCCGCGACGACCGATAACGCGACCAAGATCGCCAGGACCAACACGAACCTCGAGGAGGATCTTGTCGCCCTTGCCAGGACCTGAAGTGACGTTCACTGCATCAGCGTCATCAACAATGCTGCGCACGATGTGTGCGAGCACCGCAGTTGCGATGGGAGCTTCGAGAGAATTTGCGTCGTCGAAATCTGACACGGGATTACTTAGCTCGTGCGGCGGTGAACTGTGCCCACGCCCCACTGATTTCAAGAAGTTTGCGAACGCGCTCGGTTGGCTGTGCGCCTTCCATGAGCCACTTGACAGCTTTGTCGTTGTCGATCGTGATTGTTGATGGTTCGGTACGAGGGTTGTACTGACCGAGGATCTCGATGAAGCGGCCATCACGGGCGCGACGAGAATCGGCCGCGATAACGCGGTACTGAGGTTGTTTGGTCTTGCCAACTCGTGTTAGGCGCAATTTCACTGCCATGGTGCGATTTTCTCCTGAAAGGACCCAGTTCGGGACTAGGTAAGGCTAGCGGTGCAAAGCCCGACTCCCCAACGGAATCGCTACTTTGAAAAAGGAGGAAATTGGCCGGGGCCGCCAGCGCCTGGCATGCCGGGAAACCCACCAGGGCCACCATTGCCGCCGAACATATCGCCAAGCTCGCGCATGGCTTGCTTGGTGCTGACCTTGTTCTTTCCCTTGCCCTGCTTGCCTTGTGGCTTTGCGAGGCCGCCCATCTTCTTCATCATCTTTTGCATTTCGGTGAACTGCTTGATGAGTTTGTTGACATCTGCCACCTGCGTGCCGCTGCCAGTGGCAATACGAGTCCGTCGGCTGCCATTAATAATTTCTGGCGCCCGGCGCTCGTGCGGGGTCATCGAACGAATAATTGCCTCGGTGAGTTTGACCTGGTCATCGCCGATCTGGGCGTCCTTCATTTCCTTTGGCATGCCAGGAAGCATTCCCATAATTCCGGACAGCGGACCCATTTTTTTCAGTTGCTGTAACTGCTCGAGGAAATCTTCCAGCGTGAACTGACCTTCAAGCATGCGGGCAGCGGTTTCTTCTGCCTTGTCTGCTTCAAAGACTTTTTCTGCTTGCTCAATAAGCGTAAGAACGTCACCCATACCGAGGATGCGACCAGCCATACGGTCTGGGTGAAACTGTTCGAATGCGTCGATGCGCTCGCCTGTTGCAGCAAATGCAATCGGCTTTCCGATAACGGTCTTTACTGACAGCGCAGCACCACCACGCGCATCGCCATCAAGTTTGCTGAGAATGACTCCGTCAATCGCGAGACGCTCATCGAATGCTTTGGCAACACTGACAGCATCTTGACCTGTCATCGCATCAACTACGAGGAATGTGTATTTAGGAATGACAGCGCGCGAAATGTCAGCAACTTGCTGCATCATTTCTTCATCAATTGCTAAACGACCAGCGGTGTCGACAATAAGAATGTCTTTACCCAGTCGTCGTGCTTCTTCAAGACCGCGACGTGCCGTATTAACTGGGTCGCCTGGTTCTGAGAACACCGGTACGCCAACTTGGGCACCAAGCGTGCGCAACTGATCAACTGCTGCCGGGCGTTGTAAGTCAGCGCCGACAAGAAGCGGTTGACGGCCTTGAGACTTAAACCAACGCGCCAACTTTGCAGCGCTAGTGGTCTTACCCGAACCCTGCAGACCGGCCATAAGAATGACCGTGGGCGGAATGCTGCTGTAAGCAATCTTGAGAGTTTCCCCACCAAGCATTGCCACCAATTCGGCATTAACGATTTTGATGATTTGCTGACTGGGGTCAAGCGCCTCTGAAACTGTGACGCCGATTGTCTGTTCACGGATACGTGCAACAACGTCGCGCACAACACCAACGTTGACGTC
>CAIYTS010000184.1 GCA_903929185.1 uncultured Acidimicrobiaceae bacterium
ACGAAGAAATGGAACATCATGCATTGCTATTACTGACCCTGAAACAACCGTTCCAGTTCCATTCCACATGGCATTTGTTGCACCTGCCCATGCACCTTCCAGCATGTACACGGCTTTGCGTAACTCTTTCGTTGCCTGTTCTGGGCTCCACTGCGCTGCTTCTTCGATACCTGCGTTACGAGCACTGACTCCACCCGGATACTGTTCGCCTACTTCTCCCCTGCCAGCACATACCAAGAGATGTACGTAACTACGTGCATTCATCGTGAGGTGTCCAACGAGAGTTGTTCTGTTCCAGCCAGGCAATGACGACGACGCGGCAAATTGCTCAGGAGTCATCGCGTCGACAACTTCTAACAGGCGTTGGTGAGTGGCCGCCACACCTTCAACGCATGAATCAAGAAGACGTGGATCTAAGGGGCGAGGCACGATACGACCGTACTACGGCACGTGTTTGCGCCTCAATCAGAACGACGTCGTACGGTTTGGCACAACAATGATGGTGCCATCATCTTCTCGGTGCACACGCACAGAGACGCCGTAGAACTCGCCCAGAGTCTCAGGACGAAGAACATCTTGGGCGGGGCCCTGTGCCACCACATGGCCTGCGTGCATCAGAATCAATCGATCTGAGTAAATACCAGCCAGGGTGAGGTCATGCATTGCTGAGACAACGGTGAGGCCGTGTTCACGACGCAATTTGTCGACCAGCTCCAGTGCCTGTTGTTGATGTCCAATATCAAGCGCTGCCGTTGGTTCATCGAGCAACAAAATAGGTGCCTCTTGCGCAATGGCGCGGGCGATTACTAACCGTTGACGCTCTCCACCAGACAAAGTGTCTACATCGCGCGTTGCAAGGTCAGCTAAGTCGAGACGATCAATGACATCGTCAACCATTGAATGATCAAGTTCTGATTCGCTGCCGAAATGAGTAACGAATGGATTACGACCAAGAAGCACATACTCTGCACCAGTCATGCCGGACGGCAACACCGGAGTTTGCGGCACATACGCAATGAGTTGCGCACGGCGACGTGATGAACGCGCTGTCAATGGTGAACCGTCAACCAGAATTTTTCCGGCATGTGGCACAACACCAGCAATGGCGCGCAACAACGAGGACTTACCAGCACCATTCGGCCCGATAATGCACAACCATTCACCTGGCTTCACAGTGTCTGTAAATGCAGCGACCGCAGTGCGCTTTGAATATTCAACACTGACGTGATCAAACGCTAAAGATGTCATCGTTCATTCTTTCGTGTACGCAAGATAAGCAAGAAAAATGGGGCTCCGAGAAATGCAGTAACAACACCGATTGGTGTTTCGGCTGGATTATCCAACACTCGCCCAGGAATGTCAGCAAGTATCAAGAACGCTGCGCCAAACAACAATGAAATTGGCAATACGAGTCGGTATGACGTGCCCACTACTAGTCGCACTGCATGGGGCACGATAATGCCTACGAAACCGATGAGTCCGCTCACGGCTACAACTGAGGCAGTTCCAAGAGTTGCTGCAATAACGACAACAAGGCGAACGCGCGACACATTGACGCCGAGCGCAGTGGCCTCTTCATCGCCCACCCGCAACACGTCAAGAAGACGACGATGCAACAACAACACAACTGTTGAGAACACAACGTACGGCAGCACCAAGCGAACGTCGCCCCATGTAGCGCTCGATAGTCGACCAAGAATCCACGAATACACCTGACGCACAACATCAGAGTTGCGCTGCAACAGAAATGTTTGTGCCGCTGTCGCAAGCGAAGTGACTGCAACACCAGCAAGCACCAGGCTTGTGGAACTACGTTCGCCCTTCCCCGTCGTACCGACGAGGTATGTAACAAGAACAGCGATCAATCCGCCACCAAATGCAATCATCGGCAGAGGGTCAATAATCCAGCTACTCGTACCAGACCGATTAATGGTGATCACGATTGTTGCGCCAAGACCCGCACCAGCAGCAACGCCCAAGAGATACGGGTCAACCAATGGGTTACGAAATACACCTTGGTAACTAGCCCCAGCGATGGACAACGTTGAACCAACGATTGCTGCAAGGACAACTCGAGGCGCACGTATTTGCGACACGATGGACCAATCGGTGGGTGTTAAACCACTGTGCACCGAGAAGAACGGTAAACGATTCAACAACTCAAGCGGCACGCGCCACCATGTGGGGCCAGCTGGCCCAATCATTAAACCGAGCAACAATGAACATGCGAGCGCCACGCCAGCAGCAGGAATCCACCACCGGCTTGCGCCACGCTTATTCATTGACGTCGACATCAGTGGCTACTACTTAGATGCTGCTGCGATTGCTGCGGCAAATTGCTCGACCAGGTCGACTACACGGGGTCCCCATCGGGAAGCAACGTCATCATCAAGCTCGACAACATGACCGTTCTTCACGGCATCAATTCCGGCCCAGCCTGGGCGCTTAGCCACTTCTGCTGTATTTGTTGCACAGCATTTGGTATCAGCGAGAAAGACAACCGATGGATTGGCTTTGACAATTGCTTCGGCATTCAGTTGCGGGTAATCATTCCCGACTTCAACACCATCGGCGATATTTGTGAACCCAAATGGTTTCAGTAACGCGCCTACAAAGGTGTTCGAAGTTACTGAATACAACGTGTTGTCTAATTCGTAGAAGTACGACTGTGCTGACATTGGGGCCGACACTTTTTCTGTTGCCTTTGCAATGCGTGACTTCATTGACTCAATCAATGTCGATGCATCTTTGTCGTGTCCAGTTAACGCACCAAGTTCAGTGATTTGTTTGTACACATCGTCCAGCGTTGCTGCTGCAGCACCGGTCCATACAGTGATTTTCTGGCTCGAAATTGACTGCAACTGCTCAGTGATCTTGTTCATGTCATTTGAAATCAACACAACATCAGGTGTGTATCCAATAATTGCTTCAACACTCGGCTCGTACGCAGACATCTTTGTCACTTTGTCTGCCACTTCAGTGGGGTAAGTACTGAGTGAATCAACAGCGACTACTTGATCGCCAGCACCAATGGCGTACAGCATCTCTGTTGCAGTTGGCGACAGGCTGACAATGCGGTGAGTAACTGCAGGCATTGTGGTGTCGGGCGTTGAGCCACTACTTCCACACGCTGCAAGAACAAGGGTTGCAGCTAGTGCTGCGGTAAGTGCTCGCATGCGAGACATTCTGATAATTGACATGATTCTTCCTCCAGAAATTTGGAGAAAGAAGAGTGGGTCACAGTGAAAACAGCTGACGCTGCACTCTCCGCGGGCCGCCCTTCCTTCGAGGTTCGGTTTCGCATACACAAACAGGCGACCGGACTTGTCTGGATCGGATTTCTCCGACCAGCATCACCGTTGCGGGACAGTGCCGGAGTTTCGCCGGACTTCGCTGGGTTGAGTACTGCACATC
>CAIYTS010000185.1 GCA_903929185.1 uncultured Acidimicrobiaceae bacterium
GCTGTATTCAAAGTCACCAGCATCTGCCGGCGTTCTGTGCCTCAGCCACATCCTTGTGAAAACTGAAGCAGAAGCACAGACTGTTCTTGCAGATTTGAAGTCTGGAACCAAGTTCGCTGATGAAGCAGCAAAGAAGTCAATCGAACCTGGCGCAGACAAATCTGGTGGATCGTTGGCCAATGGCGACCAGCCATGTCAAGCACTTGCTGACTTGCAAACATCGTTCGATAAAGATTTCATGATTGGTGCAGTTGCTGCAAAGCCTGGTGTTCCCACCGGACCAGTAAAGAGCTCTTTTGGATATCACATCATTCTCAGCGCTCCATTTACTGACGTGAAGGATTCTGTTGCAACTGTTGTTGCAGAAAACCCTGGCATCACACTCCTTGCTGGCTACATGGCAACTGCCGACATCACAGTCAGTTCCGCATACGGAGTTTGGAACGGCGCAACCGCCACCATTAGCTAATGGCACGCATCGTTGTCGTCGGTCTCGGGCCAGGTAATCCCGGCCTCATTACTGCCGACACGCTCGCTGCTATTAACTCAACTTCTGTTCGCTTTCTGCGCACGGTTCATCATCCGTCTGCATATTTAGTCACCGACGCCACGACGTTTGACCATTTATATGACAGTGCCCCATCGTTTGATGATGTGTACCGAGACATTGCGCTCACACTGGTGGACGCAGCGACCAAACATGGCGACGTGCTCTATGCAGTACCGGGGTCACCAACTGTTCTTGAAAAGTCCGTTGCGCACTTACGCGCACGTACTGACATTGAACTTGTCATTCTTCCGGCAGTGTCGTTTTTAGAAGACGTATGGCGAGCGCTAAACATTGACCCCATCGAAACCGGCGTGCGCCTCATTGACGGCCATGTCTTTGCTCAGGCAGCTGCAGGGATCTCCGGGCCGATGTTGGTGGCGCACACACATGCCAATTGGGTGTTATCCGATATCAAATTGTCTATCGATGATCCAGACCCAGAAACAGAAGTCATCCTGCTGCATCATCTCGGCCTTCCTGATGAACAGATTGCACACACCACGTGGAGCAACATGGACCGAACTCTTGAAGCTGACCACCTCACCTCTCTCTATATTCCTCACCTCGGAACTCCCGTAGCTCACGAGTTGGCACAGTTTCATGAACTTGCTCGCACGCTGCGCAATGAATGCCCATGGGACAGCGAACAAACTCACCAATCATTAGTGCGCTACCTCATTGAGGAAACGTACGAAGTAGTTGATGCCATCTCACGACTTGACGAATCTGACCCATCTACGGATATTGACCTGATTGAAGAATTGGGTGACTTGTTGTATCAAGTTGAATTCCATGCCGCAATTGCAGAAGAACAAGGCCGCTTCACGATGGCTGATGTTGCGCGCACCGTTCACGACAAACTGGTGTCGCGGCACCCTCATGTTTTCTCCGATGTTGTTGTCACATCATCACAAGATGTTGAAAACAATTGGGAAGCAATTAAGAAAGCTGAAAAGCCTGAGCGCTCTGGTCCATTCGATGGCGTCGTAGAAGCAGCACCAGCATTATCGTTTGCAACCAAAGTGCAGCAACGCGCTTCTCGGGTTGGATTCGATTGGGCCAATGCAGATGGACCACTAGAAAAAGTCGCTGAGGAATTGCAAGAGGTACATAACGCCATCGGCATTGGTGATCCAGAGTCAACCATGGTCGAAGTGGGCGATCTCTTTTTTGCTGTTGTCAATGTGGCTCGTCATCTCGACATTGATCCAGAGAGTGCCTTGCGTTCCGCGGTATTTAAGTTTCGTGCACGAGTCGAAGGCGTGACTCACTTAGCGGCCAGCCAGGGACTTGAAATGGCATCTTTATCAGCCTCGGAACTAGACGAATTGTGGGAAGTGGTTAAGTCCCACCCAACTCACTAGCGTTATAGCTATGAGTGAAATCGTCGAAGTAGTCGGCCGCGAAGTTTTAGATTCTCGCGGTAATCCAACAGTCGAAGTAGAAGTAGTACTTGACAGTGGCGCAACCGGACGAGCCATCGTTCCATCAGGTGCTTCAACAGGTGAATACGAAGCAGTAGAACTTCGCGACGGCGGTTCGCGTTACTTAGGCAAGGGCGTTTTGCGCGCAGTTGAAAATGTCAACAACCTCATCGCTCAAGTCGTCATCGGAATGGACGCCACAAACCAGCGAGCTCTTGACAATGCCCTGATTGAACTTGACGGAACAGAAAACAAATCACGTCTCGGTGCAAACGCAATGCTCGGAGTCAGTTTGTCTGTCGCACATGCCGCAGCTAGCGAGTTAGAGCTTCCGTTGTTTCGCGCTATCGGTGGTCCACACGCACATGTATTGCCCGTTCCCATGATGAACGTCATTAATGGTGGCGCTCATGCTGACAACAACGTCGACCTTCAAGAATTCATGATCATGCCAGTGGGTGCTCCCAGTTTCCGCGAAGCAGTTCGTTGGGGCGTTGAGACATATCACACTCTAAAAAAGGTTCTTGCTGATCGTGGACTCTCAACTGCTGTTGGCGACGAGGGTGGCTTTGCGCCGAACTTGTCGAGCAATGAAGCTGCAGTAGCAATTCTTGTTGAAGCAATTGAAAACGCCGGTTACGCACCAGGTACTGATATTGCAATCGCGCTCGACCCCGCCATGAGCGAGTTGTATCGCGATGGTGAGTATCACCTGACCGGTGAAGGCAAAGTTTTGTCTGCTCCACAAATGGTTGAGTGGTGGACATCACTCGTTGATCGCTACCCCATCGTCAGCATTGAAGACGGCATGGCAGAAAATGACTGGAGCGGCTGGGCACAGATGACCGCTGCGCTCGGATCACGCATTCAATTAGTTGGAGATGACTTGTTTGTTACCAACACTCGTCGCCTGCAAATGGGAATCGACCAGTCTGTTGCAAACAGCGTTCTGATCAAGGTCAACCAAATCGGAACTCTCAGCGAAACTCTCGACACAGTTGAATTGGCAACACGTCATTCCTATACAAGTGTCATGAGCCACCGCAGTGGAGAAACCGAAGATTCAACAATTGCTGATCTCGCGGTTGCAACAAATTGCGGCCAAATCAAAACGGGTGCACCAGCACGAAGCGACCGCGTCGCTAAGTACAACCAACTCCTGCGCATCGAAGAAATGCTCGGCGACACTGCCCGCTTCCGCGGACGTAGTGCCCTTGCGCCTCTGAAGTAACGAACATCTGTTCGTGTGCCACGGTTCAGTCCGTGTTTCACGCCACAATGGAGACGTGGCTCCACGTTTTTTGAACCCTCTCTCGCGTCTGCGTTCTCGCACGCGCGACGTGACTAGTTCACTTGTACGCCCCACCCCCCTTGACCAGCGCATCGCTCGCAGTCCGTTAACGCGCTGGATCGCTCGACTCGCACTGGCCACTGTGGTCGTTGCCGGCGGCACATCCTTATTCTTCTTTCCCTTAATGGACTTTGTAACGCAACGCTCGGCCATTGCCGAAAAGAACACTGAGTTCACGGCCCTTGCTGATGCAAACGAACAATTGCAGACCGAAGTAAATGCTCTGCAAACCCCCGAAGGAATCCGCAACGCCGCCCGCGCCCAATTGGGTTATGTCCTGCCGGGCGAACAGCGCCTCTCGCTTGTCCCAATGCCCACGTTGCCCACCACACTGCCAACCACTTGGCCGTACACGTTGATTACCGACATTTTGACCGTGCGCAATGCCACCAACGGCACCCCCGCTTCTCCACTTGCTCCTTTAGCCCCGTAGGAGACGCAGCCCCAAGGCTCCATGCGAGCCCGCCCAATTCCACTCGGTAGTGTTCCTTTTACTGTCTTACCGACTTCGGGGGTTTTGAAATGGCTGGAAGCATTCTTGGAAATCGTGTTCTTCGTAAAGAAGATCCAAAATTTCTCACAACAGGTGGCGTATACGTCGATGACCTTTTAGATGAACCAGCGCTTCAGGGTGCACTTCATGTCACTTATGTTCGCAGCACTGTTGCACATGGTGTCATCACATCTATCGACACTTCTGATGCAGCGTCAATGCCTGGCATCATTGCCGTGCTGACAGGCAAAGACCTTGGTCTTGAATTCGTGCCATCGGCATACAACCCTGCTGCAACCCGCACACTTCTTGCAACAGACAAAGTTCGTTTTGTTGGTGAGCCAATTGCAGCCATTGTCAGCAACACGCGCGAACAGGGTGAAGACGCCATTGACGCAGTTGTTATCGACTACGACGTGCTTCCTGCTCTCATTGATCTTGAAGAAGCAATGGCAAGCACAACCTTGCTGTACGAAGCATGCGGAAGCAACGTTGTTTTTGACTCCATGGTTCTCGGACTACCCGACAACACCGGCGATGCCTACTTTGCTGATTGTGAAGTAGTTGCCAAAGGTCGCTTCTTGAACCAGCGCGTGGCTCCTTGTCCACTCGAAGTTCGCGGTGCTGCTGCGTCTTGGGGCAAAGATGGTCGCCTTACTGAATGGCTTTCTACACAGCACGCACAAGGTGCAGTTGCTCCTATCGCTGCTGCAAACGGCATTGACGCCAGCATGGTTCATGTAAAGACACCCGACGTTGGTGGCGGTTTCGGTGCAAAGATCGGCGCATACCCTGAAGAGCTCTTGTTGGGCGTTATCGCAAAGCGTGTCGGCAAAGCTGTTCGCTGGCGTGAAACTCGCAGCGAGTCAATGGTTGGTCTTGGCCATGGTCGTGCGCAGTTGCAGTACGTCACTATTGGTGGCAAGCGCGACGGCACAGTCACCCATTACCAACTCTGGGCCATTCAAGATTCAGGTTCATGGGTAGACATGGGAACAATCCTTGCTCCGTTCATGACACGCCCAATGTCTTCTGGTGTGTACGCAATTCCAAACATCGAATGCCGCACAACATCTGTTGTTACAAATACAACACCAACCGTTGCTTACCGCGGCGCTGGTCGACCAGAGGCAACAGCAGCAATTGAACGCGCGATGGATATTTTCGCTTTGGAAATCGGCATGGATGCCGTTGAAGTTCGTCGTAAGAACCTCATTCCGAAGTTCATGACACCACACACCACAGTTGTTGGTCAGACATACGACGTAGGTGACTACGAAACATCATTGAATAAGGTTCTCGATGCAGCTGACTACAAGGGCTGGCGCGCAAAGCAGAAAGTAGCTCGCGACAGCGGTGCAACAAAGCAGATCGGCATCGGCGTCAGTGTCTATGTAGAGATCACCGGCGGCGTTGGCAATGGTGAATCAGCAAAAGTTGAAATTCAAGACAATGGTCATGCACTGATCTACACCGGTACATCGCCACACGGACAAGGCCATGCAACATCATGGGCCATGCTCGCTAACGAACAAACAGGTATCCCCATTGAGAACATCGAATTGGTATGGGGCGATACCGACCTTGTACCAATCGGAACCGGAACCATGGGATCACGTTCATTGCAACAAGGTGGTAACGCGGTATTCGCAGTCGCTGCTGAATTGGTGAACAAAGCAAAGTCAGTTGCTGCTCGTTTGTTAGAAGCAAGTGAAGAAGACATTGTTCTTGACAAAGATGCCGGAAGTTTCCACGTTGCAGGTACTCCAGCAGTCGCAAAGACATGGGCTGATCTTGCAGTTGCTGAAAAGCAATCAGGCGGTCTTGTCCACTCTGACGTCATCAACGTTTCCGGCGCTACGTTCCCATTTGGTGCACACGTTGCAGTTGTCGAAGTTGACGTTGAGACAGGCAAAGTAACCCACATTGCTCACACCGCATGTGACGATGCCGGAAAAGTATTGAATCCAATGTTGCTTGAAGGACAAATTCATGGCGGCGTTGCACAAGGTGTGGCACAAGCACTTCTCGAAGAGGTGTGCTACGACCCAGACGGCAACCCCATCACGTCAAACCTTGCTGACTATGCATTCATCTCGGCTGCAGAACTTCCAAGCGTCACTGTTGTGCACATGGAAACACCAACTCCTATCAACTTGATTGGCGCCAAGGGAATTGGCGAGTCTGGCACCATCGGATCTACGCCATCAGTGCAGTCAGCTGTTGTTGATGCCGTTTCACAATTCGGCGTCAAGCACATCGACATGCCAACCACCGCAGAAAAGGTGTGGGCTGCAATTCAGTCCGCACGATAACCAACTACTACTTACTCAGAACTACACACAAAGGAAGCCAACATGAAGGTCACCATCACCGTTAACGGAACAACACACGAAAGTGACGTTGAACCACGCACCCTGCTCGTCCAGTACGTGCGCGAATCACTCGGCCTCACCGGTACCAATATCGGTTGCGACACCTCAAGCTGCGGCGCATGCTCATTGCACCTCAACGGTGAATCAGTAAAGAGCTGCACCGTTCTTGCTGTACAAGCTGATGGCGGCACAGTCACAACTATCGAAGGTCTTGCCAAAGATGGTGTTATGCACCCAATGCAGCAAGCATTCATGGAGAACCACGGCCTGCAGTGCGGCTATTGCACACCTGGCATGGTCATGGCAGCGATTGGCCTTTTGAACGAGAACCCTTCTCCAACAGAAGAACAAGTGCGCATCGGCCTTGAAGGCAACCTGTGCCGTTGCACCGGATATCACAACATCGTCAAGTCGGTGCTCGCATGCGCCAACAATAAGTAAGTCGGAGACACTCACATGATTCCTGCACCATTCGATTACAAGCGCGCATCTTCTGCCGCTGAAGCAATCTCACTTGTTAGTGAATACGGCGAAGACGCCAAATTCCTTGCTGGTGGCCACAGCTTGTTGCCACTGATGAAGTTGCGCCTTGCTCAACCAGCAGTGCTGATTGACATCGCACGTATTCAAGACTTGTCATACATCCGTGATGCGGGCGACCACATCGCAATTGGCGCACTCACACGTCACATGGATGTTGAAAAATCACCAATCCTTGCCGAGCACGCACCTCTTTTGTCGTTCGCTGCTAGCCACGTTGGTGACCCACAGGTTCGCCATCGCGGAACCATCGGTGGTTCTATCGCGCACGCCGACTCAGCATCTGACTTGCCAGCAACAACCTTGGCACTTGGTGCAACATATGTTGTGCAAGGTCCGAACGGCACTCGCGAAATCGCGGCAGCTGATTTCTATATCGGCTTCCTTGAATCGGCACTTGCTCCTGACGAGATGCTCACAGAGATTCGCGTGCCAAAGATGAACGGCGCAACATGGGGTTTCCAGAAGTTCAACCGCCGTGCTCAAGACTGGGCAATCGTCGGAGTCGCTGCATGGAAGCGCGGCACTGAGTCCGGCGTTGGCCTTGTCAACATGGGATCAGTTCCTGTGCTGGCAACAAGTGTTGCAAAAGCAATTGCAGGCGGCGCAAGCATCAGTGATGCAGCAAAACTTGCCGGCGCTGAAGCAGAGCCACAATCAGACCTCAATGCAAGTGCGCAATATCGCGTTCACCTCGCTGAGGTCTTGGTGCGCAGAGCACTCGAATCAACTAGCAAATAGAAGTTGCCGATGAAAGCAGCCGAGAATTACCTCGGCACGCTTCGTCCATATTTTCTGCTGACATATGTCGCAGTGTTTTTCTGGAGCCTTGTTGTCCATGGCATTCCCGTTGACCGACTAGCCGTCCTTCTCTGGATGTTTGGCGCATTCGGATGCGCATCTCTTGGACGTACTCGCGAACACGTTATTCAGATGCTGCGCGACTGGGCACTTCTCGTCGTGATCTACATGATCTACGACTACAGCCGGGGTACCGCAGACCAATGGGGCATCGGTGTCAACTACACGGCGCTACGCGATCTGGATAGTTTCATTACTCTCGGTCGCGAACCAATTTCAGGAATGCAACGTCGCTTCTATACGCCTAACGATGTGAAGTGGTACGACGTCGTCGGCTCCATCATTTACATGACACATTTTGTGTTCCCTGTATTGCCTCTTGTGTTGTTACGACTTCGAAACCGCGCATCATGGCTTCACTACGTGCGCCGATTCACACTCACACTCAGCATTGCCGTATTCGTATTCATTATTTTCCCGGCTGCTCCTCCATGGATGGCATCACACAGGGGATACTTACCACCCATTGCTCGCATCACAGGCCGTGGCTGGTGGGAACTGCATTTAAAGACCGTGTCGAAAACACTTGATCGCGGAGCCGGAGTCTTAAATGCTGTTGCGCCGATGCCATCGCTACACGCAGGCATGGCGTTATTGGTTACTCTGTGGTTTACGCGCAACTCTCGACCATGGATTCGTATCGCAGCACTTGCCTACCCCATTGCAATGTTGACAGCGCTCGTGTATTTCGGCGAGCACTACGTCATTGATGGTCTAGCCGGTTGGGCCACTGTTCTTCTTGCGTGGTTCATCGCCAACAAGTGGGAAGAACGTGCAGCGCTACGGAGTCTTAGCTCTCAAATTGAATAACAGCGCGATTCGCAACGTACGGGCCGAATACTTCAGCACGGATTCTGTTGTGTTCATCGGCGGTGTCGTATGCATGCCACGCAGCAACATCTTCAAATACTGCTGACACTGCAAAGTCAGCTGCCGTAGATGTATGTCCCGCGTTCGGGCCGCAGTTGTACGACACGAGCCCATCAAGGGTTGCTGCATACTTGCGCAGCACGTTGGCCGCAACTTCTGGATGACCTGCAGGAACTTTGTCGTTCCACGTAAATAACACGATGTGATGAAGCATGAGATGAACCTATAGCAATCCGGCGTACGAACCGCCATCGACATGTAGTTGTACGCCAGTCATGAACTTTGCAGAATCGCTACACATGAATGCACCGATGCGTCCGAAGTCATCTGCATCTCCCATGATGCCCGCAGGAATGCCCATCGCTTTTGCGTCGGGGTTTGCTCCGTACAACTGCGTTATGCGATCAGTGGCATGAGTTCCGGGCTGAATGGAATTCACAGTTACACCATCGCCTGCAACTTCGCGCGCGAGAGTCTTTAAGAACCCTGTCACTCCGGCACGAGCCGTGTTCGACAAGATCAGATTGTTCATTGGCTGACGCACCGCAACTGACGTAATGGCAAGTACGCGGCCCCATCCACGTTCACGCATGGGAGGAACTGCCACCTGACACATTGCGACAACGCTGAGTAAGTTTTTTTGCAGTGCCTCTAAATATTGCGCTTCAGGAGTCTGTGCAAAACCACCTGGAGGAGGCCCGCCCCCATTGGCAACAAGAATGTCGATTGATCCGAGAGTCTCAATGGCACGTTCTGCAAACTCCCGGCCACCGACATCAGTCGATACATCGCACACAAACCCGATTGCCCCATGCCCGATTTCAACGAGCGCCTTTTCTAAGCGATTCTCATCGCGCCCGCATACAACGACGCGCACCCCATCTGCAGCAAGCGCCTTGGCGGTCCCAAGGCCCAATCCAGCAGTTCCAGCAGCGACCGCAGCGGTTTTCCCCGTTAATCCAAGTTCCATACGCCCACAGTAGCCAGAGGGCTCGGCTAGCCTGACTGTCACAAGGTGGTGAAACCATGGACGAGCGTCATCTCGACGCGATCGCCGACGCAGATACATATCCCTACTGGTATGAAGACGTAGACGAACCCGATTCGAACCCCACACTGGTCCGCACTGAAAGCTGTGACCTCTGCATTATTGGCGGTGGCTACACAGGCCTCTGGACCGCCATCCTCGCCAAAGAACGCGATCCGTCGCGCGATGTCATTCTCATTGAGGCCCATGAGGTGGGCTCTGCTGCAAGCGGCCGTAACGGCGGATTTGTTGATGCGTCACTGACACACGGCATTGCGAATGCCCAAGCACGATTCCCCGACGAAGTAGCAATCCTCGAAGAGTTGGGATTAAAAAATCTCGATGACATCGAAAATGCAATTACGAAATACAACATCGATTGTGATTGGGAACGTACTGGCTCCATCGATGTAGCAATGACATCACACCCAACCTCGTATCTCGATGAATTGCGCGACGACTACGCACATCTTCGCAAACTCGGGCAAAAAGTTTCATGGCTTGACCGCGACGCAGTGCAAGATCAAGTTCATTCGCCGCTCTATACCGGTGGACTCTGGCGTCATGATGGTGTTGCATTGATTGACCCTGCACGATTGGTTTGGGGACTAAAAGCTGCAGCTGAATCATTAGGCGTTCGCATTTATGAAGATTCGAAAGCATTGTCAATGGAAAAAGATGGAGTGGGCGTATTAGTTACAACCCCGCTTGGCGCTATTCGTGCAGGAAAAGTTGCACTTGCGACAAATGCATTTAAGCCAGTTCTAAAACGTCTCAGTAATTACGTCGCGCCCGTCTATGACTATTGCATGGTCACAGAACCACTGACGCCTGCACAACTTGAATCCATTGGTTGGAAGAATCGTCAAGGTCTCAGCGACATTCCGAATCAATTTCACTACTACCGACTCACCGAGGACAATCGCATCTTGTGGGGCGGATATGACGCGGTGTATTTCTTTGCAGGAAAAGTTCGTCAAGAAAATGAATCGCGTCCTGAATCATGGGCACGCTTAGCAAAACATTTCTTTGAAACGTTTCCTCAACTCGAAGGCGTTCGCTTTTCTCATATGTGGGGCGGCGTTATTGATACATGCAGTCGCTACTGCGTGTTCTGGGGCAAAGCAATGGGCGGTCGCGTGTCATATGCACTTGGCTACACCGGCCTCGGCGTTGCTGCGTCGCGATTCGGTGCTGAAGTGATGCTTGATCTCATTGATGGTCGACGCACTCGAGCGACCGCAACAGAATTTGTACGCACAAAGCCTGTGCCATTTCCACCAGAGCCATTTCGATTTATTGGCATTCAGGCCACTCGATGGTCGCTTGACCACGAAGATAAGACCGGAACACGCAATACATGGTTGCGCACCCTTGACCGATTCGGTCTCGGATGGGACTCATAGGGCTCTATCCCCTACGCTCTATCTGTGTCATACGAGCCAAAAACCACTCAAGAAGTCGCTGACGGGCTAGCCGCACACGGATACTTAGCTGACGAAGGTCTTGTCACTGCCGTCTTTCTTGCACTCACGTTGCACCGCCCACTTTTTCTCGAAGGTGAAGCTGGTGTTGGTAAAACCGAATTGGCAAAAAGCATTGCGCGTTGGCAAGATGCCGAACTGATCCGTTTGCAGTGTTACGAAGGAATCGACGCTGCGCAAGCTGTGTACGACTGGGATTACTCACGACAGCTGTTGCACCTACGTGCTGCAGAAGCATCTGGTGAAGCTGCACAATCAGGCACCGCAGAACTTGAAGGCCAGCTGTATGACGAACGGTTCTTATTGAAGCGTGCACTTCTTCGTGCAATCGATCACGGACACGCGACTCCGCCGGTATTACTGATCGACGAAATCGACCGCGCCGATGATGAGTTCGAGGCGTACCTCTTGGAAGTGTTGTCAGATTTCCAAGTAACAGTTCCCGAAATCGGAACATTTCGCACAGACAACCCACCCATCGTGATTCTCACGTCCAACCGCACCCGTGACGTTCACGATGCGTTGAAGCGTCGTTGCCTGTATCACTGGGTTGAACATCCTTCGTTTGATCGTGAAGTAGAAATTGTGCGGATGCGCGTTCCCGAAGCAAGCGAAGTTCTTGCTCGCCAAGTTGCAGGCGCAGTCGAAGCACTTCGCGCCATCAACTTGTACAAACCACCTGGAGTTGCAGAAACTATCGACTGGGCTGCTGCATTGGGTCGTCTCGGCATCACTGAAATCGACGAAACAGTTCTCGACCGCACACTCGGCACGGTGCTGAAATATCGCGAAGATCACAGTCGTGTGCGCGATCACGGAATCGCTGGCGTTGTTCAACAGGCATTCGACCGTGGCCTCCTTCACGGTTGAGTCAAACCCTGACCGGCTTGCAGTCGGATTCGCGCGCGTTCTTCGCCGTCTCGACATTGCAACGCCACTTGATTCTGTTCTCACGTTCATTAATGCGTTGTCGTTAGTCGGCATTGATGACCGCCAGTCTGTGTACTGGACGGGTCGTGCCACTTTGGTGCGCCGTCCAGAAGACATTGCAATGTTCGACAAGGCATTCAATGTTTTTTGGGAGCACCGCGAATCAGTAGAAGCTGATGAAGAAGAACAACTAAAGGTCACACTCGCCCTTGATAGTGAAGAAGAGGAAGGCAGTGCAGACGGCAACGCTGATGCGTCAGACGAACCCACCATCACATTGCGATTCTCTGGTGTTGAAACATTGCGCGACAAAGATTTTGCTGACTATTCGAACGACGAGATGCAACAAGCTCAAATGTTCATGCAGTCCTTGCGCGTTGCAGGCCCTCCCCGCCCATCACTGCGCATGAAACCAACACGTGCTCGCGGCAAGCGCCCCGACATGCGTGCAACAGTTCGAGCATCTCTTGCTGCAAGTGGCGAACCAATGCGACGCCATTGGGTGACAAAAGGTGACAAACCTCGACGCATCGTGTTCCTTCTCGACATCAGTGGCTCCATGGAACCGTATGCACGCGCGCTTGTTCGGTTTGTTCATGCAGGCGTTGCTGGTCGCCAACGTGTTGAAGCGTTCACTCTTGGCACTCGACTCACCCGCATCACGCGCGAACTATCTTCGAAAGATCCTGATCGCGCTTTACGTGCTGCCGGCGAAAACGTGCGTGACTGGAGCGGCGGAACCCGTCTCGGTGAGACCCTACGCTTATTCAATAACGAATGGGGCGTTCGCGGCATGGCCCGCGGAGCAATTGTGGTGGTGTTGTCAGATGGCTGGGATCGCGGAGACCCGATTGTGCTTGCGGAACAAATGGAACGGCTTCATCGTGTGGCATTTCGCATTGTGTGGGTGAATCCACTCAAAGTCACGCCGGGTTATGCGCCACTCGCACGTGGAATGGCCGCCGCACTGCCGTATGTTGATGACTTCGTAGAGGGACATTCTCTCGACGCACTCGAGCAACTCACTAAGGTCATTAATCATGCGTGAACTTCTTACTGACATCGATCGTTGGCAAGCCGACGGTAAACGAGTTGCAGTTGCACGCGTTGTTGACATTGAAGGCTCTGGTCCGCGAGGTGCAGGCGCTGCAATGGCAGTCAATCAAGACGGCGAAGTCAGTGGTTCCGTTAGTGGTGGATGCGTCGAAAGTGCTGTTGTCTCAGAGGCACTGGCAATTCTTTCTGGCGAGCAACCCAGCCGCGTTGTCACGTTTGGCTATTCAGATGATGAAGCGTTTGCTGTTGGTCTCACGTGTGGCGGCATCATTCACCTCTTCATTCAGCCTCTCGAATGGTGAACATGAATTCGTACCAAACTTTTTCTTCACATGTTCGTGACAATTCGCCTGTCGCTTTAGTCACTGTTATCGAAGGTCCACACGTTGGCGCAACCATGGTCGTCACACCTGCTGGCATTGTTGGCGGCTCGCTTGGTAATCCAGACATTGACAGAATCGTGGCACGCGATGCACTTGGTGAACTTGAGGCCGGTCGTACTTTGGTACGCCATTACGGACCTCACGGCGAATCAACACCAGAAGATCTCATCGACACAGAAACCGTGCGCATCTTCATTGAAAGTTTTTCTCCCCCACCACTCATGTGGATTTTTGGTGCAGTTGATTTCACAGCGGCATTAGCTCGCGTTGCAAAAGTTCTTGGTTACCACGTCACTGTGTGTGATGCACGCGAAGTGTTTGCAACACGCCGTCGCTTTCCTATGGCCGATGAGGTAAAAGTAACGTGGCCAACCCCGATGTTCACAGAGAATGGCCACCGTTTAACGTCGCGAGATGCAGTGTGCATCTTGACCCATGATCCAAAGTTTGACGTTCCAGCAATTCAAGGTGCTCTCGCAACCTCGGCCGGATACATCGGCGTGATGGGCAGTCGCAAAACTCATGCAAAGCGCTTAGAGCGAATGGCCGAAGTCGGCATCACCAGTGCAGCCGATTTAGCCCGTGTTCATTCACCAATTGGGCTTGATCTCGGTGGTCGCACACCGGAAGAAACTGCCATCTCAATCGTGGGCGAAATTATCGCAACTCGTACAGGGCGCAATGCGTCGCCCCTTGGCGCCAGCGACGGCGCAATTCACTAACTGCTACAAGCGATACGTTGCAATATTGCTGGGGTTTGTCCAGGCAACGCGTGCCGCTTGTTCAGCTGACATGATTTTGAATTTCACAAACTTGCCATCAAATGGCGCATGAATCATCGCAAGACCAATACCGAGAAACATCTGCACGTGAGTTCCTTCACCAACAACGTCTCCCATAATCGCATTTTCGCGATCAACTCTCATTCGGATATCGAGCTGTGACACCGCTTGACGCGGCATATCAACGCCTGCTGTACGCCATGAGAACCACATCAAACCTGAACAATCCATCTTGACGTACGAATCTTCTTTGCCTTCGATGTACGGCACGCCAAGTTGTGTGAGTGCTGAAAGCACAGCAATTTGATGATCACGAGGCGCACGTGACCAAGCACGATGCAGTTCAGCGGCATCGAGCGAGAGACGCGCTGCAACACCATCTGAAACGACGCGACGCGACTCGAGATACGTCGGGTCTTCTTTGTTCTCTGTTCGCATGATCAGATTTAAGGCTCGAATGGCATCAATCGAAATTTGAGGACGCTGACGAATGCGAGCACCTGGCATTTGCATACGACGCGAAGCGTTGTCTTTGCCCGAATTGCTCGCTGCGCTCACTGGTCCGGCATACAGAACTGCACTCAGAATGCCAATTGCGGCTACCCCGCGCAGAAATGTGCCAACCCGAACCATTTCAGGCAGGCTATTACCAATGGAAGCACGTCACAGCACCGCCCTCGGGGTCCTTCTGGCTGCTGGCTCAGGCACTCGCTTTTCGGGCTCTCAACATAAATTGCTCTCGCTCATCGAAGGGCAAACAATCTTCTCGCTTTCATTGCAAGCAATGACCAGCAGTGACCTAGATGGATTCATTGTTGTCTCAGGCGCACTAGATCTCAGCGACCACATCGGCGACACTGAAGAGATACATAATCCTGATTGGAAAACTGGCCAACGCAGTTCTGTCATCACTGCCATGCAGTTTGCACGCAGCCAGGGATACGACGCCATTGTTGTCGGATTAGCAGACCAACCATTTCTCACACCACAGGCATGGACCAATGTTGCGTCCTCTTCATCTCCCATTGCGATTGCCACCTATGACGGCACACGAGGAAATCCCGTCAGACTTCACTCGAGCGTCTGGGAGACATTTGAAGACCTCGACGCAGACCCCGATGCAGGGGCACGAACTCTGATTCACCTGCATCCTGAACTCGTTCGGGAAGTAGCCTGTGAAGGCAATTCAGCAGACATCGACACCACAGAGGATCTCGACACATGGACCTAAATCATCAATTCACTGTTGCAGTTCCTGTTGAGGATGCGTGGCGCATTCTCACCGACGTAGAGCGCATTGCTCCCTGCCTTCCCGGAGCTCAACTACAAGAAGTTGAAGGTGACACCTACCGCGGAGTTGTCAAAGTAAAAGTCGGACCAATTCAGGCACAGTTCAAGGGCCAGGCAAGTTTTATTGAGCGCGATGACGTTGCTCACAAAGTAGTACTGAAAGGCGAAGGACGCGACACTACGGGCAAGGGAAACGCAGCAGCAGTTATCACAGCAGAGATGACCGCAGTCGATGCATCTAATACCTCTGTCACTGTCAACACAGATCTTTCCGTCACCGGAAAAGTTGCACAATTTGGTCGCGGCGCAATGGCTGACATCAGCGACAAATTGTTGGCACAGTTCGTTGTCAATTTGAACGCTCTTATTGCAGAACAACCAGCAACAGCTGCGCCTGCACCAAAAGCAGCTCCAACTGAAGGTGTCCGCACCATCGATAGCGCAGAAGTTGCACCACTTGACCTCCTCAGTGCAGCAGGTAGCCCCATACTCAAGCGGGCTATTCCAGTTGTTGTTGTCGTCGTTGCTGTTCTTGTGTGGCTTGTCGTTCGCTAATTCATGCAACTACCCGGCGCTTCCCCAACACCAGAAGATCTCGCCGCAGTCACAGCACTCATCGGACGCATCCCTCAAGGCGATTTTCGCGTCGTGGTTCGTTCTCACGAGGGTGCACCCGTTGTTCTGATGAACGCGCCTCTCTTAGAAGACGGCACGCCCATGCCAACGCTGTACTGGCTCGTGGGCGGTACAGAAGTTCATGCAGTCAGCACGCTTGAAGCTGATGGTGGCGTTAACACTGTTGAAGCAATCATCGGACTTGATGCAATCGATGCCATTCATGTGCGATATCAGGAACGACGTGATGCAATGATTCCTGCTTCACACAGCGGACCACGTCCATCTGCTGGTGTTGGCGGCACACGACGTGGCGTTAAATGTTTACACGCGCATTTTGCGCATTGGCTTGCTGGCGGCGATGACTCTGTTGGCAAATGGGTTGCAGATCAACTTGACGAACGCGGCGTTACCTACGCACAACCGTTATGACAACAGTTGCCGCAATCGACGTAGGTACGAATTCTACGAACCTTCTTGTTATTGATGACGACGGCGCAGAACGTACACGCGTCATTACGTCAACACGACTGGGTGAAGGTCTGCAGTCAACCGGCGAACTTTCTCTCGAAGCCATGACACGAACTGTTGACGTGATTGCGTCATATGTAGCTACTGCACGGTCGCTTGGCGCCACCACAATTCAGATCGTTGGTACGGCTGCATGTCGTCGAGCACGAAACACTGCAGCCTTCATTGAATTACTGCGAGACAAGACTCAACTCACTCTCGACGTGTTGTCCGAGTCAGACGAAGCCGCA
>CAIYTS010000186.1 GCA_903929185.1 uncultured Acidimicrobiaceae bacterium
CTCGGCTTTGGTGACTTTGCTTGCACCAGGAGAATCGCCAAGAACCACGGCAAAAGTCTTTGCACTCACGCTCCCTGGGCTCTTTCCGCCACGACTCTTAATTGCCTCTTCTGCCCCATCACGTGAATAGCCAGCGAGAGTGCCTGTGACGACGACTGCTTTACCAACCAACGTCTGTGGTTGCGTACTGATTTCAACACGGCCGAACTCAACACCTGCAGTGCGCAGCTTTTCGATGATTACCGCATTCTCTACAACTGCAAACCACGACGTGATTGATGCAGCGATAACGCCACCAACACCATCGACTGCAGACAAATCTTCTGGTGTTGCAACTGCAATTGCATCGAGCGAACCAAATTCCGATGCAAGTGATTCTGCTGCTGCAGGGCCAAGATTTTTAATGCCAAGTGCTGTGAGTAATTTTGGCAGTGGGCGTGAGCGTGATGCCTGAATTGATGCGACAAGATTTTGTGCACTGAGTTCTGCAAAACCTTCAAGTGTCAGCAACTGCTCAACCGTGACTGAATACAAATCACCAACATCAGTGACGAGACCAGCATCTGACAATGCAAACACTGTGCGATCGCCAAGACCTTCAATATCCATTGCTCCACGCGACGCGAAATACATAATGCGCTGGTCGCGTTGAAACGGACAACTTGGCTCAACACAGCGCGTATCGGCAACATCGTCAAGCTTGACAAGAGTTGACTTCACCGGACACGGACACTGGGTGGGAAATACCCATGGCTGTGAGTTCTTGGGGCGCTTAGAAAGCACAGGCCCCACGACTTCTGGAATAACGTCTCCTGCCTTTCGCACCACAACCGTGTCGCCTGGGCGAACATCCTTGGCCGCGACCTGATCGCGGTTATGCAATGTGGCCATACCAACGGTGGACCCGCCAACAAACACCGGTTCAAGAACTGCAAACGGAGTGGTTCGGCCCGTACGGCCAACTGAGACCTGAATATCAAGCAAGAGGGTGTGCTTTTCTTCGGGTGGAAACTTAAAAGCAATTGCCCAACGTGGAGCGCGTGATGTGAAACCTAATTGTTCGCGCTGACTGAGGTCATCAACCTTGATAACAACACCATCTATCTCATATGGCAATTCGTGACGACGATCTTTCCATTCATGACAGAACTGCGCAACTGCTTCAATGGAATCAACAATGGTGATTGCAGGGTTGACGGGAAAACCAAGCGTGCGTAAAAAATCAAGCGTGTCATGATGACTGGTGAATTCAGGACCACCAATAACTTCGCCCAATTGATACGACCACAACGACATGTCACGCTTTGCTGTAATTGTTGGATCTTTTTGGCGCAGACTGCCAGCACCCGCATTGCGTGGGTTAACGGGCACAGGTAACGGTGCACGACCATTACTGATGCGTTCAAGGTTTTCTGCTTCGCGTTCTGCTTTGAGTTTTTCAAATGCAGCAATTGACATGAAGATTTCACCACGCACTTCAACAACTTCTGGAGCTGATGCCACGTGTTTGGGTAATGACGAGATGGTTGCCACGTTGGCAGTGACATCTTCGCCAACTTTGCCGTCGCCACGAGTTGCAGCTTGCACAAGCGAGCCGTTTTCATAACGAATACTGATCGCGAGACCATCGATTTTTAGTTCGCAGACATACCGAACTGCCTGATCGCCAAGCCCCTTCGCTACCCGATCACCCCATGCGCGTAATTCTGTCTCGTCCATGGCGTTATCAAGGCTGGTCATGGGCACGCGATGCACAACGGGGTCAAAGGTAGTGATCGCGGCAGAACCAACAGAGAGAGTTGGTGATGAATCATCGACTAATTCGGGATGTTCAATTTCAAGCTGGCGCAATTCACGCACTAACTGATCGAATTCGGCGTCGCTGATTTCAGGATCGTCGTGACCGTGATAGCGGGTGTTGTGATATTGCACCTGCTCGCGTAGTTCTTCCATTCGTTTCTGAGGAGAAGGCGTGCGCGACATCACCTACAAACTACTAAAGGGGTA
>CAIYTS010000187.1 GCA_903929185.1 uncultured Acidimicrobiaceae bacterium
CTGACGGTCAATAGAAATGCTTGGCATTGGTATTGACGCAGTTGACGTGGATCGTTTTCGCAAACTTCTTGAACGTCGTCCACACTTGCGTCAACGGTTGTTTACCACTGCAGAATTGACTTCTCTTGAGGGCCGCACCGATGATGCCGCATCACTTGCAGCGCGATTCGCAGTGCGAGAGGCAACCATGAAAGCGCTCGGAGTTGGACTCGGTGCTTTTGATTTCCATGATGTCTCTATTGAGAAGATGTCGTCTGGGGCGCCTCATTTGCTCGTTTCAGGTAGGGCAGAGACTCTTGCTCATGCTCACGGAGTCTCCACATGGCATGTCTCTATTACCCATACAGACACAACAGCAATGGCGGTTGTCGCCGCGCTCTAGATATTGCGTTGGTGTGTAATTGAACGGGGCGTACGCTGAGAGAGTGATAGCTGCCCCTATTTCAGATGCATTGAGTGATGTGATGGCCCATGTCGATTGATTTCTCCACACGCTGGGCATGGGCTGAGGTTCATACAGGTCTTATCTCACACAATGTTGCAATTGTCGCGCAACGTACTGCACCTGTTCAGGTATGGGCAGTAGTGAAAGCTAATGGGTACGGTCATGGCGCAATTCAAGTAGCTAATGCGGCACTTGCAGGTGGCGCTACTGGGTTATGCGTTGCAATAGTGGATGAAGGTGTTGCATTGCGTCGCGCCGGAATCACCGCACCAATCTTGTTGTTAAGCGAACAACCTGCCGAACTTGCTGATCTTATTGTCGGATACCAATTAACTCCCACCGTTACTACAACACGTGGTGCTGCAGTTCTTGCAGCCGCTGCCTCGGCTGCTGATCAGACAATCAAAGTTCATATCAAAGTTGATACCGGTATGCATCGTGTCGGTGTTGCACTGAACGAAGTGGTGTCGTTGGCTTCGTTCATCAGTTCATATGAATCATTGACCATTGAAGGTGTCTATACGCACTTTGCAGTAGCGGATGATCCGTCACATCCGGCCAATGCATCACAGCTCAGCGCATTCAATGCAGTGCTTGATAATTTGTCATCTCGCGGTATTAACCCACCACTTGTTCATGCTGCCAACAGCGCAGCTGCACTTGCAAACGAAGCCAGTCGGTTCACTATGGTTCGCCTCGGAATTGCTATGTATGGTCTGCGCCCCGGCCCGGGTGTTGCCGAACTCTGTGCTGGTTTGATTCCTGCAATGTCGATTAAGGCTCGAGTATCGGCAGTGCGTTGGGTGGAATCGGGCGATGCAGTGTCATACGGATTAACAAAGCCGTTAACAAAAGGTTCTCTGATTGCCACTGTGCCTATTGGTTATGCAGATGGTGTTCCACGTGCTCTGGGCCGCACCAACATTCAGGTATTACTCAATGGTGTTCCTCGCTCATTTGCAGGCACCATCACGATGGACCAATTGATGATTGATTGTGAATCAGATTCTTCAGTGATGGTGGGCGATGAAGTTGTGCTGATTGGCAAGCAAGGTGAACATACAGTTACCGCTGACGATTGGGCAGAAGCACTTGGCACAATTGGTTATGAAATTGTGTGCGGAATTAGCCCACGAATATTCCGGCGGTACTTGTGATCGAGCTTCGTGCTTCAGATCTTGGTGATACGCATGCAATTGCCGGTGCGATAGCTGGTCTTGTTCGGCCACGCGACCTCATCGTGCTTATTGGTGAGATGGGTGCTGGTAAAACTGCATTCGCTACTGGTTTTGCAAAAGCTCTCGGCGTACATGGTGATGACCACGTGTCCTCTCCAACATTTACTTTGGTGCATTCGTATACCTCAGGCCGTATTCCGTTGCATCATGCAGATTTATATCGACTCACGAGTTTGGCAGAAGTTGCAGACCTTGGCATTCGTGAACTACTCGACATGGGTGCTGTTGGCCTTGTCGAATGGGGAGACGTTGCATCTGAAGTTTTAGGTGATGGACTTAGTGTCACTCTTGTCGCTGATGAGGATGATGAAGACGTGCGACTAATTTCGGTTGCAGTTGATGGCCATGCGTGGGACACTCGTTGGGAACACTTGCGCAATGCACTACGAACGTGGACACTTCGATGATTCTCGGAATTGAAACATCAGTTGACCATGTCGGAGTAGCAGTAGGTGACTATCGCGGCATTCGTGCACATTCGATGTTGGCAAGCGACCGTCGCCATGCCGAGTCGTTGACGCCCATGATTCAATTTGTTCTGCAACAAGTAGATGCCACCATGGCAGACCTGTCAGCAATCGCTGTTGATGTTGGGCCAGGGTTATTCACTGGCATGCGCGTGGGCATTGCAAGTGCAGCATCACTTGCATGGGCATTAGAACTTCCGGTTATTCCTGTGTGCAGTCTTGACGCGCTTGCTATGAATGCAGACTGGTCAGACAATGTTGTGGCGGCGTCACTCGATGC
>CAIYTS010000188.1 GCA_903929185.1 uncultured Acidimicrobiaceae bacterium
ATTGTCAGTCATCTGCCCAAGTTGAACTGGCAACGAGACAATCCACATCAGCGCACCTTGCAAGCCAAACACGATCAACAGACTCTTCAACGCAAACTTTGAGCCATAGTGCTTGCGCATTGCTTGATAGCGAAAATCTTCTCCCTTGCCATGATTACGCCAGTACAAATATCCGCCAAGTCGCACTCCCCAAACAGTGGTGAGCACTGCAAGCAAAGTTCCCCGCTGTGAATTTGCATCGGAAAGCTGCCACGACGCCCAGCCCACCATCACAAAACCGAGTCCCCAAAAGATGTCAACTATCGATGCATCCTTTTTGATCAGACTCACAACCCAAAGTGCCAGCATCATTACAACGATGCAAAGTGCTGTTAATCCGAGTACTTGTGGTGTTGAGTTCATAACAAGTGATGCTAGTTATTCAGCAGGAGTTCTGCTGTATGGAACAAGACACACCACAGCAATCGTTGAAATGCCCAGCAGCATCACTGTTGGCCAAAATCCCAGTATTGGATTCCAGGCGCGATCCCTGAGCATGTCCAATGCATTGTCGCCATTAATACCAACCGTGTATCGACGCAGTGCGCCGAGTCCAGACCAAACCATGATTATCCCCCAAGCAGAAGCTGTCACGATTTCCCATTTACGATTCCAAGAAAATAAAGATGCGGCGATGATCGGTACACCGACAAGTAGCGGAACGATGTGCCGACCTTGCGCTCCGAACGCACGCAACATCGCGTAGTAGTTGACATCGAGGATGATCACCACAAGTATTGTCACAGCGCTGATAGCAAGCATCGCCATGATTGCGCCAACTTGTCTTGTTGCAAAACTGCGCGCGACAACCAAGAAATAGAGAGCACAGAAAGCCACTATCGCGATTCTGGGCATAGGTGCGTCAAGCCAACCAAAGTTGCCTACTGCCTGATCAAGCAAAGTTGGAATGTGGTGCAGCGCCTCATTCATCTGACTACGAAGTGAAATACCAGGCACACCAGCAGCCAAAGAGTTGTTCGTTTGGAAACTGTAAATACCCAAGTACCACCAAGCAGCAAACAACACAGCCACACCGTGCAATGCAAGCACACCCCTCAATTTACGTGCGACCTCAGCAAGCGAACGCCGTTCCTTCACTGCCAAGTAACTGATCAAAATAATCAGTACATATAGAACTGGGCCTATCGCCCGAGTCAGGATCAGCAAAGCACCCGCGATGCCAAAGGTCAGCGAGCCCAGCCTTGTTCGCTCAATTGCAAAAACTGACGGCATCGTCGACCACAATGCGATCGCAGCGCAGATCTCTAGAGCGCTTGGATTCATTGTTGACGCTAGAAATACTGTGCCGGGTAATAGTGAGAGCAACACTCCAATACCCGACTCAAGGCGCCTTCTCACCGCCGCGATTGAAACTGCCAACAAACCCGCACAAGCCAAACTCATCATCAATCGAGCCAATCGAACTGACAAATCTGTTGCACCAAACGCAGTTCCAATTCCCGTGATGAAAAATGGAACAATCGGATACCTTCCCATGTTCGTCCACGGCGGGCTGTCAATGACCTGCGTATCTTGCAAGCGTGTGCCGCAACCAGGGTGATCCGAAAAAGGCGCAAAACACCACGGAATATTGTTTGCAGCGCCAAACTGTGGATCGATGTCGACCGTGGTTGTCCAATACGACTTCAATGGTGACGGCAACACGTTGTCACCCACCCATTGGCCACGCACAACTGCGGCCGAGCGCACAAAGTTGGATGGTTCGTCCGGGCCAGAGAACAACGGAGTCATGAGCGACCAAACCGCCATTAATGCGAAAGCTGCAACCCCTAAATAGATACTTCGTAGCCTCACAGATACCACTCGGTCGAGTCGTAATAGGGGTCAAGATTGTCGAAGAGTTTTTCATTTTTGCACAGCACTGGACTATCACCAAGTGGAACACCAACGCCATCACGAAAAGCCCATTCACCTCGTTGAGATGTCTCGCCTCGCACATAGCTCGAGAGCGCAAAGGCTCGATCATGTGCGGAAGTATTTGGCAATGAACCGTGCACTGTGAGTAGACCCCAGATCACGGCATCTCCAGGTTCGAGTTCAACATCAATGACTTCTCGTGGGTGTATACCGACCGCAAGAAGTTCATCGTCATGCGTAAGACCCTTCATGATTGAACCTTCACCGTTATCCGACAAACCCAAGTAACCCTTTGTGTGGCTCCGTGGAACAATCTTCAAACATCCGTTTTCTGAAGTTGCAGGATCAATTGCGATACCAACTGTCACCGAATCACGAACAACGTCTTCGTAACTAGATTTACTCTCTCGAAAACGCAGGTCTTGATGAAACCGATACCCAGAAACAGTTGCACCTGGTGGCTTCCAATGGATCTGTTGTGCCACTTGCTTTATGTTTCGACCCAAAAAT
>CAIYTS010000189.1 GCA_903929185.1 uncultured Acidimicrobiaceae bacterium
CGGATCAACAGCATCGACTGCTAGCACCGTGTCGGCGATGTCAATTGCTGCAAACGGATCATCAGCAACATCATCAACAATGGTGCGCACTTCTGGTTCTGTAAGAACCGGACGAGTCATGCCGCCTGGTGCAGTGGGATCTGCTTGAACAAGAGTGACTACAAACGTTGCACCGCACACTTGTTTAATTGCTTCTACGACAGTGGGCAACTGTTCTTGTGCGCGCTTCATGGGCGTATTGCTAGGAAGACGCAACATAATCTTCTTGCCATCAACCGACTGCACAACTGCTGGCTTGAACATTGCTTTAGCAAGACCACGCATAGCGTCAGTAATTTGCGGCCACATCTGTGCCGGATCTGCAGTGCCCACAGAAGCGGGTGCAGGCTCAGTAGGTATCGCTGCGGTTTCAGCGGCGGCAGGTACAGGAATTTCTTTGGTAACCGCAGCAGGTGCAGCAACTACTGCAATCACCGGCGTGGCATCAGCAAGGGGAACTGCAACAGGTGCTGTATTGCCAGCATGACCGCCAATTTTGGCGCGACCAGTTGCAGGATTAATCGGCGCTTGCGGAAGAGCAGCAGCAACGCCGTTCTCGCGCAAACTCTTTACTGCTTCTTCTAATTGCGAAATACGTGCAAGAAGATTCTCTGCACTGTCATCAAACACAGGAGACGCCAACTGCACCACTGCAACTTCAAGCAACAACCGTGCATCTGGTGCGTGTCGCATTTCCACCATGGTGGTGCCAAGAGTTTCCATAATACGGACAACTCGCTGGGTGCCCATGTCTTGTGCGTAACGAGTGAGTTCAGCAATTCGATCAGCGGGTAGTTGCACTAACTCAGGTGACATAAGTGCAAGAAAGCAATCGCGCATGGTGCGTACAACATCTTGTGCGTATGTATGTGGGTCACGACCTTGTTGCATTGCGCGCGCAACAGCACCTAACGCTGCAGCATGATCTCGCGCAACAAGCGACTTGATGATGTCTTCTGTGTGCAGCGCAACTTCTGGTTCACCACCACCTGACACAACAAGTTCAAGTGCTGACAATGTGTCTCGCGCACTTCCGCCACCTTGGCGCAATACCAAGTCAATGGAATCTTCATCGACAGTGAGTTGAGCTTCTTTTATAACGAACTTGACATATTTCTTCAGTTCGCCAACAGGCAACAAATGAAATTGCAGGTGCTGTACACGGCTGCGAATTGTCTCTGACACTTTTTGTGGATCAGTTGTAGCCAATACAAAGACCACTTGATCAGGTGGTTCTTCCAAAGTCTTGAGAAGAGCTGCTTCGGCACCACGTGTGAGCATGTGCACTTCGTCGAGAATGAAAACGCGGTGACGTCCAGGACTCGTTAATGCAGCTGCTTCAATAATGTCGCGAATTTCTTGAACACCGTTGTTGCTCGCAGCATCAAGTTCCAGCACGTCGTAACTGGTGCCCAGTTCCACTGCTTTGCACGAGTCACATTCGCAGCATGGTTCGCCGTCGACAGGGGCGGCACAGTTCAAAACCTTTGCCAAGATTCGCGCCGTTGAAGTCTTTCCCGTGCCTCGGGGGCCAGAGAATAAATAGGCCTGGCCCTCGCGGCCATTAATAACGGCATTGCGCAAAGCCATGACCACATGGTCCTGTCCGTAGAGCTCAGAGAACTTCCGCGGGCGGAAACGTCGGTACAGGGACTGGGTGGCCATCGAAACGACCCTACCAATGCGGTGCACCGAGGACCGCTGTGTGAAAAGGTGAAACACTCTGCGGGGGTCATTCTTGGCTACCGTTTTCTCACACCATGCGTCGCCTTCCTCTCCTTTTCATTGCAGTCGTCTCTGCCCTTGCCTTTTCGGCCGGCCCCGCCCATGCCGCAGGCGACAACACCCTTGCCTCTTCTAGCCCCACCGCTGGCGAAGTGGTCACCCTTGCCCCCACCCAGTTGCAGCTGAAATTCACGTTGCCGGTCGGCGGGGCCGAGATCGCCGCCCAAATGGGACTTTCTCTTGCCTGCGAGTCCAAACTGACCAATCTTGGACCTCCTCAGTTGTCGGCCGATGGCGTCACCATCTCGGCCGCTCTCACCCAGGTTCCGCAAAACGGGTCGTGTGTCGTGAACTGGTCTCTTCCTGATGGCAGCACTGGGTCATTTAATTTCACAGCTCAAACCCAAGTGACCACCTCAGTTCCGGTCACTGTGCCAGGCGCCCCCGCGACCACCATTCCCGCTGATGGAACTGCAACCCCAGTTGCCGCACCACGACTGGGTGGCCCCATTGGCCTCATGAAGCTCATTGTCTTCTTTGCCGTTTGTGCTCTTTTTGGCGGATTGATGTTCATCAAACTCGTCTGGCCAGAAGGCGTCGAATACGGAATCACGGAAAAGTATTTCCGACAAGTGTCGATCATTGCGGGCGTCGCAATTTTTGTACTCATCATTCTTATGACAGCTCGACAATCAGGCGGAGGAATCGCTTCGTCAATTTCTCCTACGTCGTGGGGTCCACTGTTTCACACCAACGAAGGTCGTGCAGTTTTTGTTCGCCTTCTTGTTGTCGGTGGACTTGGCTATTACGCATGGATCACAGAACGTGTTCTTGAGCCGACGAACCTTGTTCCCACAACAGTTCTCTTAGCGCTCATGATGATCTCATACGGCTTCGACCGAGCAACAGGACGAGCTGTTGTTTTAGGAATCGCGATTGCAATTCTTCACATGGCATTCATTGCAATGTGGGTGGGAAGTATCACAATGATTTGGCGAGTCATTCTTCACGGACCTGGAGATGTTGATCTCGTTGATGCTCTTCGCGGATGGGCACGCCTTGCAACGCCATTAACAATTGGCATAGTAGCTACTGGTGTTTTTCAGGTGTGGCGCATTGACGGCATCAGTTTGATTAACAGTGGTCATGGACGATTAGTAATCATCAAAGTACTTTTGGTGAGCGCACTGTTGTTTGTCAGTGCTGCAGTGCGTCAATTTATTTTGCGCGGAATGCAACGTGCAAAATCTCTCAACGAAAAAGTTGTATACCGTCTCAAGCGTCCTGTTGGAGTTGAATTGTCTCTCAGCATTGTTGTGCTTGCAGCGTCTTCATGGTTAATGGCAATGCGTCCGCCGTATGTTCTGAATCGTGATACTGGTCCGCGTGTTGAATACGCCATCGTGCAAGACATGACTGCGAAAGATGATTTCCATGTTCGTTTATCCATCACGCCGGGTGATGTTGGTGCCAACAGAATTCTCATTGAATTATTCGGGCCGTCACGGATACAAAACTTTGTCGTTACTCTGACTCCGTCGAATCCAAACTTCGCTGGCTACACAATCAATGTCCCCATCACTCGTCCAGGTGGTGCACTGGTCGCTGAAGATGCAGGTCTCTTGCTTCGTGCCCCAGGCGAATGGACCGCCACCGTCACGGGTGTCACCACAATTGGTGATCTGCCCCCGATGAGCACCACCTTCACCATCGCCGATGGCACCACCGTGACCACCCAGCCAAAGCAGGGCCTGAAGAAGTCGACCACCACGATTGCGGCGGCCACCACAACCAGCTCGGTTGCCCCCGCACCTGTTGTCACCACCCTTGTGCCCGCAACGACACCTACAACCACCATTGCCACCCCAATAGTGACCACCACAACGGTTCCCGCCGCAGGGTAATTAGCCATCAGATAGGCGATGAGGCCCCGCCGGCACTAGCGTTTCGCAGGTGACTGATACCTCTGGCTTTTCGATGCAGGACAAAATTGACGACCTTCGGGACCGTCAGCAGCAGGCGATTAACGCCGGAAGCCCTCGCTCGGTCGAGCGCCACAAGGGCAAGGGCAAATTGCTCGCTCGTGAGCGCATCGACTTCCTCTGCGATCCCGGCTCATTTCATGAACTCGACATGTTGGCACGCCATCGCGCACACGCATCTGGTCTTGAAGAGCGTCCTTATACAGACGGTGTCATCACCGGATGGGGAACCATTGAAGGTCGCAAAGTATTTCTGTTCAGCCAAGACTTCACAGTTTTTGGTGGAGCACTTGGTGAAGTGTTCGCCGAGAAAATTCACAAGCTCATGGATCTTGCTCTCAAAGTTGGTGCACCGGTTATTGGTTTGAATGACGGAGCTGGTGCCCGTATTCAAGAGGGCGTTGTATCACTTGCGTCATACGGCGGAATCTTTTATCGCAATGTGCAGTCGTCTGGTGTTGTGCCACAAATTTCTGTGATTCTCGGACCATGCGCCGGTGGTGCAGTGTACTCACCAGCAATGACCGACTTTATTTTCATGGTGCGCGAATCAAGCCACATGTTCATTACTGGTCCTGACGTTGTAAAGACAGTGACAGGTGAAGACGTAACACTTGAAGAACTTGGTGGCGCAATGAGTCACGCATCAAAGAGTGGTGTTGCAACATTCGTTTCAGCAGATGAGCAAGCGTGTCTCGAAGATGTTCGTTTCTTGTTGTCGTTCTTGCCGCAAAACAACATGGAATCTGCACCAACAGTTGAAACATCAGATGATCCACAGCGTTCATGCCCTATGTTGCGCGACATTCTTCCTGCATCGGCTAACCAGCCATACGACATGAAGAAAGTCATCAAGGAAGTTGTCGATGACGGCGAGTTCTTTGAATACTTTGAACACTGGGCCAAGAGCATCGTGTGCGGTTTCTCTCGCGTCGACGGAATGACCGTTGGTGTTGTTGGTAACCAACCAATGGCATTTGCTGGTGTTCTTGATATTGAATCAAGTGAAAAAGCAGCACGCATTGTTCCTACATGTGATGCCTTCAACATTCCACTTCTCACCTTCGTAGACGTTCCTGGTTTCTTGCCTGGTGTAAACCAAGAGCACGAAGGAATTATTCGTCATGGTGCAAAGTTGTTGTACGCATTCTGCGAAGCAACAGTGCCTCGTATTCAAATCATTACGCGCAAGGCATACGGCGGCGCGTACGTGGTGATGAACTCAAAGTCAATTGGTGCAGACCTTGCATACGCATGGCCAACAGCAGAACTTGCAGTGATGGGGCCACAAGGCGCGGTTGAAATTGTGTACAAGCGTGAATTGCAGCAAGCAGCAGATCCTGTTGCTCGCCGTGCAGAGCTTGTTGCTGAATACACCGAGAAGTACGCCAACCCATACGCAGCTGCAGAACGCGGTTACGTCGACGACGTGATTGACCCTGCAGACACTCGTATCAAGATCATCGCTGGCTTGCGCATGTTGCAAACCAAGCGTGAAGAACTTCCACGCCGTAAACACGGCAACATGCCTCTGTAGATCACCATGTCTGAATCATCGACACCCGATTGGGCAGCACCAGAAGTGGTATCAATCAGCGACATCGCTTTTGAACCCAAAGCTGGTTTCTGGCTGCGCTTCGTTGCCAACTTGTGTGACGGAATCATGGTGTCCATCATCAGTATTCCGTTTGCAATTATCTCGGCGTCAACTACCGGTACAGCCGCAGCGTTATCACAATCAGCGCAATTCGTTGTTTCATTTTTCGTCTTGGCATTTTGGATCGGTAATCAAGGTGGTTCGCCACTTCGTCGCAAACTTGGCGTCCTTGTGCTTGACGAAGTTGATGGTTCGTTCATCGGGCAACGTCGTGCTGCTCAACGCATCATGATGAGCTGGGTGTCTGGCATTGTTTTTCTCTTGGGTTACCTAGCAATGTTGCGTAGTCCGCAAAGCCAAACATGGCATGACCGTGTTGCTCACTCAGTGGTGGTGAAGCGATGAGTCTCAACGTCGGCA
>CAIYTS010000190.1 GCA_903929185.1 uncultured Acidimicrobiaceae bacterium
CTCATGCCCGAACTTGCCGCTGCCGGTTACCGAGCGGTAGCCCCATTTACGCGTGGCTACGCACCGACCTCTGTGGCGCCTGATGGCATCTACCAAACGGGTGCTTTGTCGGCCGATGCAAATGCACTGCACGAAGCCCTCGGTGGCGATGGTGAAGCGGTTCTGATCGGACACGATTGGGGCGCACCAAGCGTGTACGGCGCAGCAGCAAGCGAACCACAGCGCTGGAAGCGTGTTGTCGGAATGGCGGTGCCCCCGGGGGCAGCAATGGGAATGGCTTTTGCAACCAATCTTGAACAAACAAAACGCAGTTGGTACATGTTCTATTTCCAACATCCATTGTCTGACATGGTTGTGCCTTCAAATGATCTTGCATTCATCGACATGCTGTGGCGTGATTGGTCACCTGGTTACGACGGTGCAACGGATTCAGAAAACTGCAAAGCATGTTTGCGCGACCCCGCACATATGTCAGCTGCTCTTGGCTATTACCGCGCAACACTCGGTACGGGCGCACGCAGTGAGAAATACGATCAGATTCAGGCAGCAGGTGGCGGAGCGCTCACTCAGCCAACTTTGTATCTACACGGATCAAATGATGGATGCATCGGAACCGAAGTCGCAGAGGCAGCAAAAGCAATGTGCCCATGGGCAACAGTGAAAATTGTTGAAGGCGCTGGCCACTTCATGCAGTTAGAAAAACCTGCTGAAGTAAACAAACTGATTATCGACTGGATTACGGCAAAGTAACTGTGTTGCCGGTGCGTTGAAGTAACCCTTCATCCACGAGCGACGCGATCAGTTTTTCTGCACGGTCCTCATCCACTCGCATTATTTCAATTACATCAGTAACCCGTAACGAACCGTCTGCTACTGCACGTAACGCACGTCCACGTGCTTGACGATCAGACCCCTCGAATCGTGGCTGATGTTTGCTGACTCCAGCAGACAACTGCGCAGGATCATCACCAACCCCCTTGTATTTGCACTGAGTTCGCACGGGGCAAGAATCACACAGTGGCGAGCGCACGGTGCAGTGCCGCGCGCCAAAATCCATCATCACCTGATTCCACTCCCACCCAAGCCCTTGCGGAACTAATTCGTCTGCGAAATTCTGCAGAGCACGCGCCTTCATCGGAATTCCTTCAAGTCGTGACAGCACTCGCGAGACATTGACATCAACAACCGCCACGTCGATTCGGAGTGCAAAAGCCAACACGGCACGCGCGGTGTATTGACCAATGCCAGGAAGCGCAAGTAGTTCATCCAATGTTTCAGGCATGTTGTCGTTGAACTGTTCGTGCAGAACTACTGCAGTTGCTTGCAGATTTCGACAACGACGTGGATACCCGAGACCAGACCACAGTCGTAATGCATCGCCTAATGAAGCCTGTGCTAATGCCCCCGGGGTTGGAAACGCCTCGAGAAAGGCTTCGTACTTTGGCATGACGCGCGCAACAGAGGTTTGTTGCAACATCACTTCACTCACTAGGACGCGCCACGGGTCGTTCGTGCGTCGCCATGGCAGGTCACGCAGCGAACCGCTGCCCCACTCAATCAAACTGGCCGCAATGCGGTCATTGCGACTTAGTCGGCCCACACGTCCTGTCCGTCGTATGGACGGCGACGGCTTGGTGCAAACTCACGCTTCCACACCATGACGCGACGGCGGAAGTAACAGACTTCCTTGCCGTCTTGGTTAAAACCTTTGGTCTCAACCAACACTGTGCCGCGGTCGTTCTTTGACTTGCTCTCAGTTGTTTCGAGAACACGAGTTTCTGCATGAATCGTGTCGCCATGAAATGTTGGGAACTTGTGCTGAAGAGTTTCGACTTCAAGGTTTGCAATAGCTGCACCACTGATGTCAGGAACACTCATGCCTAATACCAATGAATACACAAGATTGCCCACAACAACGTTGCGGCCTTGAACACTTTCTTTTGCGAACCAATCGTTGGTGTGCAATGGGTGGTGATTCATGGTGATCATGCAGAAGAGATGATCGTCATATTCAGTGATGGTCTTGCCTGGCCAATGACGAAATACGTCACCAGGAACAAAATCTTCAAGGCAGCGACCAAAGGGGCGTTCATGTGTTGTCATGCCCCAAACGCTACTTGGGTTTTAGCGTGCCATCCGTATCGTCATCTGTAAATTCAAGATCCGATGGGTCGAAAACCGGCATCGGAAACTGGCCAGTGCGGTCACGCGGAGCAAATTTCTCCACCCAATCAACGGTGGTAAGCCCTCGTTGTGCTTGCGATGTCGCAACACGTGGCAATGGCCCCAACTTGTGTTTGCGGTCAATCGAAAATGGCCCAACTCGCAACGACAAATAGCAAAGCCAACCGACGAATATCGGCAACCAATACTGAGCAACGCGATACGAGAGGACTCCAACAGTGACAAGTGGACGAGCAAGACCAAACCCGACAAGAGTTGGAATGTAAATGCCTTCCATAATTCCCAAGCCACCAGGCGTGATGGGAATAACAGAAAAAACATTTGCGATACCAAACGAAACAACAAGTGCATCAAATCCGAGTGTTCCGCCGAATGCACGAAGAAAAACCCACAAAGACAAGGCGTCAAGTGCCCAGTTCAACGTTGCCCACCCAACCACGCGTTGCATTAGTGCGCGATCTGTAAAGAGTCCTTCAATTCTGTTACCCAAATGTTCAAGCACGGATGCCGCGTGGTCTGCATCAAACCTGAACCGTCGAGCCAAAGATCGAACAACTCGTTCCGATCGCCCCTGACCTTCAACGAGGCCGAAGATAAGGAACCCAGCAAATGCCATCAGAAGGATTCCGACAATTGCTGCGGTTCCGTAGGCAGCATTCACTCCTCGAGTTGGAATCGAAATGATCAATCCGAACCACAAGATGAAGTTCAACACCACTGCAGAACCGACGCCGGCCGTTGCCAACGCAAATGCGGCATCAGGTCCCTTGACATCACACATTGTGATGAGGCGGTAACCCAGCGCAGTACTGGCAGCACTACCACCAGGAACAATGTTCCCTAGCGCCTTCGTGCTGAGTTGAATTCGGAAAAGTCGCAAGACACTGATGCCTGCGCCGTGATCACCAAGTGCAGCTTTGGTCAACATGGAATACGCGAGTAATGAAAAACCTTGTAAGCCCAAAGCAACAAAGAGCAAATTGGGATCAACGTTTTTTAACTTGCCGACTGCATCACGGAAGCCAGGAATGAGCGGCAGTACGAAGAAGTACACAATTGCGCCGAGCACTACGAATTGCAGAGCCCTACTGACACGCCAACGGCGCTGTACTTCCTCAGCCATGGTCACCATCGTTGCCGAAATCCGATGCCTGAGCAGGGAATGCGCCAACAATCTTTGATAATTCACTTCGCAACTGCGGCCCGTATTCGGCATTTGTCTTTCCCAGCCTCACAACCACAAGATTGCGGCGAGGTGACGCCCACGTGAACTGACCTTCGTAACCCAGTGCTGCTATTGATCCAGGGTCATTGGGGAACATCCACACATGCGCTCCGTAATCAAGATTGTTGTCAGGATCGCGCGCAACGGAAGTGCGTGAATAGTCCACCCAACCCTCTGGCAAGAGACGCGAACCATTCCATATCCCATCGTTCAGGTACAAATAACCAAACCGAGCAAAGTCACGAGCGGTTGCGTATACGTACGACGAGCCAACAAAGTTGCCAGAGTCATCGAATCGTGGAATTGCCGATCGCATTCCGAGAGGTTCGAATAAACGTTCCTTGATGAATTTCGACATTGCATCGGTGGAACCTGGTTGTTCACCTAGCGCGCGAGAAAGAATTTTTGTCACAAGATTTGTTGTGCCGGACGAATACAAATATTTCGTACCTGGCTGTGCTTCCAAGTTTTTAGACGCCGCATACGCCGCATGGTCGCCAACAAATTTCTGATTGCCGAACAACATCTCAATGACATCTGAAGATTTGTCGTCGATGTAATCCTCAACCCATTCAAGCCCACTTGACATGTTCAATAAATTGCCAAGCGTGATACTGGCGCGATCATCGTGTTCCCACTCGGGAAATAGATGGTCATCCGTTATTGACAACAGTCCATCCCCTACTGCCATGCCCACCAATGCTTGCGTGATGCTTTTCGCCATCGACCATGAGATCAACGTGGTCGAGGCATCAGTTTCAGGGCCATAAAACTCACGGACAATTCGACCGTTGTGAACGATGACCAACGCCAAGGTTGTAGCCAGATGTTGCGGCTGTGACGCCAGTTCTGCCACAACGCCATCAAGAGTTTTCACATCGACCGTTGGGTCAAGTTCGCCTTCGAGCCAGTCGAGCGTGGGGAAAGTGTCAAATGCCACATCAAGAGACTAGGCGTGGACACCATGTATGGCGTCATGGGTGCGTTGATTCGGCACCAAATTCACTAGCGTTTGATTCCATGACAACGACTGCCCCCGATATCCAGACAGCCGCTTCGGTGATCTCCACTGCCTCAGCAATGATTGACACCGCGATTGCATCACTCATCGCACTAGGTGGTCCTGACAAGAACCAAACACTCGCTTACGACATTGCCCACGTTGCAGCAGCCGTAGCAACAGCAAAATCTCTTCTTCCGTATGGTGCCAAGGGAACAACCGAAGGAAACATCACATGTGCATTCACTGCCGACATGGTGCATGACTTTGTTTCACGCCTCATTGGTCGCGACCAGCTATGGGGAGTCGACCCGTCGTTGCTTTCTTCGGCACATGATTTCGTACAGACATACCGCGCGCCAAGTTTCATTGCATCACTTGCTGAGGTTCAAGGTCCTCGTCACCTTGCAAGCGACTTTGAAATGGTGCAAGACACATTTCGTTCATACGCAAACAAGGTCATTGCTCCACAGGCAGAACACGTCCATCGCCACAACGGTGACGTACCTGAAGAGATCATTGCTGGACTTGCTGAAATCGGTGCGTTCGGTCTCAGTGTTCCTGTTGAATACGAGGGCTTTAGTGAGGGCGGCGAAGGCGAGTACATGGCATCAGTCATTGCCACTGAAGAATTGTCTCGCGCATCACTTGGTATTGGTGGTTCATTAATAACCCGTCCTGAAATTCTCACTCGCGCACTTGTTAAGGGCGGAACAGAGGCGCAGAAGCATGAATGGCTTCCAAAACTTGCAAGCACAGAAGTGATGTCAGCAGTTGCAGTAACAGAACCTGACTATGGATCCGACGTTGCAAGCCTGAAGACAACTGCAGTTCGTGGCGAAGGTCCAAATGGCGAAGCCGGCTGGATCATTAACGGCGTAAAGACATGGTGCACATTTGGAGCACGTGCAAACGTATTGATGCTTCTCGCACGCACCGACCCAGATCGCTCAAAGACTCACCGCGGATTGTCTCTGTTCATTGTTCCAAAACCACTTGGTGATTCACACGGTTTCACGTTCAACCAAGACGGCGGCGGAAAGATGGAAGGCAGCCCCATTGACACCATTGGTTATCGCGGAATGCACAGCTACGAAATTGCCATCGAGAACTGGTGGGTCCCTGCTGCAAACCTCATCGGTGAAGAAGATGGCATTGGAAAAGGTTTCTACTTGCAGATGGCCGGATTCGAAAACGGTCGTTTGCAAACAGCAGCACGCGCAGTTGGCGTTATGCAGGCTGCATACGAGGCAGCAGTTGATTATGCAAATAACCGCACCGTATTCGGACAACCCATCTCTCAATACGAACTCACACAAGTGAAATTGGGCCGTATGGCTGTGCTCATTCAAGCATCACGACAGTTCTGTTACTCAGTGGCAGGCCTTATGGGTGTCGGCGAAGGCGCAATGGAAGCCAGCATGGTGAAGGCATACGTTTGTCGCGCAGCGGAATGGGTGACACGCGAAGCTCTCCAAATTCATGGCGGTTATGGCTATGCAGAGGAATACACCGTGAGCCGTTTGTATGTCGATGCTCGCGTGTTGTCTATCTTTGAAGGCGCAGACGAAACACTGTGCCTGAAAGTCATCGCAAAGAACCTTTGCGACACTAAGAAATAATTACAACAGCTCGAGGAGCGATGTAATTCTGCGACACGCCACAAGGTCAGCTGCATCGTTGTACGGATCAACCAAAATCGGGATTAATCCGGCTGCTGTTGCGCCTCCGATGTCCATCACAACGCTGTCGCCAACGTACGCAATACGCGATGGATCTATTTCTGTAAAGAATGGCAATGCGAAATCAAAAATGTGTGGGTCTGGTTTGGCAACACCAACGAGATGACTGTCGATAATGCACCGGACGCTTGCTAGAGGACCATCACCAACTTGGCAGATTCCGCTACGGCCGAGCATCTCTTCAATTTGTCCGCTTGCGTTGCTCACTACGCCAATCGGAACGCCAGCAGCATTCAGCCCACGAAGAGCTTCAGCTGAACCAGCAAGTGGGGCACGCCA
>CAIYTS010000191.1 GCA_903929185.1 uncultured Acidimicrobiaceae bacterium
CGACCCCTAGCGAGATCGATGCTCCCGGTTTGTGGCTCGCCCGCCTCGAAATCCAGTAGACATTTCACGTGATCGCGCATACATAATTGCGCCTGCAACGCCAATCAAGCCAACGACAGCAAACCCCAACCAACCAGAAGGCGTGAAGATCACTGGTACTAAACCACCGGCAACCCAGGCCATCTGGTTCTGAGTCTCAAAGCGAGAAAAAGCACGACCTCTGTTTGCATCAGGTGCACCGCTTTGCACTGTTGCCTCAAACGCCAGGCGACCGATTGCAGCAGCTGCGTTGACAACTGCAGCCAACAAAATTCCACCCGTTATTCGTCCGTACCAAGCAGTTCCGATACCCACTAATCCCACAGAGACAAGCGACAGCAGAATCATTGTCTCTACACGCATCTTCTTTCGCAAAAATGGGCCAGCAAAGTTTGCTCCGAGCGTGGCAAGTCCTGATAATCCGATCGCTAATCCAAACCATGCAGTTCCGGCTATTTCACGACGAAGCCAGAACGCCAAATGGAAGAACATAAAACCGACAATGCCACGCAACACTCTCATTGCATTTGCAGCTGCCACGACACTGGCGGAATGCAGTTCCTCTGTCTCTAATGCATCTGCTGGAGTTGCTGCAACCACGCTCTTTGGTAATCGATTTGCATTTAGTGCTGCGGCAAGAAATGCAATAACACCGAATCCCAATGCGGCGCGAGAACTAATGAGTTGCAGCAAACCAACAGGTATCACGACAATAAAACCGGTAATACCTGCTATTTGCCCAAGTTTGCTATTGGCTTCTACCAGCCCGTCTGACCCCGTAACAGTGCTTGGCACTAACGATGATTTTGCAATTGAATACGTTTTTGCAAGAACGAGTGACGCGAATGCCAACGGGAATAGCGTCAGTGAATCAAGCGATTGCATCATGCCGATCAGCACAAGTGCGCGCAAGATGGCTACCAACAACACCACCATGCGTTGTCCGCCTCGCATACGGTCAACGAGAGGTCCGACAAATGGGGCCACAATGGCAAAAGGCGCCATACTGACGGCAAGAAACAAAATGACCTTGGTACGAGCAGCGTCGGGACTAATCGACAAAAAGAGCGAGTCGGCTAACGCCAATGTCATCGATGTCTCACCGGCCACCATCAATGAATGAGTGCGTGACAATCTCTGAAATGCAGTGACGGGTGGCAGTCCGCCGTTTTCTAGAGGTTTAGTTTTACGCCGCGTGACCACGCAGCGATACTACGCCGTGCGTTGTTTGTCGTACTTGTATCCGAGGCCACGAATAGTGACAATGCGCGTCGGATTAGCTGGATCATCTTCAATTTTTGAACGAAGGCGCTTTACATGAACATCAAGAGTCTTCGTGTCGCCCACATAATCGCTTCCCCACACACGGTCAATCAGGGTTTCGCGTGGCAATACTCGGCCGGCATTTGCAAGCAAAATATGCAGCAACTCAAATTCCTTCAACGGCAATGCTTGTGCTTCTCCGCGAATAATTACTTCGTGTTGATCGGGGTCAAGCGCAACATCGCCAACTTCGATTGAAGCGCCAGACAATTCGCCACCACGGTCATTTGGTACGCGACGCATCACTGCACGCATACGAGCTGTTAATTCACGAAGACGATACGGCTTCGTGACGTAATCATCTGCTCCGACTTCTAGACCAACAACAGTGTCGATCTCTGCGCCTTTTGCAGTGACCATAATGATTGGGGTTGTGGTCTTCTTACGCAATTGGCGACACACATCTA
>CAIYTS010000192.1 GCA_903929185.1 uncultured Acidimicrobiaceae bacterium
ATTTCTGGTTTAGTGATGGCTGTTATTGCTTCGCAAATTGTGGGACGTACAGATCGCGGCGACAAGATGTTTGAAGTGATGGCTACGAGGCACATTATTCAAGGACTTGAAAACGGAGCACTGGCTCTTCTATAAAGAGCGATGTTCCACAAGTTGTTTCACCAGTTCGTCCATGGCTGCGGTTTCTTGCTGAGGAAGCGATCCTGATGCGGTGTACTGCCCTGGCAGTAGCGCCATCATCGAATCCCAAGTAGGGCATTCAACGCCGAGCGCAGAACCAACAGCTATCCGCAGGCTATTGACGGGGTCGAGGTCATATGTTTCCAAAAGGGCTTCAATTTCCTTCTTGGTCAATGTGTGCATGCCAGAATCGTAGGCGGGATAACTCGCTCGCAGGGAAACCGAACAGACTTGCTACGGTTCTGTGAAGCAAATCGACTTGGGGGCAAAGAGATGGTTACTTGGAATTACGGAGTGATGTGGAAGGGGATTGCGAAAGCAGATCCTGCCCGTCCCGCACAAATGTTTGGTGATGTGGTCTATTCATGGGGTGACTTTTATCAGCGCTCCAATGCATTAGCCGCCGACATGTTGGCCGCTGGCATGGGAACCCAAGCAAAGGTTGCTCACTATCTCTACAACTGTCCTGAATATCTTGAGGCAAGCTTTGCGTCGTATCTGGCGGGCTTTGTTCCGGTCAATACGAACTATCGCTACGGCCCTGAAGAGATCACATACCTGTTTGATAACTCTGATGCAGAAGCCGTTGTGTTCCATGCAGTGTTTGCAGACTTGTGCGCACAAGTCCGGCCAGCCTTGCCGAAGGTCAAGCGTTGGTACATGGTTCCAGACGAATCGGGAACAGCGTTGCCATCATGGGCAGTTGATTACAACTCGGTGGTTGCAAAGACCGTTGCAGACATTGTTCCGCCAACTCCATTGTCAGATGACGACATGCTCTTTCTTTATACGGGCGGCACAACCGGCATGCCAAAGGGCGTCATGTGGCGTCAAGAAGATTTACTGCAAGTTCTGGGTCGTGGTGGCAATGCCATCACAGGCGTCCCAGCTGCTGAAACCATGGAAGAAGTCATTGGTCGCGTTCAGCCAGGTGGCGTTGGCATACGAACACTCGTTGCATGCCCATTGATGCACGGCACCGGACAATTCTCTGCGTTCATCAGCCTTGCAATGGGAGGATGCATCATCACAATGCCGAATCGCAATTTTGATCCTGCGTTGCTGTGGCAAACAGTGCAAGACCGAGGCGTCAATTCAATTGTGATTGTTGGGCAGGCTTTTGCAGGCCCAATGCTCGAGTCACTCGACGCTAATCCGACCAGATGGAATCTTTCAAGCGTTGTGCAGATGGGTTCATCAGGAGTCATGTGGAGCCAAGAGAATAAGAACGCCCTTCTTGAACACATTCCGCAGATGCTCATCACGGACAGTTTTGGTTCATCTGAAGCAGTTGGCATGGGAATGTCTGTTGCTGCCAAGGGTGCTGCACCAAAGACCGCTCAGTTTGCTCTCGGACCAAATTGTGTTGTGTTTACTGAAGACGGAAAACGAGTGCAGCCTGGCTCTGGTGAAAGTGGATTAGTTGCTGTCGGCGGAGCGATTCCTGTTGGCTACTACAAGGATGAAGTGAAGACGGCCCAGACGTTTCGCATCTTTGAAGATCGACGCTGGACTGTTCCTGGCGACTGGGCTGAAGTCAACGAAGACGGCACCTTGCATCTGCTCGGACGTGGTTCAGTGTGCATTAACACTGGCGGCGAAAAAGTCTTCCCAGAAGAAGTGGAAGAAATGGTCAAGACGCATACATCGGTTCGCGATGCAGTTGCAGTGGGCATTCCTGACACTCGATTCGGAGAAACAATTTGCGTAGTTGTTGAAGCTGAGCCAGGCGAAACACCAACACTGGAAGTGTTGTCGGCGCACGTCAAGGCTCGACTGGCCGCATACAAAGCTCCGCGCAACGTCGTTATTGTTTCAACAATTGGTCGCGCACCAAACGGCAAAGTTGACTACAAGCGATTGAAGCAACACGCAATCGACACTCTCGGAGCAAAGTGACCCACGCCGCCTCTTTGCGTTCGCGCCTTGCAGGCGGTGAGTCAATATTGATGCCGGGCGTGTGGGACCCGCTGTCTGCTCTTCTTGCAGAGCGCGCAGGTTTTCACACGGTCTTTGTTTCCGGGTTTGCTGTTGCCGGAACTCTGTTGGGCGAGCCCGATATCGGAATTGTTGATCAAGCAAACATGGCTGACGTTGCTCGGCGTGTGTGTGCGGCGGCTCCTGATCTCTGCGTAGTAGTCGATGCCGACACGGGCTACGGCGACACACGCGATGTGCAAATCACTACCGAGTTGTGGGAATCAGCGGGTGCCGGCGGCATGTTCCTCGAAGATCAAGTGTGGCCAAAGAAGTGCGGGCACATGGATGGCAAACAAGTAGTTCCAGCCGATGAGTGGCTTGCAAAATTAGCAACGGTGATGCACGCGCGATCCGACATATTTGTAACAGCGCGCACGGATGCTCGAGCAGTGAACGGTCTCACTGATGCATTGGAACGAGGACGCATGGCTCGTGACCTCGGGGTTGATGCAGTCTTTGTAGAAGCTCCACAATCACTGTCGGAGCTAGATGACATTGCAGCAGCACTTCCCGACGTGGTCTTAGTTGCCAACATGGTGGAAAAAGGAAAGACGCCATTGCTGACTCCATCTGAATTGACCGATCGCGGTTTCACGCTTGTGGTGTCTCCGTTGTCGGGTCTCTTGTCTGCCACGAAGGCGTTGGCTGATGCCTACTCTCGTCTGCAGTCATTTGGCACGTTACGGGACCATCTCGGCACCATTACGGCCTTTGATGAGTTCACTGACATCGTGGGTCTGCCAAAACACCTCGCTAACGACGCCGAACAGCGCTAGTCTCAATCTCACATTAAGAGAGACCAATTGGTCCGGCAACCGGGGTGACAAGCGCACGGTGCCTCCTCATCGAAAGGTGGGGGATGCGGTTCCGCAATCCAGCGGAGCAACAGGCCAGCAATCTCTCTTTCGTACAGATATTTAGTACCGACGAAAGGGGACACATGAACGAGCCATACCGTCATGACCCTGCGCCGTACCCAGCCTCTGGCGGATGGACATCTGACCAACCCGACGGTCATCGCCAGTTTCATCACTTCGCTCAATCACGTCCGTTCTCACTGGAAGGTGGAGGATCACTGCGTGATGTCACCATTGCCTACGAAACGTGGGGCACTTTGAATGAGGACGCGTCTAATGCAATTCTCGTGTGTCACGCATGGACAGGTGACAGTCATGTCACCGGATCTGCTGGGAAAGGTCACGCAACACCGGGTTGGTGGGAAGGTGTTGTCGGACCTGGTCATGCAATAGACACCAACAAGTATTTCGTTGTGTGTTCAAACGTGCTCGGTGGATGTCAAGGATCAACTGGTCCTGCATCACCACATCCAGATGATGGCAAACCATATGGACTTCGTTTTCCTGTTGTCACAATTCGCGACATGGTGCGCGCGCAGGCATCTCTTGCTGACGCACTTGGTATCAATACGTGGCGAGCAGTCGTTGGCGGTTCTATGGGCGGCATGCAGGCTCTTGAGTGGGCTATTACATTTCCTACACGTGTACGCGCACTGATTGCGGTTGCTACATGTGCTGAGGCAAGTGCACAACAAATCGCATGGGGTTCAATTGGTCGACGTGCTTTGTTAATGGACCCTGCGTATCAAAACGGCGACTACTACAACGCTGGGCCTGATGGTGGTCCATGGAATGGTTTTTCAGTCGCACGCATGATTGCTCAAGTGACATTCAGAACCGATTCAAAGTTCAATGAAAAATTTGGTCGTCAATTGAAAGACCAGAATTTCAATTCCGATGGAATTGACTTGTTCTCGCGCTTTGAAGTTGAGGGGTATCTCGATCATCACGGAGATCGCCTGGTTCGCCGATTTGACGCGAATAGTTACTTGTACATCGGCAAAGCAATGGACTTGCATGACATTGGTCGTGGCCGAGGCGGATTAGAAGCTGCACTTGGTCGTATCAAGGCACCCACTCTGACCGTCAGCATCGACTCAGACATCTTGTATCCGGCGTACCAGCAGGAATTGATCCAGTCTCTGTTGACGAACAAAGATCCCCGTAATGCTCACAAAGAGATTCAGAGCGTCGAAGGCCATGATGGTTTCCTCATCGAGGTAGTTGCGGTGGGTCGACATATTTCTGAATTTCTTACCGCCACCCAATAATTAGGGCTTCACGCGGGGAGACGCGTGCGGAGCATGGTCGCGTGAAAGGATAGCAACCGTGACTATTGGCCTCCTACTTGCATCGAAATTGTCGGTCAACTTGATTGGCGGGGGATTAGTCGTCCTTGGTGTCGCGCTTCTTGTTGCAACGCTGGCCTTTTGGCGAGCAGCTATCGAAGATCCTGCTGTATTGGCACCGCTTGAAGTGATGGCTGACAGAGCTTTTGCCCGTGCAGACCAAGCAAAGAGAACTGAGATGTTGAATGAAGTTCGAACAGATGGTGCTGAACCAATCATTCACCACATTGCGCCAGCTGTTTTGATGCGTGAACCCATATCGGAACCAGAAAAACCCTTCGTTGATCCGTTCCCTCATGATGATGACGCGGTTGATGTGCTTCCTTCAATTATTGATCCTCTTCTCATTCAACAAAAACACAAGGAGTAACCCATGTCTGCATTTGATCCAAATGAAATGATTACGCGTTTTCGCGATAGAGCAACGGCTGTGCGTAAGCGCCCACTGCCTCCGATTGCCGGTGAAGAACGTCAACTGTTCATAGCGAACTCGGAAACTGATTTTCGCGATTTTGCAATCATTGGTGATGCAGTTGCTTCGTTGGAAGATGGGATTCTTACGCTACGTATTGATTTGAATCCACCGTCGAAGTGACTTCAACTGACACTTCGGTGAAAGGTTCATTTCGCAGTCGCGATGACATTCATGTTCTCGCCGCACTTCTTGCGGTGACTGCATGGGGTATCGGCCCCATCTTTAATAAGGCGCTTTCGGTCAGCACGTCGAGCATTGTCTTTTACCGAATGCTTTTCGGATTACCGATCATGATTGTCATGGCGTATATGAATGGCGGCAGTCTGAACAAGAAAGTCATTCGTAAAGCTGCAGTACCGGGATTCATTTTTGGCATGTCGTTTATTTCTGGCTTCGCAGCGGTCAAAATGACATCAATCGCTAATGCGACGATGGTCGGAACTCTTCAACCAGTCCTCGTTCTATTTGTCGCTCCAAAACTCTTTGGTGAGAAAATTACCTTGCGAAAACTTTTATATTCCATCAGCGCAATGATCGGTGTTCTTGTTGTCGTCATGGCTGCAGCTTCAACTAGTGGCGCCCACCTCAATGGTGACCTCTTGGCGGTTCTCAATGTATTTATCTGGACGACCTATTTCGTGATGTCAAAGAAGCGGCGAGACGAGGGGATTCACTCGTGGTCGTTTCTTGCAGCTGTGTTCTTGTGTGCTGCAATTATTGTTCTGCCATATGGGGCCATCACTAGTAACGACTTAGGGGCAATGCACGTAAGTGATTGGTGGTACGTCATGGGTATGGCTGTAGGGCCAGGCGTCATTGGTCACGGGATGATGACATGGGCACAAGGGCACATAGATGTGTCGCTCGCGAGCATGTTGGGATTGATTAGTCCGGTTATCTCGTCCGTACTGGCATGGTTCGTCTTTCATCAGTCGCTCACTCCATTGCAATTACTGGGCGGGGTAATCGTTCTGGCGTCCCTGGCGGCACTCGTGCGTATGCAGGGCAAGATGAGCGCTGAAACGCTTGTGGTGCACGAGACATAAGGCAAGTGGCACCTCGGTTCAATCTCGCTATGCTGTAGTTCCACGCGGATGTGGCTCAGTGGTAGAGCATCACCTTGCCAAGGTGAGGGTCGCGGGTTCGAATCCCGTCATCCGCTCCATATAGATGTAGGCCCCCTTCTTTTGGGGGCCTTTGTCGTATCTGAAGGGGGCTCAGATGGTTCAGTTTGGTGTGCACGTGGGGGCACAAAATGCCACGGTTGAGGAACTTCGTGCATTGTGGAAGTGGCTAGACGAAGTCGGTGCTGACTGGATCTCACTGTGGGATCACTTGTATGAGGCGCCACCGGCTGGCGGAACGCAACCGCATTTTGAGGCGTTTTCAATGCTCGGTGCTTTGGCGGTCGACACACATCGTGCTCGAATTGGTTGCTTGGTGTTCTGCTCGCAGTATCGCAACATTGGTGTGTTGATGAAGGGTGCGATATCTGTTGATCATTTGTCTACTGGTCGATTCGAACTGGGTATGGGCAGTGGATGGCATGACCAAGAAGCCGCGGCTTTTGGAATCGATTTTCCGTCGCAAGGACAACGTTTCAAAGTTCTTGAAGGACAATTACAAGCAATCAATAAATGGAAAGCGGGCGAGCGGGTTACTCAGTCGACACCCGGAGTGGAACTACGTGATGCGTCGATGATTCCCGGAATTCGTGGCCGTATGCCGTTGTGGATCGGCGGACTCGGACCGAAACAAACGTTGCGAATGGCCGGCACATATGCAGATGGTTGGAACGCGGCGTATGCAAGTCCATCTCAATACAAAGAACTCAATGGAATTCTTGATGACTGGTGTGCTGCAGCCGGGCGCGAACCATCCGCCGTTGAGCGCAGCATCAATTTGTCGTTCGGATTGAGCACTGAAGATGTGGGTGTTGTGAAAGACCAGTTGCGCACGCAA
>CAIYTS010000193.1 GCA_903929185.1 uncultured Acidimicrobiaceae bacterium
AGAACGGCCGACGGATTCACAGAGGGTGAAGGGTAACGGCAAGGCGAATGGTGGAGACGATGGGAATCGAACCCACGACCTCCTGCTTGCAAAGCAGGCGCTCTACCAATTGAGCTACGTCCCCGTATTTACGGCTCGGTCAGGTTATCGGGAGAAGGCCAAGAGACAAGGCAAATCACCCACCTTCCGTGGGGGCTGAGGGGTACCCTTGCTTCATGGCAAGCGACCTGATCTATGCATTTCGAATCATGCGCTTACCCCTCCTTGATGCGGGCGGGGCTGCAATTGGGCGTATTGACGACATTGTGGTGGTTCCTGGCCGTAGTGGCGATGCCCCCCGGGTCACTGGTTTCGTGGCCACCAGCCAGCGCCGACGCATTTTTGTGAACGCCAACCGCATTTTGTCCCTCGATACCGAAGGCGCCCGCCTACGCAGCTGGGACGTGGACCTCAACCCCTTCAAGCCTCGTCAAGGTGAGCACATGCTTGGCCGCGACATCATCGACAAGCGCCTGAACGCCGAAGCCATCAGCGATGTGGCCCTGCGTCCCACCGTCGGCGCCCGCAAAGCCGGCTGGGAAGTTTCCAAAGTGCGCCTCACCCGCCGTGGAGTTCTTGGTCGCCGCTCTACATACCGCTTGGTCGACTGGACCGAAGTGAGTGTTCTGTTTACGCCAGCAACCGAAATGGCCGCCGAAGCTGCCCGTCTTCGCGACATGCACCCAAGTGACGTGGCCGGTGTTGTTCGCGCATTGCCCTTTGCGCAACGTCAATTGTTGGCAAAAGAAATGGACGATGATCGTCTTGCTGACTTGCTGGAAGAAATGCCAGAGAGTGAACAGCTTGCACTGATTGCAAACCTCGATATGGATCGCCTCATCGACGTGTTGGAAGAGATGCAATTCGACGACCTTGCTGACTTGTTGGCAGAGATGCCTGCACAACAACGTTCTCGGGTGTTGGAAGCAATGGATGACGACGACGCAGATGTAGTGCGTTCATTGTTGTCATACGCACCAGGCACTGCAGGTGCTTTGATGACGCCCGAAATAATCGTGATGGGTGCTAACGCAACAGTTGCTGAGGCATTGGCACAAGTGCGCGACCCTGAGTGGCTTGTCTCTATTGCTGCGCAAGTGTTTGTCACACAGCCACCATTCAAAGCACCAACAGGTACATACCTTGGCGTTGTGCACTTACAGCGTTTGTTGCGCGAACCACCAAGCACTGAATTGGGCCGTTGCGTTTCAAACGAACCAACCGTTACTGCCAACCAGTCAGACCGTGAAGTTGCTGAGTTCTTAGCGTCGTACAACCTTCTTGCTGTTGGTGTGTGTGACGATGCCGGACATCTGTTGGGCGCAATCACAGTGGACGACGTGCTCGACCGTATGTTGCCAGCCGACTGGAGACAGCGCAGGCGTCAGGCGGCTACGTCATGAAGCGCCGTACAGATCTAACAACACCTCGCCAACGGCGCCGTGTTGGTATTCACTACGACCCCGATGCATTCGGTTCATTCAGTGAATCCATCGCACGTTTCTTGGGCACGGGCCGTTACTTAGTGATTCAGTCGTTCGTGGTGGTCACGTGGGTAATCGTCAACATCTACAAACCATTTCAGTTCGACGGATATCCGTTTATTTTCCTCACGCTTATTTTGTCGTTGCAGGCTTCATATGCCGCACCTCTGATTTTGCTTGCGCAAAACCGTCAAGAGGATCGCGACAACGAACAGCTAGAACGTGACCGCGGCCTGGCAGCTAGAACACAAGCAGATACTGAGTATTTGGCACGCGAATTAGCTGGTGTGCGTTTGGTCTTGGCAGACCTTGTCACCATGGAAGATCTGCGTGAGCAAACTGATGCAATTACTGAGGCGCTTGAGAAGCTCAACGCTGCTGTATTGCAGCAACAACCTGATCAACAGCCTGGCGAGTAGCCACAGCAAATTCACGCGGCATCAAAATTGGTGCCATGTGATCGCCGTCGAGTTCCACTATTTGTGCATTCATTGCTGTAGCAAGGGCTTGTTGTTTATGCGGAAGCACCAACGTGTCGCGCAATGTGAGAACAAAACTGGCTGGCTTGTGCAGGGTGGGAGCAAACTGGCGCGCATCAAACTTTGCAATTGCTCTGCCTGCTTCAGCAATCATCCATGGGTCATTACGGCGGTTCTCCGCAATTATCCACGACACATATCGTCGCGTCTCATGGCCGCGTGGCAATGTGCGCTTCATAAACCAACGAAGAACTCGTGGGCGTCCAACAATGTGTGAAACGGGCCCAATGAATCGCATTCTGTTTTTCTCTTTGCGTGTTCCGCTCCACTCAAGTGCGGTTGCTTGCAGCACCATGCCGCTAACGAGTTCCGGGTGACGCTGCGCTGTCAGCAAACTGATTGGGCCGCCCATGGAATAGCCGACTGTAATAACGGATGTAGCGCCAAGTACACGAGCAACTGCGGCAGCATCGTCTGCGCAATCTTCTAATGTCACGGGACAGTGTGGGCGTAATCCCCTGCCGTGGCCTCGGTGATCAACACCGATAATCGAGAAGTACTTGGCCAGTTCTTCGTACGCAGAGAAAAACTGTAAGTCGCTTGATGCAGTCCACCCGTGCAGTAACAACAGGGTTGGTACAGATGAATCTGAATGCTGATGGTGGCGAACAAACATTTCACCGCGGCCGGGTACATCAACAATTTTCCCAGGTAACAGAAATGGGTTTTCGCCCTCGGCAGAATTTCTTATCGACATGTTTTACATACTCCCACTACATCAAGACGGTGATGCACCATTGC
>CAIYTS010000194.1 GCA_903929185.1 uncultured Acidimicrobiaceae bacterium
ATGCGCCGCCAACTTCCTTAGCAAGGGCCTCACCGACCTCTTGCTGACGATCAAGGTCGGCGATGACGACCTTTGCTCCACCTTTTGCGAGGAGACGAACAGAAGCTGCTCCGATACCGGATGCTCCACCTGTGACAATTGCGCTTACGCCTTTAAGTTCCATCCCTACAGGCTACGCAATCAGGTCGCAGACTTCCTAGCGGAGTGAAGAATTGGCCTAAATCTGGGTGTGCGCCACCGCAAGAGCATCAACATAATCGTTCATGCGATTGCCGCTATGACCCTTGACCCATTCGAATTCCACTCGGCCACGGTTGATAACCAATTCGATAAATGGCTCCCATAAGTCACGGTTCGCAACGGGCTGACGCTGTGAATTCTTCCAGCCGCGTTTGTGCCAGCCACGCCACCAGCCGTCGTTGAAACACTTCACGACATACGTAGAGTCGGCAACGATGCGAATGATGCGCGGGTCGTCTTCAAAATGGATGACGGCTTGGTAGGCAGCCATAATTTCCATCCGCTGATTCGTTGACCTGGCTTCTGCGCCACTGTCATTGATGTCACCCGACGGAGCCACGGCCCACGCCCAGCCGCCCGGCCCAGGATTACCCGAGCACGCGCCATCTGTATAAATAACAATTACGTCGTTGGACAATTCCATGTCACTGATTGTTCACCATGGGACGGGGTAACGACAGGCTTTTGAGAAAAATCATGGGAGAATGACACTTGTGATCTTCGACGGCTCTATGCATCAGCTCCCCGATACTGATCCGGGAGAGACTCAGGAATGGCTCGACTCTCTTGATTCTGTAGTTGATGGCCATGGCGTTGAGCGTGCCCGATATTTGTTGTCACGCCTGCTTGAACGGGCGCAACAGACTGATGTGAACTTCCCCGCCACCGTGTCAACGCCGTATGTCAACAGCATCACTGCAGACAATGAACCGTGGTTCCCTGGCGATGAACATTTAGAGCGTCGCATTCGTGCATACATCAGATGGAACGCAGCTGTCATGGTGACGCGAGCGAATCATGCTGCAGAAGGCATTGGTGGTCACCTTTCGACGTTTGCTAGTTCTGCAAGCTTGTACGAAATTGGTTTCAATCATTTCTTCCATGGCAAAGACAATGGCGCAGCAGGTGACCACGTGTATTTCCAAGGACACGCCGCACCCGGAATTTACGCACGCGCATTTCTTGAACGTCGCCTAGATGAAGACGACCTTGATCATTTCCGTCGCGAGATCGGACGAGATGGAAAAGGCCTCTCGAGCTATCCACATCCTCGACTTATGCCAGAGTTTTGGGAATTCCCCACCGTGTCGATGGGACTTGGTCCACTCACGGCGCTGTATCACGCTCGCTTTAATCGCTACTTGCACAACAGAGGCATTGATGACACTTCAGCTAGTCGCGTGTGGGCGTTCATCGGCGACGGCGAAACAGATGAGCCAGAAACTCTTGGTTCCATTTCACTCGCAGCTCGCGAAAAACTCGACAACCTTGTCTTTGTTGTGAACTGCAACTTGCAACGGCTTGATGGCCCCGTGCGAGGCAATGGCAAAATCATTCAAGAACTTGAAGCTGTATTCCGTGGTGCTGGTTGGAATGTCATCAAAGTGGTGTGGGGCTCAAAGTGGGATGAGTTACTCGCAGCCGATGTTGATGGATTACTGCTGAACAAGATGAACTCCACTGTCGACGGTGAATTTCAGCGTTATTCCATTGAAGGCGGCGCGTATATTCGCGAACACTTCTTTGGCTCTGACCCTCGCTTGTTGCAGCTGGTTGCACACTTGTCCGATGATGAATTACTGAATCTTCCTCGCGGTGGTCACGACTACCGCAAATTGTTTGCTGCGTATCAAGCCGCAGTTGACAACCTTGGTTCTGGCAAACCAACAGTTATTTTGGCCAAGACCATAAAAGGCTGGACTCTCGGGCCACAAGTGGAAGGCCGCAACGCCACGCATCAAATTAAAAAACTGAATGCAGACCAATTACGGGCAATGCGTGATCGCTTGCATTTGCAAGAAGAGATTCCTGATTCAGCACTTGAAGGTGACGTACTTCCGTACTATCGCCCACCCGTTGACTCTGTTGAATACCAGTACATGATGGAACGTCGCAGGACACTTGGTGGTTCATTGCCAAAGCGTGTTGTTCGCACAAAGACTCCACTCACACTTCCATCTGCAGAAGTCTTTACCGAGTTCACGCTCGGTTCTGGCGATCAAGCGGTGAGCTCCACCATGGCGTTCACCCGCATGTTGCGCAACCTTGCTCGTGATGATTCGTTTGGTAGTCGCGTCGTGCCTATCGTGCCAGACGAAGCGCGTACCTTCGGCATGGACTCCATGTTTCGCGAGCTAAAGATCTACGCATCACAGGGACAAAAGTACGAACCAGTTGATCATGACTTGTTGTTGTCATATGCAGAGTCTGCACAGGGTCAAATTCTCGAAGAAGGAATCACCGAGGCCGGTGCATTGTCTAGTTGGATTGCCGCAGCTACTAGTTATGCCACTCGCGGCGTGCCGATGGTGCCGTTCTACACATTTTATTCAATGTTCGGTTTCCAACGCGTTGGTGACCTCATTTGGCAAGCAGCCGATGCTCGCGCCCGAGGATTCCTCATGGGTGCAACAGCTGGACGCACCACACTCATGGGTGAAGGTCTGCAACATCAAGACGGACACAGCTTGTTGTTAGCTACAGCAATTCCTGCATGCCAGGCATACGACCCTGCATTTGCATTTGAAGTAGCAGCAATCGTTCAGCACGGCATTACAAAGATGTATGGCGATGATCCGGCAGACATTTTCTATTACATCACTTTGTATAACGAAAACATTCCCATGCCAGCACAACCAAGTCATGTCTTAACCCAAGACATCGTTAATGGTTTGTATCAATGGGCACCATCAGTCTCTGGCACTGCGCAAGCATCAATTCTGTTTTCCGGTTCAGCATTCGCTGCCGCTTCTGAAGCCGCCACCATTCTTCGCACCAAATACTCAATCGATGTTGACCTTTGGTCTGCCACGTCGTACAAGTCATTGCGTGATGACGCAATGGAAGTGGAGCGTTGGAACCGTCTTCACCCAATTGAGAAGAAACGGCGCTCACATGTCGAAACAATGCTTGGCGCAACAACAGCGCCCGTTGTTGCAGTCACTGATTTCCTACGCATTGTCTCTGAACAAGTAGCTACGTTCGTGCCGACTCGCCGATTCCTGTCGCTCGGAACGGACGGCATGGGCCGCAGTGACACACGTCAGGCGTTACGTGAGTTCTTTGAAACTAATGCCCCACACATCGTCATCGCAGTTCTCTCCAGCCTCATCGGATCACATGGCGTGACAAAAGAAGTCGTGGCCCAGGCGATCATTGACCTGAATATCAACCCAGACGCAGTACATTCTCTTACTCGCGACTAATTCAAAGGAACAAGCCCGTGGGCACCTTGTACATCACCGGAAATCCTGACTCTGATGCGTTTCTCAACGCCAACGGCACTGCATTGCTCATTGGCATGTTGCTCGATCAACAAGTTCCGATGGAGTGGGCCTTCAACGGGCCATGGACATTAAAGCAACGACTCGGTCACCTTGATGCAAAGAAGATCGCAGCAATGGACCCCACTGAATTTCTTGCAATCTGTTTAACGAAGCCTGCAATACATCGCTTTCCAAAAGCTATGGCGCAACGTATCCAAGGTATGTGCGCAGTGCTCGCAGAGAAATACAAAGGCAAAGGCGAGAACATGTGGGCCGATGCTGAAGATGGTCACGTCCTCTTTGAACGCCTACGTGAACTGCCCGGCTTTGGCGCCGAGAAGGCACAGATTTTTGTTGCGCTTCTCGGAAAGCGTTTTGATTTCACACCGACTAACTGGAAAAAGGCTGCAGGAGTGTTTAGCGATTCAAATCCGCGAACCGTTGCTGACATCACTTCACCAGAAACCTTGTTGACTGTTCGGGCATGGAAAAAGGCCGAGAAAGCTGCTGATCGCGACAAGCAGTCACGGCCCCTGAAGTAGCCTCATTGCAATGACCGTGCTCATCACCGGCGGTGCCGGATACATCGGATCCATCACCACACGACTCATTCGTGCCTCTGGTCGTGGCGTTGTTGTGCTCGACACTCTTGAAAATGGTCACCGCAAGGCTGTTGGCGATGCCCCATTCGTACAAGGCGACATTGCAGATTCTGATCTCATTGCTCGAGTTGTTGCTGAACACGGCGTCGATGAAGTGGTTCA
>CAIYTS010000195.1 GCA_903929185.1 uncultured Acidimicrobiaceae bacterium
AGCCAGATGATGGGCTTGGAATTACTCCGAAGAGAAAATCAAATGTCATGCGGTGACGCGATGCACGAATGCAACAGCACCCGCAAAGATGATGTCTTTGTCGTAGTCCTGTGTTGCAACGTGATAACTGCGTTCGAGAATGACACGCTCAATAGAGCCACCGTATGTGGCAGCTACTGCGTCACTGTCACTTGGTTGCACAACGTGGTCTTGCACTGAGGTGTACAACAACATCGGCATTTTTATGGATGGATAACGCGGTGCAAGAGGTGCAAGTCCTTCAGTGAGAAACGACTTCATTGCAGCAAGCGGAGTGCCGGGATACGCAGTCTCGTGTGCACTTGGATCAGCAATGTCAGAACCAATTGCTTCCACCATCACGGTTCCTGCGTCGATCATTCCTTGCAGCATGTCGATCACGTCAGATGTTTGCGGTTGGGTCGCTGGGTTGACACAGACGATGCCGCATGCTTCAGGATGTTGTGCGGCCATCCACAATGTCAATGCGCCACCCATTGACAAACCCATCACAACAATTTTTTTCGCGCGCTTCGAAAGAACTTGGTACGCCTTTTCTGCGTCTCCGCTCCAATCAGCCCACCGAGTCGGAATCATGTCTTCGATTGCAGTGCCATGACCAGCAAGTTGTGGAAGTTCAACATGAAAACCAGCTGTCGCACATGCTTCAGCAAGTGCCCGCATCGACCCAGGGTTGCCTGTGAAACCGTGAAGGACGAGTACTCCGACATCGCCAGTGCCATTGTGAGAGTAGGCCTCTGCTCCTGGAATTGTTGGTGCGGTCATGGTGACGTCCTTTCGTTCGAACTAATCGTACGGGTCATTGTCAGAGCCGGGCTGTTCCCACCATTCGGTTGGCACTTCGGACTCTTCCCACTCAGGAAACGGGTAAATACAGTTCACGGGACAGACCGGAAGACATTTATCGCACCCGCTGCATAGCTCCGGAATAATCACCACGTCGGCGCCGACATTGAAGATGGCTCCCAATTGTGGCGGGCAATGACGCAGACATGCATCGCAATTGATGCATTCAGACATCTCGATACGCATCGGAGCAAGTTTCCACTTCGGATTTCGCTCGTGAGCCTCAATGCGCTCGGTCCGTGTGCCTGTCATCTCAATAAGTGTAGGTGAGACCTTTGGCACGGCTATGACGGAGAGTTTGACCCGAGCCACAGATGCTGGTGGACTAGGAGTCCATGGCCCGCGCTGATCAACTCAAACGACAACGCAAGATTGATGGCTACGCGGTGGCCGCGATTGCTCCGGTCGTTGCGTTGGTACCAGCCTGGCTCATCGCCGTCGCTGCATTTTGGTGGGCGTTCGTACAGTTCTTTTACGTGCCATTTGCTTTGTTCGCAACTGTGTTATTTCTGCTCGGTGGATCGCTTTTTGTGCGACCCATTCAACGACTTGCTCTTCAGCGCCTCCTTGGCGCCCGCACTCCAACGCGAGCTGAGCGAGACACGTTGCAGCGTTCCTGGCACATCGTGGCGCAAGCAAATCACATTCCACCTGGAAAATTTGTTCTTGCTGTTGCCGATTCAGAGGACTTAAATGCATTTGCTTCAGGAGGCCACCTTGTTGTGGTGTCAAGTTGGGCAATCGAGAATCTTTCACAAGATGACCTGAGTGGAGTTCTTGCACACGAACTCAGTCATCATCTCGGAATGCACACCATTGCACTCACCGTTGGACAGTGGTTGACAATTCCAATTGTGTTGCTCGCCAAAATTGGTTTCTTATTGCAAAATGTTGCGCATGCCGCAACAGATGTTTTTATTACGCGATCATCATTTGGTTCGCTTGTCGGAAAAACACTCACCGGTTTCATCACGATTATTTCGTGGCTCTTTCTTTCCATGATCACTGTGTCGCAATACATCGGTAATGCAGTTGGTAAAGGCGCCGAATTCAAAGCAGACGAAACTGTCGTCGCCATGGGATTTGGCCGTCAACTACTCAATGCACTGCGTATCGTGGTGGAACGTGGACATGGCGAAAGGTCTTCTCAATGGAAAGACCGCCTCATTACTGCTCACCCACCGGCACGCACTCGAATTGCCCGCATTGATGCACAACTGCGCCAAATGCCTCGGGGTAAGCACCGATAGCGTGAAACCCATGACACGCACGGGAACAATTACCTCATGACCAGCCTCCCGAACGACCCCTTTCTTGCTGCAGCCCGCGGGCAACAGGCCGCCCGCACCCCTGTCTGGTTCATGCGCCAAGCCGGACGCAGTTTGCCTGAATACAAAGCGTTGCGCGGTGAAGGAAGCATCCTTGACGCAATCAAAAAGCCAGAACTCGCAGCAGAGTTCACTTTGCAACCTGTTCGTCGTCACAACGTTGATGCGGCAGTTCTCTATTCCGACATTGTTGTGCCAGCTCATGCTGTTGGGTTCGGAATCGATGTTGCTCCCGGTACTGGTCCCGTAGCTCCTTCACCTCTTCGTTCCCGTAGCGACCTTGCACGGCTTCGTCCACTGCATCATGACGATATTGAATACGTCACTGACACAGTGCTCGCATTAGTAAAGGAACTGAAAGTGCCGCTTCTGGCATTTGCAGGAGCACCGTTCACAGTTGCCAGCTATCTCATTGAAGGGAGACCAAGTCGTACGTACCAAAACACAAAACGTCTGATGCATGAAGACGACGTGTTGTGGCATGAGGTCATGGAACAACTTGCTCAACATTCTGTTGAATTCATTTCCGCGCAAATTTCAGCTGGCGCAGAAGCATTCCAACTATTTGATTCGTGGGCCGGCGCACTGTCTCGATCTGACTATGACAAGTATGTGAAGCCTCATTCAACGTCAGTGTTCTCACAGTTGGCCGAACGTCACCCCGGAGTTGCAGGTATTCATTACGGAATCGGATGCGATCATTTATTGGAATCAATGAATACTGTCGGCAACGCAATTATTGGTCTCGACTGGAGAACAACAATTCGCAATGCACGTACTCGCCTCGGCCCAGACACTGTCGTGCAAGGCAACCTTGACCCTGCACTTGTGTTGGCGGGTTCTTCCATCGCACGTGCTGGTGCAGAAACTGTCCTTGCAGATAACGCAGGGCATCCTGGCCACATCTTTAACCTCGGCCACGGGGTACAACCCGATACAGACCCCAGTGTTCTCACCGACATTGTGTCCTTCGTTCATGAAATGACAAAAAAATGAGCAATGCCTCTCGTACCGCAGTGATGTTGATGGCGTACGGCACGCCACGCACCAAAGAAGAAATCTTGCCGTACTACACAGACATTCGTCGTGGACGCGCACCTACCGATGAACAACTAAATGATCTCATCAAACGATACGAAGCCATTGGTGGTCTATCTCCGTTAAAGCAACTCACCGAAGCACAACGAGACTCACTGCAGGAACAGCTTGACCTCATTACTCCAGGTCACTACCAAGTATTTCTCGGCCTGAAGCACGCAACTCCTTTTATCGAAGAGTCTGTTAACGAAGTAGCGGCATTAGGTTTCACGCGCATTATTTGCCTTGTTCTTGCTCCGCATTATTCGACATATTCCATTGGTCAATACACAGACCGTGTACGCGCCGCTGCTGCACCGCACAATATCGAAGTGCGTGCCGTTGAAACGTGGGCACGTGAAGATGCATTCATTGATTTCTTGGCTGCCGATCTGCGCACAAAATTGTCAAACATGCCAGAACGGACGAAAGTGTTGTTCACAGCGCACTCATTGCCGCAACGCATCATTGACGCTGGTGATCCGTATCCAGATGAACTTCGCGCCACTGCAGAACTTGTTGCAAGTAAGGCGTCACTAACGCGTTGGTCGCAATGGTCCATTGCATGGCAATCTGCAGGACGCACACCTGAACCATGGATTGGCCCAGACATCCTTGCTGTTATTGATCAAATGGCAACAATGCGCGATACCGACGAATCAGTTGATGGCATTGTCGTATGTGCATGCGGTTTCGTTGCTGACCATCTCGAAGTTCTTTACGATCTTGATCTTGAAGCGTCTCAACGAGCTGCCTCATACGGCATGGCATTTGCTCGCACTGCGTGCGTCAACAGTGACTCATTGGTCATGGCTGCGTTGGCTCGTAGACTTATCACTGCATGAGTGAACCCCGTCAAGTTGTCATCATCGGCGGAGGCGTCGCAGGGCTAACCAGCGCGCTCACCGTCCTCACTAATTCGTCAAACCCTGTCAATGTGACAGTCCTTGAAGCTGAGTCAACTGTTGGCGGTCGAATTCGCACGTCACAATTTGCTGGACTATCTATTGATGAAGGCCCCGATGCATTTCTTGCACGTGTCTCATGGGCAACACAACTTGCCTCCGAACTAGGTCTCGGCGCATCAATGACATCGCCTACCGATGCGCATGCTTCTATTTGGCACAACGGTATGCACGATATTCCTGGCGATCTCATGCTTGGTGTTCCGGCAAAGGTGCGTGCATTCGCAACGTCAGGCCTTATCTCTCCGCTCGGCAAACTGCGCGCAGCTATCGAGCCGTTGCTGCCCACCACAACAGATACTGACTCCATTGGTCAATATGTGCGCAGCCGATTCGGTAATCAAATTCAAGATCGTCTTGTTGACCCGCTCATCGGAAGTATCTACGCAACGGATTCTGACAACTTCTCAATGGCAGCAGTCCCGCAGATTGCAGCACTCACTGCTAGCCGCAGCATGCTCTTAGCTGCCGGACGCGCACGTGCCGCAGTAGCTAAGGCTCCTGCAAGTCCAATATTTGCAACTCCCATTCGGGGAATTGGTGCGCTCATTGAATTATTGACACAGCGCGTGACTGCACTTGGCGGTCACATACTCACAAGCGAAAGTGTTTCGGCAATTGAGAAAATAGATAGCGGCTACACCGTGTCTACGTCGCGTGGTCAACACCGTGCTGATGCAATCGTTGTTGCGTCACCTGCAAAACCAAGTTCTCAATTTGTTCGCCCACTCGATGCTCGTGCAGCAGACCTACTTGGTGAATGGTCTCATGCGTCAGTTGTACTGATCACAATGGCAATCCCTGCGTCACAATGGCCTGCCCGCCTCAAAGGCAGCGGTTACTTGGTACCTAAACCCGATCAACGTTGGGTGTCTGCTGCATCATTCGGTTCAAACAAGTGGGCACACTGGCGCCCCGACGATGGTTCGATGATTCTGCGTGTGTCATTAGGCCGTGATGGACTCGAAGTGATGCATTTTGACAACGACAAACTCATCAATCTTGCACTCGCAGATATGAAACTTCATCTTGGCGTCGACATGACACCGTCAGAGATTCGCGTCAGCCGTTGGGCAGAGGCATTCCCTCAATATCGACCACACCATTTTGCTCGACTCGCCGAACTCGAACACTCACTTGGTGCTGCTGCTCCTGGCATAGTCTTTGCTGGTGGAAGCTATAGAGGTATCGGGATTCCGGCATGTGTGCAACAAGCGCGTGCTGCAGGCGAAGCAACGATTGCTCACCTTGCCACTCTTCATTCGTAGTTGACATGAGACGGCGATCGTTTCTTCCTCTACTTGCAGGGCTCTTCGTGGCAGCATCTATGCCCCCATGGGGATGGTGGCCTCTTGGCTTTGCGGGCATTGCGCTGTATGGCTCGGTGGCGCTGCAACGTCGAGAGAAATCTTTTTCAACTGGCTTTCTTTTCGCTGCTGCTTGGTTCTTGCCATCGATGGCCTGGATGTGGTTTCTCACAGCCCCTGGCTATATCGCTGCCATTCTTATCTTCTGCGTGATGCACGGAACCGCGAGCTTTCTTGCAGCACAGCTATCAACAACTACTTCAACGCATCGAGCTGCATTAATCATTTGCCATTCTTTAGCTGAAGTACTGCGATTGTCATTTCCCTTCGGAGGCGTACCACTAGCCACTCTTGCTATCGGGCAAATTTCCGGACCTCTTGCGGATCTTGCCCCGTTGATGGGTGTCATTGGTATCTCAACTGCAACGTTGTATCTCGCTTTAACTCATCACCGGTTCCGCGCGCTCTGCATTGTCGGATTCTTGGTTCTCTTGGGAAATACGTGGGATGCCACCCACCCAACGGGGCGCACTTTGAATCTTTCCATTATTCAAGGTGGCGGAGAACAAGGAACACACGCAGTAGATACAAACCCTCGTGATGTTTTTGATGTGCACATGGCGGCAACAAAGACTCTCCAACCCAACGCACAACGTGACGCAGTGATCTGGCCCGAGAATGCAATCAGCATCACGAATCACGGATTGTTTATTGACAGTCCTGAATACACAGAAATTGCTCAAGAAGCGAAGCGCCTAAATGTGCCATTCGTTGTCGGCATCACCGAAGATGCAGGTCCGCGCCAATTTACGAATGCGCAAGTTGTCATCAATACAGACGGAACAGTGACTGGCCGTTACGACAAAGTGCGACGGGTTCCATTTGGAGAGTACATGCCATTGCGGTCGCTCCTAAAGACACTTGGTGCGCCAACCGACTTAGTCCCTCGCGATGCACGAGCTGGCACATCACGCGGTTGGCTTGACATTGCAGATACTCGGGCCAGTGTTGCAATTTCATGGGAGATATTTTTTGGCGGACGTGTCAATGAAGGCATCGCTGACGGAGCAACGTTCATCATTAATCCCACCAATGGTTCTAGTTACACGTGGACAATTCTTCAGACACAACAAATTGCAGCGTCTCAATTACGAGCTCGAGAACAAGGTCGCGATGTCGTGCAGATTTCTCCCACTGGCTTTAGTGCCTTTATAGATTCTTCCGGTGAAGTTCACGAACGCACATCGATAAGCGAACAACATGTGCTTGAACGCTCTATTCAGCTTCGATCGGGCCGCACTGTGTATTCACGTATGGGGAATGTGGTCTATATCTGGGCATTGTTGATTGCCTTTGCCTGGTTAGCCAGACGCCGTGCCCGAGCCATTCGGATTGGTGCCAGTTAGCCTCTACTGCCTATGTCAGGCACCTACGACCCCAATGGCCCGTTGCGTGTTGCATACCTCACGTATCGCGGTAAGCCACATGTTGGTGGACAAGGTGTTTACACACGTCACCTCACAAAGGCACTCGCAGATCTCGGACACACCGTAGAAGTTTTTGGCGGCCAGCCGTACCCCGTTCTTGATGATCGCATCACGATGCACAAGTTGCCAAGTCTCGACATTTTCAATGACACCTATCCAGGTCGCGTCCCTGCATATTGGGAAATCAAAACATGGCCCGATGTTGTTGAAACAGCTCGGTTCATGACAGGTCAATTCTCTGAACCACTTGCATTCTCAAAGCGTGCGCTTCGCACCCTGACTCCTCGTGTCAACGACTTTGATCTTGTCCATGACAACCAGTGCCTTGGTTGGGACATCTTGAAAATCGAAAAACTGATTCCAACAATCGTCACGTTGCACCACCCCATCACGAAAGATCGTGAATTGGAAATGAGTCATGCACCGAGCCGCTGGAAGCGTCGCTCTGTTGGTCGCTGGTATTCATTCGTAGACATGCAAGGCAAGGTTGCGAGCAAAATGCCTCGCATAGTTGTTGTTAGTGAAAACAGCATCACTGACATCAATAAAGACATGGGTGTATCACGCGAACGTATGCGTCTTGTTCCTGTTGGAGTTGACCCTGATCTTTTCAAGCCACAACCACACATTGCGCGCGAACCTGGCCGGCTGATTACCACCGCATCAGCAGACGTTGCGCTAAAGGGTCTGTCATATCTGCTTGAGGCAATGGCCCTTTTGCGTAAAGATCGCGACATTCGCCTCACGATCATTGGCAAACCTCGCCCTGGTCACAGCATGGACCTCATCGATTCACTCGGATTGCGCCCACATATTGATTTCGTCTCCGGTGTTACTGACGAACGCATCGTTGAGTTGTATGCAGAAGCAGAACTTGCTGTTGTGCCAAGCTTGTACGAAGGTTTCAGTCTTCCCGCAATTGAAGCCATGAGCACCGGTATCTGTCTTGTTGCGACAGATGGTGGCGCATTACCTGAAGTCACCGGCACACATAACGAAACAGTGTTGCAATGCCCTGCTGCAAACGCAGAAGCACTTGCAGCAGTCATTGCTACTGGTCTTGACAGTGCAGAACTGCGCGCACGTATAGGTGAAGCAGGACGTCAACGAGTTGTCTCCCGTTGGACATGGAAACACTGCGCAGAACTGACTGTTGAGCAATACCGCGAAGTGCTCGACATGCCCCATAATCGCGCCAAACTAGAAAAGCGTCGCTGACATGTTGACAATTCGTTTTAATCGTCTGGGCCTTCGTCCCGGAGACAAGTTTCTCGATGCAGGCGCCGGATTCGGCCGTCATGCATTCGAAGCAGCACGCCAAGGCGCAACGGTATTCGCCCTCGACTACGCCACCGATGAAGTAGTGATGACTCGTAATACTTTTGGCGCGATGCTTGAAGCAAAAGAGATCACTGAGAAGGCATACGGCGGAGTCCTTCGCGGCGACGCCACAAAGCTCCCCTTCGATGACAACACGTTTGATTGCGTTGTCACGTCAGAGGTTCTTGAACACATCCAAGATGATGTCAGCGTGATTTCAGAACTTCATCGCGTCTTAAAACCAGGCGGTTCGCTTGGTGTCACCGTGCCTTCATGGTGGCCAGAAAAGATCAACTGGATGTTGTCTGATGAATACCACGCACCAAAGAGCGTTGGCGGTCATGTTCGTATTTATACAGCTACTGAACTCAAGGCAAAACTTCGATCTGCCGGACTTGAAGTAACTGATAGTCATCACGCACATGCGTTGCACTCCCCCTATTGGTGGCTGAAATGCGCAGTCGGTCCTCGCAATAATGATCATTCATTGGTGAAGAAGTACCGCGAATTTCTTGAATGGGACATCATGACCCAGCCTCGCTCCATGCAAGTTGCCGAGCGCGCTCTCAGCCCACTCATGGGGAAGAGCTTTGTTATCTATTCGCGCAAGCCACTTACTGTCGGAGCATCCGTATGACATCGCGCTCAATGCCCCACCTTCCCGGCATTCTTACTACTGCTGACCTTTCTCGCACTGCAGATTCCATTCAGGCGTTGCAATTATCAAACGGAATGATTCCTTGGTATCCAAATGGCCATTGCGATCCGTGGAACCATGTCGAAACCGCAATGGCTCTCAACATCATGGGCCGTGATGAAGCAGCACTGTCTGCCTACAAGTGGCTTGCCGACATTCAGCATGAAGATGGTTCATGGTTCAACTACTACATGCCAGATGGCTCAATCGAAGACGCAAAACTGGACACAAACGTCACTGCATATATTGCAGTCGGCGTATGGACACATTGGTTGTGCACCCGCGATCTTGCTGCAGTGTCTGACTTATGGCCAACAGTTCGCAAAGCGCTCTCATGGGTACTTTCAATGCGCCGCGACAATGGCTCAATCATCTGGGCACGTGAAACAGATGCAAAGCCGTGGGACTACGCACTACTCACAGGTTCATCCAGCATTCGCCACGCACTTCATTGCGGTGCCGCACTCGGCGATCTTCTCGGAGACTCTCAACCCGAGTGGACAGCTGCTGCAGATGCTATTGATCATCTCATCGCAACTGATCTTGGCGCATTTGAACCGAAGGCACGTTGGGCAATGGACTGGTATTACCCCGTACTCACCGGCGCAATGACCGGAGCTCGCGCAAAAGCTCGTCTTGCCGAAGGATGGGACCGTTTCGTTCTCGATGATCGCGGTGTGCGCTGTGTTGATGATGAACAGTGGGTCACTGCAGCAGAAACAAGCGAATGTGCGATCGCCCATTGCGCAGCTGGCGACCGCGACATTGCACGTCAACTTGTTCTGTGGACCATGCCTCATCGTCGTGAAGACGGCGCATATTGGACGGGCATTGTGTATCCAGCAGAGCCAGAAAAAATGATTGTTCGATTCCCTGCTGATGAATACAGCGCCTATACGGCTGCTGCAATCATTCTTGCTGCAGATGCAATTAGCGGCGGGTCTCCTGCATCAACGCTCTTCACACAGCCAATGGTGCGTCGTAACGCACACTTAAAAGCTCGCGCTCTTTAAAGTCGACGCAATACGCGCAACGAACCTGTTGCGCTGACGTCTTCAAACAAGCCGCTTTCGATAGCAGGCAGGTAGATATTTTCGTATGGCGGACGACCACCATCAGCAGGGTTCGGAAACACATCGTGAATGGCAAGCGTTCCGCCTGGCGCAACACGCGGTGTCCACAATTGGTAATCCAATGTTGCGGGCTCAACACCATGCCCACCATCAATGAACAAAAAGGCAAGTGGTGTTGTCCAATGACGAGCAATGGTTGGTGAATCTCCCACCATTGTGACTACGGAATCAGCAAGCCCTGCATCAAGAATCGTTGCACGAAAAAAGGGAAGCGTATCCATACGGCCTGTGCGCTCATCGACCAACGATGTGTCATGCCATTCCCAACCTGGTTGATTCTCTTCACTTCCGAAGTGATGATCAATTGCAAACAATGTTGTGTTGGATGCTCGTGCTGCACCGCCCAACCACACTGTTGAACGACCGCAATATGAACCAACTTCGACAAATGGTGCATTCGGCACAGATTGTGCGGCCTGCATTGCTGCTGCGTACAAGGCATCACCCTCATCTTCAGGCATAAAACCTCGTGCTGCTAACGCATGACGACGAAGTTCTGAATTGAGCGGCGAAATTGACACGATTCGACCCTACTATGGGGTGATGGCTACACCACTTGATGAACTCGTCACATTGCTCGATCTGGAATCAATTGAAGTCAACCTCTTTCGCGGAGTCTCCCCAGTGGAAAATCGTGTCCGCGTGTTCGGTGGTCAAGTTGCTGGTCAATCACTTGTAGCGGCGTCACGCACCGTTGATGAAAATGCGCGACATGTTCATTCACTTCATGCGTATTTCTTGCGTCCCGGCGACCCAGCTGCGCCAATTTTGTACCAGGTTGATCGTCTGCGTGATGGCAGAAGTTTCACCACTCGACGCGTCGTCGCCATCCAACATGGTGAAGTCATCTTTAACTTGCAAGCAAGTTTCCATGCATTTGAACCTGGCCTCGATTGGCAGATTCCGGCTCCACTCGGTCTGCCAGATCCAGAATCACTTCCGGACTTCAAGACCCGCATGGAACCGCATAAGGAAGAAATCGGCGACTGGTATGACCACCCACGCCCCATTGACCTTCGCTATCCCGATGGCGAACCCATCAACCGATCCGGCATTGAATCGTCTGGCCAGCGCGTGTGGTTACGCGCAGATGGCACATTGCCCGATGATCCAGTTCTCAATGCGTGCATTGCAACATATGCAAGTGACATGACACTTCTCGACACAGCATTGTTGCCTCATGGTCTTGGTTGGAACGAAGGCGGAATTCAGATGGCAAGCCTTGACCACGCAATGTGGTTTCATCGCCCCTTCCGTGCAGACCAATGGCATTTGTACGACCAGCACGCAATCTCAACGTCTAACTCGCGCGGTCTTGCCGGCGGTTCAATCTTCACGCAGGACGGGCACTTGGCCGTCACAGTTGTTCAAGAAGGCCTCATTCGCGTGAGGCCAAACGAATAAGCCTTAGCGGCGAGTTCCCATGAACATGCCTCGTAGGGCCTGGTAATTCTCAATACAGTGCCCCGCACCGAGCACAACAGCCTCAAGTGGCTGCGGTGACATCTTGACCGGAACTTCCGTTTCACGTTCAATGCGAGCTGCGAGTCCACGCAGCATTCCGCCGCCGCCTACTAAGTACATACCGCGGGCCAAGAAATCTTGAGCTAATTCGGGTGGAGCTTTCGCAAGACAACGCTTCACCGACAACACCATGGCTGCAACTGGTTCATCAATTGCGAATCGCACTTCTTCTGCGGTGAGACGAACCGTCTTTGGCAATCCGGTCACCAAATCGCGACCACGAATGTCAGCACTGCGATCTTGTGGGCCAGGTTCAGCTGAACCAATTTGAATTTTGATTTCTTCAGCAGTGCGCTCACCAATCGCTACACCATGTTCGCGACGTACATAACTTTGAATCGCTGCATCAATATCGAAACTGCCAACGCGTATCGCTTCAAGTGCAACAACGCCACCCAAACTAATAACTGCTGTTTCAGTGGTGCCACCACCGATGTCGATGACCATATTGCCGACAGGTTCATCAATAGGAAGATTTGCACCAATTGCAGCGGCCATTGGCTGTTCAATGAGTTGTGCGTCAGATGCACCAGCACGACGCGTTGCGTCCGTAACCGCGCGACGTTCCACTTCAGTAATTGCAGACGGAACACAGATAACAACTTTGGGGCGAGTGAATCGTGAAACACCGACACGTTGCAGCAACAGACGAATCATGCGCTCGGTGATATCAAAGTCTGTGATTGCTCCACCACGCAATGGGCGCACCGCGACGATGTAACTAGGCGTGCGACCAATCATGTCCCAGGCGTCATGGCCTGTGGCTAAAACCTCGCCAGATTGGCGATTTACCGCAATAACTGAAGGCTCATTGAGCACAATGCCCTTGCCCTTCATGTACACCAATGTGTTGGCGGTACCGAGGTCGATTGCGAGGTCACGAGCCATGGTTAGGTCCTTCTATAGAGATACGAGTTGTGCTCATTAGTTGCGTCGGTCCTCTGGATTATTTCGATGCACTGATGATTGCCGAGCTTCAGGTGACAATGCATCAATGTGTCGACGGAAGTTTGCAATTCCATCATCAATGCGCACATTGCGATTATCAAGATAAATCATGACAAGCAATGTTGCGCCGGATACGACAGCAATGAAAGTAAAAAGACCTGTGAAAAAAGAAAGTGCAATCATGAAGGATTGCTTGCTACTTGTTGTGGTGTTGTGATGTTGTGCGCGCCGGTGCCCCAGTCAGAACCACCATCCCAATTTTCTTTTTTCCAAATTGGTGCTGACTCTTTTAACGCATCAATGACAAAGCGTGCGGCGTCAAACGCAATCGGGCGATGCGCTGACGACACTGCAACGACAACCGATGATTCACCCAATGACAATTCTCCGGTGCGATGCAAAATTGCGATTCGTCGAGCATCAGTGAAACGAACTCGTGCTTCATTGGCGATCTTTGCAAACGATGGAATCACCGCGTCTTCATACGCCTCGTACTCAAGCGAGGTGACGTCCGAACGACCATCAGCATGGTCACGTACGGTGCCAGAGAACAGAACGACGGCGCCACAGTCTGGTCGTACTGCCCACTGATAGATGTCGCCAATCGGAAGTTCTGAGGCGGTCAATTCGAACCACTCTTCTCCGAGTAACGGTGCAGGCATGAGTCAATCGTACTCTGATGGCACTAGGTGGGGCTTGTGATGGCGCCGACACTTGCGTGCCCATCGCGATTAGTGTCTTTCACTTGTGAGCGCTGACGAATTTGAGAACCAAAATCCAGCACCGGTGCCAGCATACGAACGCACGTGGCGCCACCCAGCTGAGATGGCAGATGCTGCGCGTGCCGACTTCCACGCCAACCCTCCAAAAATTAGTCGCCGCTTGACAGCTTTTACAGCGGGCATCAGTTTGGTCGCATCAGTAGCAGTGCTCGCCATTGCTATTCCAAAGGGAATCTCGACATACCGAGAAGACATCGAAGATGCACTTCAAGTATCACCAAGCACTCCTGTTGCTCACGTCAAAAATTTTTCAATGAAGGAGATGGCAGTCATCACAAGCGACGCCGGTACAACCTCCGCCCTGTCGCTTGGAAACGGCACATGGGTTGCTGCCAGCAGCGACCTTTCAACTGCAACTTCGCTCTGGGTCACGTCAGAGGCCGGAGTAGATGTCCCCGTTGAAATTGTTGCGAAAGATGTTGCCACCGGATTAGCCCTTGTCCATTGCGAGGATAAGTCAGCGTGGGGAACCGCCCCCGACTTGAGCCACCTGATTGATCCCACCGAAATCTCAGATCTGTCGGAGTATCGAGTTGTTGATACGGCTGCGTCGATTGCATTTGTTCCGCAACCCAGTTTCGCCACTGACAACGCATCAGACGACGTACCCATAAATTCCACCGACACAATTCATGGTCTCGCAACTGTTCGTGACTCAAAAGGGCAACTAGTAGGAATTGTGGTGCGGCGCGATCACTCTGTGTGGATGCTGAACAAGTCATCAATAATCAGCATGATTCGCACTCTCTTACGTCAACCCTGACGATGTAACACACATCAGTCCTCCTATCATGAGTACATGGCTGACGGCGATATAAATCCTTCCAATCCCTTTGGCGGTATTCCCTTCTTTAACGACATGATG
>CAIYTS010000196.1 GCA_903929185.1 uncultured Acidimicrobiaceae bacterium
ATGTGCATTATTTGCGGCGAGTCGATGTTCTGCGATTACTTCTAAATCGGGAGAGAGTCGATGAACATAGGTTCCGTTCACCACATAAAGATCTCCGTTTTCGTGCACACAAATTGCGCCGCACCATTTATGTCCGCCAGACGGCAAATCTGGGGAACGACGGATGGGTTCCAATGAGATGGGGTCAAGTTGCTCGACCCAACCTGATGTATTTTCCGATACGCCGAATGAAGATCCGCCTTGCAAGTACAACTCGCCCTTCGCACGTTGTACAAACATGACTGGCCAGCGACCTGGCTCCAATATTCGAGCATGTCCCACGAGATGCTCGTCTGGCTGAATGTTCAGCCCAGGGGAACTCACGATTTTCTGGCGACGCGGCCCAGCGCATTCTGCTGGCCATACCGATGGGTAGTACCCCGAGAGTGGGGAGAGATAGTCGCTTGCCGTCATGATGCCCCCATCGCCGTTTCTGTAAACCGCACCGTACAAGTCTTGGGTCTATTTATACGAGGCAGATGGGCCGAGAGTGCGTAGCGTATGAGGTCTTATGTCAGTTCTTCCCAACGCCGCATTTTCAATCGCTCTTGACTGTCAACTCGACAACGTCCCAGGCACTCTTGGTCGGCTCTGTGCCGCCATTGGTGAGGCCGGTGGCAACATTGGCGCCCTTGATGGTTTCGACGTGCGCGGGCCAGTTCTTCGCCGCAGTGTTGTGGTTCATTGCCGCGACGAGGATCACCAGAAGACTGTCGTGGGCGCAGTTCAGAAACTAGACGGTGTCACTGTTCTTGACTGGTGGGACCGTACATTCCGCATGCACGAAGCAGGCAAAATTGAAGTCATCACCACTGCACCAGTGAACGACCGTGATGATCTCTCTATGGCGTACACACCAGGTGTTGCTCGCGTATGTACAGCAATTGAAAATGATCCTTCGTTGTCTCACAAATACACGATTCGTAAAAACACCGTTGCCATTGTCAGCAACGGAACAGCGGTTCTTGGTCTTGGCGACATCGGTCCAGAAGGCGCCATGCCAGTTATGGAAGGCAAAGCACTCTTGTTCAAAGAGTTCGGTGGCGTTAATGGTTTCCCTATTTGTATCAATGCACGTACTGCAGATGAAGTAGTTGATTTCGTACAACGCATTGCTCCGACATTCGGCGGTATCAACCTTGAAGACATCAAGGCTCCTGAATGTTTCGAAATTGAAGAGCGCCTTCGCGCAAGCCTTGACATTCCTGTCTTCCATGATGACCAACACGGAACAGCTGTTGTCACCTTGGCAGCCTTGTGGAACTCATTGAAGATCACCGGTAAGAAGATGGAAGATCTCACTGTTGTTATCGCTGGAGTTGGCGCAGCTGGTGTTGCAATCGGCAAGATCTTGCTCAACGCAGGTGTTGGCGACGTTATTGGTTGCGACCGAGTCGGTGCTATCTACTCAGGCCGCAGCGAAATGAACTCAGCCAAAGAATGGTTCGCTGAACACACCAACTCGTCACGTCGTATGGGAACAATCAGCGACGTTATGAAGGGCGCCGATGTATTTGTTGGCGTTAGTGGACCAGACCTCATTACACAAGCAGATGTTCGCACCATGGCAAAGGACCCCATTGTGTTTGCAATGGCGAACCCGAACCCTGAAATTCGTCCAGAACAAGTTGACGGCCTTGCAAAAGTTATGGCAACGGGCCGCAGCGACTATCCGAACCAAATCAACAACGTTCTTGCATTCCCCGGAATCTTCCGCGGAGCACTTGATGCAAATGCAACAGACATCACTGAAGGTATGAAGCTTGCAGCAGCTGTAGCAATCGCCGAATCAGTCACTGATGCACAGTTGTCACCTGACTTCGTAGTTCCGTCAGTTTTCGACCGCACCATCGTTGAGCGCGTTGCACCTGCAGTAGCTGCGGCTGCTGTACGTGACGGCGTTATTCGCAAGAGCTAGTCAGTGCCTGCGCTTGCGCGCAGACCTATAAATGGTGGAGCTGGGGGGAATCGAACCCCCGTCCATCAGGCGCTATTCGCCAGTGATACGACCATCCCCGTTGTAATGCTGACGCAACATCATCGACGGGTCGATTGCTTTCTTACGAAAACCGCGTGTCGTCTTTCCGGCAGGTCATTGGTCTTTCCCAACGTCAGCGTTCTTTCTCGCCGTCATCCTTCGCTTCTGTTGCCGGGCTGCGATGAATTGGCCCCGTGCGCCATTGCTGGTCACGATGTCTCTCTACAACCTAAGAATTAGGCTGCGAGAGCGAACTGCTCGTTGGCAATTCTGTTTTTTGCCCCGTTTAACGAATCTGAGCAATTCGGGTCGCACGTACGAACAACGAAACTGGTGTCGAAACCTGTCAGCCCCATTGTTTTTGGTGAGGACCTCAGTGTAGGCCACCGGTCCGCCACAAATACACGGTGTTATCTCAGTAAAACCACTTCGATATCAGAAGGAGCCGCTTTGACGAGTCGAGAATCCGATGTCACCAATGGCGTTTGGGTCAGTCGTGCCACAAGCACGTATGAGGCATCGTAGGTAGACAAGTTATTGACTAATTCCCACATCTCGTGTCTGTATGCAGACAAGGTGACCAAAGTGATGTTGAATGATGCGAAATATTTCGCAGCTTGATTTGCTTGCGCGCGTGAGACCCGCTTTGTGAGATAGGCCTTCTTGAGGGCGTTCAGAACTTCAGGAACGAGTATCGCAGGAGCAATGAGGTTGTCTTTGAGAATTGGGACATGCTTATGAAATGCTTCGGGAACTAAGAGAAAGTTAGCGAGAGCTGAGGCATCAAGAGTTTTCACCTCGCGTCACGCTCTTGACGAAGTTCATCTAAGAAATCTTGGCGTTCTTTTGCTGTGGGCATTGCTCCGGTGGGATGGGAAAGTACTTCATCAAACCAAGCGGTTTGTTTTCGTCGATTGATCTCTTGCGTGATTGCCTCAAGGATGACATCGCCGATTGTGCATTTTTGCAGTTCAGCAATTTCACGAAGTTGGTCGTGGAGTTCCTGAGGGACGTTTTTTACTTGAATTGCGGGCATGTCTGGAAAGTAGCATGCTTCTAGCATGCTGACGAATTGTTTCATGCCTGTATGTGTGCGAGTCGCAACGGTGTTTGGCTAGATCATGCCTTTGCGTTGGCGTCCAAGAGAGCGTTGCATTTCGCGTTGTACATCGCGTTCGGCAATTACTTGGCGTTTGTCGCCTTTACGGCGACCACGAGCAAGTGCAAGTTCAACTTTGACTTTGCCGTCAACCAATTTGATGGCAAGCGGAACAAGCGACAAGCGTTCGCGCGCAATGCGATCATGTAGGCGTTCAATTTCGGAACGATGCAACAACAGTTTGCGAGCACGGTCAGGGTCGTGTGCGCCAGCGCCCACTGCAAATCGGTACGGGGAGATATGGACTCCATCGAGCCACATTTCGCCATCAATCACTCGGGCATACGCGTCCACCAATTGCACCATGCCACCGCGCAGGCTTTTGACTTCGCTTCCGAGCAGCACAATGCCAGCCTCGACCACATCGAGAATCTCGTAGTCGTGCCGCGCCTTGCGATTGGTCGCCAGATTGGTGTTAGGGCTCTTTGCCATATGGGTACCGAAGCGTACCGCTAGCCTTCCCAGCGATGTCTGAGTCTCTTTCTCCGCAACTATTTGTCCCGTCCGGCGCCATCAAGGCCATGGCGGCACACGCATACCACTGCTTTCCTGAAGAAGCGTGTGGCCTTCTTATTGGTGATCGTTCACTGAATCGCGTTGCCCGCTTTGTGGCAACCACAAACGTGGCCCACAGCGCCAAGGTGTACACCATTGATCCGAAAGAGCATCTGCGCGCTGAGTTGGCCGCCGAAGCTGAAGGATTCGACATCATTGGGTGCGTCCATAGCCATACACATACTGATCCATACCCGAGCCCGACCGATGTGGCGCAAGCACCAGATCCGGACTGGCACTACATCATTGTCAGCCTCAAGCGGGGAGCCCCTGAATCGCGGGCCTACCGCATTGTGGGCGAGCAGATCTCTGAAGAGACCATCGTTCCCTTGTAATCAAGGGGTGACAACTCGGGAATCAAAGGGTTACAATTCTGACCAGAGTTGTCGGGAATAGCCCGAGAGCCAGACGGGTTGCATGAGGTGACCCGACAGAGCCAGAGGAGGCGCACATGTCCATTGCTGATGTTCGCCGAAATGGCGGATCCGTTTTTGTACTTCAGAACTCGCTTGAACTCGTGGGCAATACCCCCATGGTTGACGTGTCGATTCTGTCGCCAAACCCCAATGTGCGCTTAGTTGCGAAATTGGAAAGCCAGAACCCATTCGGTTCTGTGAAAGATCGCATTGCAAAGTCAATGATTGAAGATGCAGAACGCACAGGCCGTTTGGTTCCTGGTCAGCGCATTCTTGAACCATCGTCTGGCAACACCGGAATCGCTTTAGCTGCCATTGCAAAGATGAAGGGTTATCCGATCACGATTCTGATGCCAACATCAGTCAGCATCGAACGTCGTCAGATGCTTGAAGTGTTTGGTGCAGACATCATTCTCACTCCTGGTGAAGAAGGATCGAACGGCGCAGTCAGTCGTGCACAAGAGATGGCTGCACAGCATCCTGAATGGTGCTTCTTGTATCAATACGCAAACGATGCAAACCCACGTGCACATTTTGAAGGTACTGGCCCAGAGATCTGGCGCGATTGCCCTGAAATCACTCACTTTGTTGCAGGATTAGGCACAAGCGGAACGTTGATGGGTGTCGGAACGTATTTAAAGCAACAAAATCCAGACGTGAAGATCATTGCTGTTGAGCCGCCACTTGGTGAGCGTGTCGAAGGATTGCGCAACTTAGAAGACGGTTACATTCCGCCAGTGTTTGAAAATTGGCACGGACGTGATGTTCTTGACCGCAAGCGTGTTGTTCGTCCGCGTGAATCACTCGAGTGGACACGTCGATTGGTTCAAGAGTGTGGAATCTTTGCTGGTATTTCTTCAGGAGCATCGCTTGCAGGTGCAGTAAAAGTTGCGAGCGAAATCAACGAAGGAACCATTGTGTTCATCGTGTGCGACGGCGGTTGGAAGTACTTGTCAACTGGTGCCTACACAGCAGACCTTGACGAAGCTGAAGCAAACGCCGAAAAGATCATTTACTTCTAATTAGCGGCCAATAACTAGTACGGCTAGCCCTGCTACCACAATGCACGCTGCAGTGATTCTGCGCTTCATATCACTCTCGCCCAAATAACGAGTGCCGACTAACGCCACGATGACAACACTTGATTCGCGTAACGCTGTCACGTATCCAACGGGTGCTTTTTGCACCGCAATCAGCACCATCCAATACGTAGCGACCGATGCGATGCCGGCCACACTAAATCGTTTCCATGTTGATGCAAGTGCAATGGACATGTCGTGACGGCGACCAGTTGCCAACCCATACGTTGACAAGGTGATTCCTGTACCGATGAACAAAAGCAACGGATACAAGTTGCCACCCATGAGTCGTGAGCCATAACTATCGATAACGGAATACGCACCAATCGTTACTGACACCACCAAGGCTGCAACAACATGTGAGTTGTTAGCTGGTCCAGCGAGAAGGAGGATGCCAAGAACTGCGATGCCGATTCCGAGGAGCATTGTGATCGACAAGTGATCGGACAAGAACAAGATGCCACCGATCGCTGCAACAAGTGCGCCTGTGCCGCGAGCAATGGGGTAGGTGACAGAGAAGTCTCCCAAGTTGTATGCATGAGCTAAGAACACCACATAAAAAAGATGAATCGTGGCGCTTGCAGCAAGGGGCCACCATGCAATGTTGTGGGCTCCGCCGAGGCCAACAAGCACTACCGCACATATGATTCCGGCACAGGCCATCTGGCCCCACAGAGCAATCCAGCGGTCTTCGCTCTGCTTCACCCACAGGTTCCAGCCCGCGTGTAACACTGCTGCGGCAAGGGCGAGAAGTGTGGCAGCAAGCATGAGATACGACACTACGCCTAGCCTGAAGAGATGACCGGGACTGACAATCGCCCAATTGGGATGTTTGACTCCGGCTTCGGAGG
>CAIYTS010000197.1 GCA_903929185.1 uncultured Acidimicrobiaceae bacterium
CCAATAACGCATTCGTATTTTGGCAAGCTGTTATTGCTAAAAACTCTGCTGGTTGTAGGTGTCGTTCTATTTGGCTCACGGGCTCGACATCAATTACACACCGGTGGGTTTACTTCAATCGCAAAAATCATCAGATGGGAATCAACAGTGGTTGTCTTGGTGCTTGCAGTCACCTCGTTGATGGTGGCGCAATCTCCTAATTCAACGTCAGTGAAGTCAACATCGTTCAGCAGCACACTGATTCAAAATGGCATCGTGGCGGATTTATCTGTAGTCCCAGCAGTTGTTGGTCCGGCAGAAGTACATGTACTTCTCACACCACCAGGTGGGTCATTGTCACCAGCGAAGTCTGTGACGGTGCAATTCGATCTGCCGTCGCGCAGTATTCCTCCTATTCCTGTCAGCATGGTGGAAATTGGTCCCAATCACTGGACTGGTGTTGTGCAGTTTCCTTTTGCAGGTGTATGGAACATGAATACGCGTGTGTCGCCTGCACCAAACCAGACCCTGTTGTTTGCATCCGTTGTAACAGTGCAGGACTAGAGCATGCGTACCGCGATGTGGTGTGGCATTGCGGTAGGGCCATCAATAAATCCATCACCTGTGGCTACAAAGCCGAGGCGTTCGTAGAAACCCATTGCACTGTCACGTGCTCGTGCCCACGCAATTGTTGCCCCGCGTTCAGTAGCTAGCGCACTGCCGGCATCAATGAGCAACGCACCAAGACCTTCGCCTTGTAAGTGGTCGGCTACAGCCATTCCCTTGAGTTGCATTGCAGGGACTCCGGGTAACTCTGGGCATTCCTTCATGAACCATGAAGAGGTGGCGAGGACGGTGCCTTCATGAATGATTCCGAAATGCACTACGTCTGGATAGGCGTCTTCGGGGTAGTTGCAGTCTGTTGCTGGGGTGCCTTTGCGCAATACCGCAACACGTAATTGCATGATGTCATGCAACGCGACTGAAGTGACGGTGTATGTCATGGTTGCACTGAGGCAACTCGTATCGCATTGCCGTTATCTCGCGCGCTGCGGTACATAGCTTCCACGATGCGGTGTGCTTCCAATGCAATCGAGAAATCGGGGAAACCCGGAGTGCCATCAACTGCAGCCTTGACGAATGCTCCGTCAGGGTTCGCATCACCAATTGCTAGCGGTGCCGTCTTTTCCAACAATTCAGTGCCTTCGAGTGATCCGGTTGTTCCGTCTGCGTTGCTCCATGTAACTGGCCCAAACCAATCGTCACCTGCAATGACAACCGTACGATTTTCGCAAAAGACTTCGACATTGCGCAAACTGGGTCGCGACAAGTTGTCGTGCCAAATAGTTGTCAATGTTCCGACAGCTCCGTTTTCAAAACCAATTGAAGCTGCAACCACATCTTCAATTCCTTCAATACCGTGCCGATATGTTGCACGAGCACTAACCGACTCAACATCCCCGATAAGAAATCGCAACATGTCGACATCGTGAATGCTGTGTTCTAGCAATGTGCCAGCTCCAGCTTTGGTGACGTCACCTCTCCACGTTGATTTGTAGTGCCCTTGCACCGGTATGAACTGATCATCACGAAACACCACAGCCATGGGTGCGCCTGCCGCCGGGTCTGAAATGAGTTCGCGTGCCCACAAATATGCAGGAGAGCGACGCAGAATTAAACCGCACTGATGAGTTAATCCACTTGCAGTTGCCGCCGTATGCATTTCGGCGGCTTCGCGTAAACCCACTGACAGTGGCTTCTCACAGAAGAATGGTTTTCCTGCTGCAATGCATTTTTCAACAAGAGGCTGATGTTCGCTCGTCCATGTGCAGATGTACACCATGTCACTAGAGGAGATGACCTCATCTGCTGATGCCATCACGGTGCTTCCTGATGCTTGCGCAAAGGTGGCGGCACGTTCAGAATCGATATCAAAACATCCACCGCGTGTCATTGGCACTCCGCTGATCTTCAGCATCTTTGAATGAAACGTAGCGATATGGCCAGTTCCGACAAAGCCAACAATGGGAAGAGTTGTAGTAGGCATGTCAATGAGATTAGTTGTTGCGACGGAGTCTTCTACACTGGAACAAAACGCAGTGCCGAGAGGAGATTGATGTGAAGAAACAACATCACCCACATCGGCATCATTTCGGCGGTCGTGGATATTTTCAGCGAGTAGGGCCAGGACTGATTACGGGTGCAGCGGATGATGATCCGTCCGGAATTGGTACGTATTCCCAAGTGGGAGCTGCATTCGGTTTCAAACTCTTGTGGACCACTGTTCTTGCACTGCCATTAGCTGCCGCTGTACAAGAGTCAACTGCGCGCTTGGGGCTGTTCTCTGGGAAAGGGCTAGCCACGCTGATTAAACAAGAGTTCCCGAAGTGGGTTCTGTATGTGGCGCTTACGTTGGTCATTGCGGCCAACACATTCAATATCGGCGCTGACCTTGGGTCAATGGCCGCTGCGACTCACATGATCATTCCGATTCCTCACGTGATCTTGGTGGTTGTGTTCGCATTAGGCATGGCTGGTCTTGAGATAGCTGTTCCGTATCGACAGTATTCAAAAGTGTTGCGTTGGCTATGCGTATCACTGCTTGCATACATCGTTGTGTTGTTCATCGTCAATGTCAGTTGGTTCGATGTTCTGAATCATCTACTTATTCCGCGATTGGGTTTTAATAAGCCAGAACTTGCCGCGATGATTGCACTTTTC
>CAIYTS010000198.1 GCA_903929185.1 uncultured Acidimicrobiaceae bacterium
CAGCGTTGAGATTGTTTTCCGCAATGAGCTTGCGCACCACCGGCGACAGAACTGTTGAAGTACCAGACGAACCGGTCGCGGACGCCGGAGATGATTCGGAGACGTTCGAGCTTGCGAGAGTCAACGGAGCGGCTGCCGGCGTCGAAGCGACTGGTGCAGGTGGTGGCGCTGAGACGTTCGAGCTTGCGAGAGTCGAAGTGACGACAGCCGCCGAAGCGGCAGGAGCGGCAGCGGGGGCAGGTGCAGGTGCAGAGCCTGCGTCGCCGACGACGGCAATGACGGTGCCGACAGGAACGGTGTCCCCTTCGGCTACACGAATCTCTGTGAGCACGCCGGAAATCGGCGACGGCACTTCGGTATCAACTTTGTCTGTGGAAACTTCGAACAGCGGTTCATCAAGCGCAACACTCTCGCCGACTTTCTTGAACCATTTCGTAATGGTTCCTTCGGTAACTGTTTCGCCAAGTTGAGGAAGTGTGATCTCTGCCATGTTGTATGTGTCCTGATTGTTACGCGTTGATGCTTCGGCCGGTGAGCGACATCACAGTCTCGCCGAAGAGTTCGGAAAGGCTCGGATGTGGCTGAATGAAATGAGCAATTTCTTCTACTGTTGCTTCCCAGTTCACGGCCAAGTAACCGCCAGAGAGTTGTTCGGTGACCCAGGGTCCGACCATGTGTACTCCGAGAACTTGACCTGCAGTGCCATCTGGGTTTTTCTTGGCGATGATTTTCACAAGACCGTCGGTTTCACCAATGATCATTGCGCGACTGTTGGCACGGAACTGATGTTTTGCAACAACAACGTCGTAGCCAGCAGCTTTTGCAGCTTCTTCGCCTGGGCCAGCCCATGCAACTTCAGGGCTGCAATAGATTGCCCAAGGAACACGGTCGTAATCAACAGGTATTGCTGTTTCACCGAGAACTTGTTTCACTACGAGAATTGCTTCTGCGTATGCAACGTGCGCAAGTTGTGGCGTATTGATGAGGTCACCAACTGCATACACATTTGCAACGTTCGTGCGGCAGTAGGCATCTACTTCGACGAATCCGCGATCGCTCACTGCAACCTTGGTATTCGCTAGTCCTAATTGATCAGTGAATGGACGACGACCGACAGACACGATGACTGCATCAACTTCAAGCGTTTCGCCATCACCGAATGCAACAACAGTTGAACCCTTGCCAGTTGGTGTGTGGCCAGTTACAGCAACACCAGTTTTGATTGCGATCTTCTTCTTACCGAAGGACCGAACAACAACATTTGCGAGGTCTGCGTCAAGGCCGGGAAGAATCTTTGGCAAGCCCTCCAAGATGGTGACATCAGCACCAAGGTCAGCAAATGCTGATGCAAATTCACATCCGATTGCGCCGCCACCAATCACTGCAATGCGTGCAGGAATGCGATCAAGCATCAGTACTTCGTCTGATGTCATCACAGGACCACCGGGTTCAAAACCAGGGATAACACGCGGGACACTTCCGGCAGCAAGAACAACATTCTTTCCGGCAAGCTCTGTTTTTGTTCCGTCTGCGGCAGTAACAGTGACTGAGTTGTCTGCATTCAATGCGCCAACACCAAGCACGTATGTCACTTTCTTTGCCTTCACCAATCCGGTGAGACCTTTGACCAAGCCGTCAACGATTTTTTGTTTACGCGCTTGTGCAACTGCGAAATCGGTCGCGCCAAGAGTTGCTGCAATTCCGAACTCGGCTGCATGTTCAACATGGCGGCGAGCTGCTGCGGTTTCAAGAAATGCTTTCGCTGGGATGCACCCACGGTTCAAACATGTCCCACCGATGGTGTCTTTTTCAACAAGAGCCACTGACAAGCCGGCAGAAGCGCCATAAAACGCAGACGCGTATCCGCCAGGTCCGCCGCCAACGACCACAAGATCAAATGGTTCAGCCATGGGGGTTATCTCCAATCACGTGAATACGCCGTTGTATTCCCCTACAACGGTAGCCGTTCTTACTGGCGAGACCACTGAGATTGCAGCCCTGCTCGAAGGTACGCAACTGTCACGGACCCTTCAGAC
>CAIYTS010000199.1 GCA_903929185.1 uncultured Acidimicrobiaceae bacterium
AGTGCAGCCATTCGTAATGATGCCCACTCGGGACGCCACGGACCAAAGCCGCCAAAGCGCATCGTTGGATCAAGTTTCCAACGCCAACCATCTGCATCTTGTTGTGCGCCGATTGTGACGAGATATTCGAGCCACTCAATAGAAAGGCGAGGATTCATTTTTCCTCTGCGTTGTGCAAGGTCGACCAATGTTCCTGGTTTGCGTTCTGACGCAGCAGCCTCGTGACGGAAATCGAGCCATGAGCCAATCGAGTCTGCAAGTAGTCGCGACTGATCATGATCTGGAACATCGGGCATACGACGCTTGCTTGGCATGCCATCGATATTGACCATTGCAGAAATGCGGTACGGGCATGAATCGGCAAGCTGCATCATGAGTGCGCCACCTTTTGAATGCGCGATGACAGGTGCAGCGTTATTAGTGATGGCTGACATCACCGACAATGCGTCGCGAATATCTGCATCCCATCCGTAGAGAGGGGCATGCTCGCTATCGCCGTGACCGCGGTGGTCCCAGGCAACGACGCGGTACCCGGCTGCAGCGATGAGGGGGGCGAAAACGTCGAATGTGCCGGCAAAGTCAGATCCGCCGTGCACCAAAAAGAGTGGTGGGTTTGATTCGGCGCCCCATTCATAGACCGCAATGTCAATGCCGTCTGCATTGTGACGGTACGAACGGGCTGGGCGTTCAGCGCCGGGGTAGGTGCGAGTCTCAGGAGTCATGAACCATACAGATTAGAACAGCAGCCTTCAATTTCTCTTATGGGGCGTACTACATATGTGGGTGTGACGGACATAACATGGCAAGAATGTTTCTTCGCACTCGACTCCATATGTATTTGTTATGGAGCACGTGTCTCTTTGGGCTGCTTGCGTTCTTTTCGTACTTATTGACCGACAGTGGATCATCGTCTGCTTCAAACACAATTGCGGCAAGTACGACGAGTACCAGTATTTCTCCTGCCAACACAGCACCGCCATTGCAGTACACAGTTCTGCCCGGTGAATCGTTATATGCCATTGCCTTCAAACTAAAGATCAGCGCACCTGCACTTGTCGCATTGAACAAGATAAAAAATCCTGATCGTGTTGATGCAGGAACAGTTCTGTTATTGCCACCAGCTACTGGTTTTGTACCGATAGGTGCAACTACCACGATGAAGCCATGACATTGGTCCTTCCATTCAGTACTCTCAACTCCGTACAATGAACTCATGAGCACCGCATTCTGGCCAACACAAGAACACTGGTCCGTTGCAATTCCATTGCGCACTCCACATGTTCGTCTCGACTGTTTAGCGGAAACTGGTTTTGTGGCATTACGTAATGCACCGTTTGATGTCCCTACATCTGAGTGGGAATCACTTGAGTACATGGATTGGAAAAGTGGCGGCGATACAAACTTTGCACCGCTTGCTTCTGCTGATGGTGAACTTGACTGCCGTGGGTTTTGGGATAAGGGTAAAACTGACAAAGATGCACTGTGGACTTCGAATGCAGCATCTGCTCCAACACTGAAGAAATACGTTGATTCCATTGGTGCAAACTTCGGTCGGGTGCGCATCATTAAATTGGAGCCGCAAAATCACGAGCAGGCTTTGCGCAACATTCACCGTGATGACAACAACCGCTTTAATCCAGATAATGAAGGCTGGGTTGTTCGCACCTGGCTAGAACTCACAGATAGCCCTGACAGCTACATGTTGCTGATGGATAATGGCCCAGATGGCTTGCCGGACCGGGCAACAGAACGTCGCGTGCCGTTAAGCAAAGGCTCGCGCTTTCTTGTTGATACACAACGGTTGTGGCACGTGGTTGTTCACAATCATGACTTCCCGCGTTATGCGTTGATTACAAGTGTTGAGAGCGGTCCCGCCCTTAACTCGTTTGTTGCCGCCGAAAAGGCGTAATTGCTACAGCGCTGATTCGATGGCCGAAATTACTTCGGGCGCATCAGG
>CAIYTS010000200.1 GCA_903929185.1 uncultured Acidimicrobiaceae bacterium
GATTGATGCCGATGACTTGAAGTTTCTCCTAGGAGCACAGCATTGCCACTATGAAGATAAGGGCGCGTTCACAGGCGAAGTAGCTCCATCATTTCTTTCGAAGCTCGGAGTGAAATACGTCATTTGTGGTCACAGCGAGCGGCGTGAACTGTTTGGCGAAACTGATGAGATGGTGCAAAGAAAGGTGTCTGCAATTCTTTCGAACAAGATGATTCCGATTCTTTGCGTAGGTGAGACATTGTCTGAACGCGAAGAAGGCAAGACCCTTGAAAAAGTGCTGGGACAGCTACGTGCAGGACTCGCGAAAATTACACCGGAACAAGCAGCAACAATTGTTGTGGCGTACGAGCCCATTTGGGCTATCGGCACTGGTAAGACCGCAACAACAGCGGATGCGCAAGAAGTGTGTCACGCGATTCGACTGGAAATTGGCGTCCTTTTCGGGGCTGAGACTGCTGCTGCTCTGCGGATTCAGTACGGTGGGTCAGTGAAGGCATCTAATATTGCTGAACTGATGCGACAGACAGACATTGATGGTGCCCTGGTGGGCGGCGCAAGCCTTGACCCCGATGAGTTTGCTCGTATCGTTCAATATCGTTTGCACGAAGAGGCACAATGACCACCACGATCGATTCGGCACCTGACGAAGGCACGGTTGTCTCCACTGGAGAATCGATCATTGGAAAATCCCCACGCGAACTTGCATGGTTTCGTTTTCGTAAAGACAAGCTGGCGTTGTTCGCAGTAGCGGTCATCGGCGTCTATATTTTTGTCGCAATCTTTGCTCCGTGGATATGTAGCGCGCTCGGTATTAGTCCAACGCAACTGGATGGACATGCACTCAATGATTACGGTCTGCCCGACGGACCATTTGGAAATATTTCGTTTAAGCACTTACTTGGTGTGGAACCCGGTACGGGTCGCGACATTCTGGCTCGTCTGTTGTACGGAGCAAGAGTGTCGTTGATGGTCGGGTTCATTGCAACTTTTCTCACAACAGCTCTCGGAGTAGTCCTTGGCGTGGTTGCCGGTTACAAGCGTGGGAAAATTGATGCAGTCATAGGTCGAATGACAGATTTGACTCTCGCGTTTCCTTCGTTCTTGTTGATCATCGCGTTAACACGTCCATTTACACAACGTCTTGAGTCTCTAGGAGTCCCGGAAGGCAACCCAGCTCGACTGACATACATCGTGCTCGTCTTGTCACTCTTTGGTTGGGTGTATGTGGCACGCGTAGTCCGCGGTCAAACACTTTCGCTTCGTGAACGGGAATTCGTCGAAGCAGCTCGCTCATGTGGTGCCAGCAATTCACACATCATCTTTAAGGAACTACTTCCGAATCTTTGGGCTCCAGTAATTGTGATCGTCTCGCTCAGCCTTCCTGGTTATGTCTCCACCGAAGCGACTCTTTCGTTCCTTGGTCTCGGAATGATCGCGCCGGCAGCCTCCTGGGGCGTGATGTTGGGTGACTCGGTGAAGTACTACCGTGCAGACCCCACGTATCTCTTCATTCCAGGGATTGCCCTCATTGTGCTTGTTCTGGCCTTCAATATCGTTGGAGATGCGGTCAGAGATGCCCTAGATCCCAAGGGTGACCGTCAAAACCTCCTGTAAGGGCTTGCGAGACAAGGGTTCAGCTAGCCACGTCAATGGTTCGGTCTCCTGATTGTGTCTAGTAACTTATGAGAAAGCAATGAATGCTTTGGGGAGAAAATCATGAAAAGAAAATCAATCTTTGGGGCGATTGGTTTGGGGCTTGTTGCTTCAATCATCGCCGCATCGTGTGGAGGAAGCAGCTCAAGTAGCAGTTCTGGTGGCGCACCGAAAAAGGGTGGCACTGTTCATATCTTGACTATGGGCGAGCAAATCGCTCACCTTGATCCGCAGCGTAACTACACAGGTACAGACCTCGCGTTTGCAGCATCAACCATGCAGCGCACACTGACCTCGTACAAGTACGCAGAAGGCGATGCCGGTTCAGAAATTACCGCTGACCTCGCAACCGACACCGGAACAGTGACCAATGAGGGCAAGACCTGGGCATTTACGCTCGGTGACGGCGCAACATTTGAAGATGGTTCAGCTATCACTTGTGCAGATGTCGCTTATGGAGTGTCTCGTACTTTTGCAACTGACATCATCACCGATGGTCCGACATATGCAATTTCATACATTGATGTTGCTGACTATCCAGGTCCTTACAAGGCAACTGCTGAACAGCAGGCAGCTTTTGATAAGGCCGTTAATTGCGTCGATAAGACCATCACTTTCAACTTGAAAGTGCCAGTCGCAGACTTTAACTACACCACAACGCTTACTTCTTTCAGCCCAGTACCTAAGGCTCTTGATACTGGTGAAAAGTACGACATGAAGCCAGTTTCTTCTGGACCATACAAAATCGAAAGCTACGAGATCGGCAAATCACTTGTCCTTGTTCGCAACGACAAGTGGGACCAAGCTTCTGACCCAATCCGTCATGCGTATGCAGATTCAATCGTGTACGACTTTGGTCTTGACCCGTCTGTAATTGACGAGCGAATGATCAAAGATGCAGGCGACGACCAGTTCGCAGTATCTGAATCTATTCAGCCTGAAAACTTGCCAACAATCTTTGATAATGATGCTTACAAGAACCGTCGTGTTGATTACTACGACCCATTCGTGTCCTACACAAACCTCAGCGTGAAGAACTTGTCATGTCTCGACGTGCGTAAGGCTCTGTACCTAGCTCTTGACCGCGATGCGTTGCGCAAGGCCGGTGGCGGACCGTACACAGGTGACTATGCAGACGGTTTCATTAAGCCAGCTCTCGCTCTTGACTATGCAAAGTCAAAGATGCTTGACGGTCTCAAAGAAGACGGAACTGCGAACGTTGAAGCTGCTCAGGCAGCAATGGACGCAGCAAAAGTAAGTTGCCCAGACGTTGCAAAACATGCAGCTGACGGATTGGTCTACTACTACCCAGACACCCCAGTGTGGGCAAAGGCCATTGCAATCTGGATTGAATCAGAAGCCAAAGTGGGCATCACCATCAAGGGCAGCCCAGTAGAAGCCTCGAAGTACTGGCCAACAGTTATGAACCCAGATACCAACTACGACATCGTTCGTGGCGGTTGGGCTCCAGACTGGGCAAATGCTTCGACAGTGATTCCAGAACTGTTCTCAACATCAGGTGGATTCAACCTCACCCGTAATGCTGACGACCCTGACTATGCAGCTTTCGAAGCTGCTGTTACTGCCGCCAAGGGAGACCTTGACCGCGTGTCTCAGGGTAAGAAGTGGCAAGAACTCAACCAGTACGTGGTTGATCGCTTGTGGGCATTGCCAGGAACCTTCTTGAAGGCTCAGTCGATTTGGGGTTCAAAGGTGGGCAACACCTACCAATGGGGCCCGTATGGATCCTTCAACTTCGGTGAACTCAGTATCAAATAGTTATTGACTCAATGAACTAAAAAATGGGGGTGACGGCCATGCTGTCACCCCCATTTTTGTTCAATTTCTTATCCATCTCTTATCCTCGTAGGATTTTCTCTTGTTCCTTTTCGTCGTCCGCCGTTTATTTTTTGCAGTTGTCTTGTTGCTTGCGGTTTCGGTCTTCACCTACTTGCTTTTCGCTTTGTTGCCGACGGACCCTGCAGCGTTGTCATGTGGAATTCATTGCAAACCAGAAACTGTGCTTGCGAATCGGATCCGACTGGGTTACGACAAACCAATACTTGAGCAGTATTGGCATTTCCTTCGCGGCATTTTTGTAGGTCGTGATTACGGATTCGGACAAACAGCTTTCTCGTGTCCTGCTCCATCTTTGGGTTATTCCTTCAATCAACACGCGTGTGTCACTGCTCTGATTGGCGAAACATTTCCCGTTACTGCGTTCTTGGCAATTGGCGCCTTTGTTCTGTGGATGATTATTGGTATCGGGGTTGGTGCTATTGCTGCTCTGAACAAAGGGAAGTGGCAAGACCGATTCGCCACAGGTTTTGCTGCAGTTGGTGTGAGCTTGCCGACGTTCTATATCGGCTTACTTGTGCTGTTCTCGGTGGTCATTTGGTTTCAAATTCTGCCGTTTCCTTCATATGAATCGCCCCTCGATAATTTCTCGGCTTTCATCACAGCAATGATTCTGCCTTGGCTGGTTCTTGCTGTTCTTTCAGCCGCCTCCTACACACGATTAACTCGCAACGGAATGTTGGAAGCGATGAACGAGGATTTCGTACGGCTTGGAGTGGCTAAAGGACTTCGACTGCGCGTCATCCTTAGTCGGTATGTCATGCGTCAAGCATTGATTCCCATAGTCACAATTGCAGGTCTCGACTTCGCTGGGCTGCTCGGCGGCGCAATTATCACGGAGAGTGTGTTCTCGCTTCCCGGAATGGGACGTATGTCCATTCGTGCTGTTGTTGACTCAGATCTTCCTGTTTTGGTCGGCACCACAATGGTGGCCGCTGTATTTATTGTTTTAGCCAACGTCATCGTTGACATTACGTACGGGTTCTTAGACCCAAGAGTTCGAGTTTCGTGATGAGTAACACCGCGGCTCCTGTTCTCTCTGTTCAAAATCTCCGAGTGTCGTTTGATACTCAAGACGGAACTGTGCGGGCAGTCGACGATATTTCTTTCGATGTCTATGCAGGAGAGACCATTTGCATCGTGGGCGAGAGCGGGTCTGGCAAGTCTGTGATGGCAGGGTCAATAATGCGGCTTAATAATTCATCTACTGCAACCACGGAGGGCAAGATCCTCGTGAACGGAATTGATGTTCTCACTGCGAGTGAAGAAGAAGTCCGCGGCATACGAGGCAGTGAAGTAGCCATGATCTTTCAAGATCCCATGTCTGCCTTGAATCCCTATTTCACAATAGGAAAGCAGATAGCAGAAGCGTACGTTGTGCACCACCCCGGTGCTTCTAAACGTGAAGTGCACGATGTTGTTTTGGCCATGATGATCAAGGTAGGTATTCCGAGCCCTGAGAAGCGAATTGATGAATATCCTCACCAATTTTCAGGTGGAATGCGGCAGCGAATTGTTATCGCAATAGCCCTTGTTAATAATCCGAAGATACTTATCGCCGACGAGCCCACAACTGCACTTGATGTAACCGTTCAGGCCCAGATTCTCGACCTAATGATGTCGTTGCAAAAAGAATTCGGTATGACGATCATCTTGATTACTCATGACTTAGGCGTTGTCGCTGAGGTTGCACAGGACGTCATTGTTATGTACGCAGGTCACATCGTCGAGCAATCTCATGTTGACGCTTTGTTCCATTCTCCGACTCATCCCTATTCGTGGGGTTTGCTTGGTTCAGTGGCGAGTTACGGCGCCAATAAAAGAGGCGATCTTTATACGATTTCCGGTTCACCGCCGTCTCTCATCTCTTTGCCGGCAGGATGCGCTTTTCATCCACGATGTGTTCACTCAAAGGGAAGCGGAAATGCGTGCATGACCGTTCAACCGAAATTGCGAGATGTCGGCACTGACGGCTCGCGTAGTGCATGTCATCTCACTGACGACGTATTGATTTCTATTGGCCGTGGAAGTGACCGTTCATGAGTTCTGATGTAGCACTGCAAGCCGTTGACTTGGTCAAGCATTTCCCCACGGGTTCCAAAGGTCTGCTCGGCCGTCCCGATAAAAGTGTGAGGGCCGTCGATGGCGTGTCGTTTACCCTGCGAAAGGGAAAGACTCTAGGCATTGTGGGGGAGTCAGGATGTGGAAAGTCCACCCTTGCTCGTGTTGTTACCCGTTTGATTGAGCCAACAAGCGGAAACATTCTTCTTGACGGAGTTGATATCACAAAGACGTCTGGCAAGGATTTGCGAAACATGCGTCGACAGATGCAAATGATCTTTCAAGACCCAGTGTCGTCACTTAATCCGCGACACAGTGTCGGACAGATCATCGCTATGCCTCTTCGGGTTCAAGGGCTTCTCGACGAAGAACATTCGAATGAGCGCGTAAAAGAACTAATGAAGCTTGTCGGCTTGAACCCCGAGCATTTCAATCGCTATCCGCACGAATTTTCTGGGGGACAGCGTCAGCGAATTGGTATTGCTCGGTCACTCGCTTTGAATCCGACAGTCATCGTTGCTGATGAACCTGTGTCTGCTCTCGACGTATCGGTCCAGGCGCAGATACTGAACTTGCTCGAGCGCTTGCAGTCAGATCTTGGACTATCCATGATTTTTATTGCGCATGACTTGTCCGTTGTGCGCCATATTGCCGACGACGTCGCAGTCATGTACTTGGGAAAGATTGTGGAGATAGGGCCCGCTGAAGAGGTGTACGCCAGTCCTGCACATCCGTATACAAAAGCTCTGTTATCTGCGGTTCCCATCCATGACCCTTCAGAACGCGGTGGGCCCGGCCGTATTCGCTTGCAGGGCGATGTGCCGTCGCCTATTGACCCTCCGTCTGGATGCCGCTTCCGTACTCGCTGTTGGAAGGCAACTGATCTGTGTGGTGCTGTAGAGCCCCCGTTACAGGCTGAAGCCTCTGGCAGGGTGGTTGCCTGCCATTTCCCTGAAGAGACCCCTGTGTCCATAGGGAAGAGCCCTGAATAGGGCGATAGGATTTCTCTTCGTGCGATCCATTGTTATGTACATCACCCTCGTCTTGAACGTGGTCTCTATGTTGTCTCTTATTGTGGGCGTTTTGCTCCACAGTGGACAAGGTGGCGGTCTGTCAGACATGTTTGGTGGAGCTAGCGGTGCCGCACTTGGGTCAGCAGCAGCTGAGCGCAACCTGAACAGAATCACAACAGTCTTTGCGACTATCTGGCTCTTTACAGTTGTTGCGCTTGCTTTCTTGCTGAACTAATTCGTCCGATTCAGAGAGCAATCTCGGTATCCTGACATCCACGTCGAAGTGGCGAAATCGGCAGACGCACCGGCTTAAGGGGCCGGCGCCCGCAAGGGCGTGGGGGTTCAAGTCCCCCCTTCGACACCAAATAAAAAAGCGGCGCTTCGGCGCCGCTTTTCTTTTGCCCTATTTCAGATAATCCGACAATCGAGCAACTGTGAGCCCTTGAGCTTTAAGCCGTTTTTCTAATTGTCGAATGCTTTGGGCCATAGAGCGAACATAATGGACAAGCACGATGTTTCCGGGGTGAATCTTGCCGTCCCACGTAGTGATGGTTCGCCCGTTGAGGCTGACGGTCCAGAGAACAACATGAGAGATGCCACATGCAGCAGCGGCTTGCAGAGTCCGCTTATCCCATGATCCGTACGGCGGTCTGAAATAGCCAGTAGTGGAACCAAATTTCTCTTTGATCCGTCGTTCGCCTTCGCAGATTTCTGATTTTTGCTGATCAAATGTGAGCCCTTTGAGGGCTATGTGATGAGCAGTGTGGGTCCCAATGTCGTTATGGGATCCGAGCCCCGTAAACCATCCGGCATACGTGCCAATTTTGGTAGGCAATATGAAACTGCTGATTGGCCACTGAAGCCTTTCAAGTTCCGCCTCAGCATCAGCGGGTTTATCAGCGCCGTCATCGGCCGTAAAGAAAACCACTTTGTCGGTGGTGTCAATCTTGTAGAGCACTTTTGCTTGTGGAAGTTCGATGGCGACGATTGCATCTGTCCCAAACGAAACGATGGAACCCAGTACGATTGCTGCAAAGAATACTCGACGAATCATGATTGCCACTTTATGCCATAGGTCGGAGATGTTTCTTGACCGACGCAAAGTAGAGCGCAAGCAGAAGCATGAGCGCTCCAGCGCCAGAAAATGTCATCGGGGCACTATCGATTTTGCGGGCAATCAGTCCTACGAGAAGAGCAGCCATCGGAGCGAGGCCACTCATAAGGAGTGAATGAAACGCCATCACTCTTCCCATAACTTGTGGCGGTGTGTTGTTCTGGATCAGGGTCTGGCTGAGGTTCATGTAAAAGCCTCCGCCCATTCCCCAGGCGAAGAGAAAGAAACCCATCCCAAGGAGTGACGACGATTGTCCGAGGAGTATCTGTATGCTTCCGCCCCAACATAAACCGCACATAAACCAAAGACCTTTACGAATCATTTTGTGGTTGTACCGCATGATGAGAGTTGATGTAAGAAGTTGTCCAACACCAAGCATTGCAAACAGAATTGTGGTCTGACTGCCGGATGCCCCTGCCTGTTCTTTCGCAATCTGTGGACCAAGGACAATCCATGGCGCCATCATGAAAACGACTGACCCTGCTAGTAAAACAAAAAAGGAACGCACGGCCGCATCTCCTTGAATGAATGTAAGTCCGCCGAAAATCTCTTGGCTTAGTTTTCTGCGTTCAGGGTTGTGGCTCGGAGGAAGACGCAGCGGAATGAGTGTGAGAAAGCCAAACGCATACAGAACCGCTTGAAGCCAGAACGCGCCTTCGATGCCCCATTGACTGATTGCTGGGCCTGCTGCGATGGGACCGATGATCAAACCAAAGTTGTTGCCAATCGTGCTGATGGCTATCGCCCCAACCAACTTGTTACTTGGAACAAGTGTGGGCACGATTGCGGAACGTACAGGTGTGCCAAGAGCGATGAATATGCCTGAGATGAATGATCCGACGATTGCCCACCGAATGGTCATGAGGTCCAAGGTGACCATGGTTGCGATTGCAACAGTGATAGCTAGTGCGCCAATTTGGCTGACCATCAGAATCACGCGTCGATTCATGTGGTCACTCATTACCCCGACAGGAAGTGAGATGAGGAGTGCAGGAACTCCCATGACGAACAGAATGAATCCACTGATGTCTGACTTCGCACCGAGGCCCAATGCCAACCATACAAATGCAAATCGTTGTGTGCTTTGAACCAGAATGAAAACGAAACTGTTAAGCCATAGCAATCGGAAGGGCTTAATCCGAAGCAGATCTACTGGACGAATCGCCTCATTGTTGCTCACTGACTCCATGGTGTCAGATGTGATTGTTTTCTCGGTCACTGAAGGACCGAATAGAGCGAATCAATCAGGGCTCTGTTCCGTGGGTTCTGCCAACGTGGTCCCATCTGGTTCATTACATAGCCAAAACCGACCTTGCCGACTGGGTCGCAGAAACCAACAGAACCACCGGCGCCGAAGTGTCCGAATGATTCAACGTTCGGGCCAAAACCGCGTTCGGGAATGGGTAACTGAAACCCATGACCGAATCGTGACGTGCGGTGAAGAATTCTGTCATCGCCATTTGACACCTCTGACGATGCGGTAGTCAGAACTTCTTGAGGAAGCAAAGAGACATTGTTGTGAGTGCCTCCATGAGCAAGTGACGTATACAGTGTGGAAATAGCACGCGCGCTTGCGTGAACATTCGTGCTTGGCATCTCTGCAAGGCGCCATGGCGCTGTATTGACGACGCCTGCACCGGAAAGACCCGAAGGGTTGTAGTACGTGTTGAATTGAAGAAGCTGTTCCTCATCAAGACCGGCAGGTTCCTCTTCGGGAAATGGATCACTGGGCCACTCGTAGTCTGCAATACGGGAATGCAGATGAGTTGGAGTGCCCAAGTAAATCTCAGCATTGAGGGGAGTTGCAATCAACTCTGATACCAACTGTCCAACAGTTCTGCCAGTTGCGCGTCTCAGTACTTCGCCGACCAAGAAACCATACGTGTTGACGTGGTAGCCGTGCTCATGTCCAGGAGTCCACCACGGTCTCTCGGCTGCCAACGACTCTGTCATGAGTTTCCAATCGAACATCGCATTGGCGGGTAGGCGAGTACGAAGAGCCGGTAATCCTGCTCGATGACCAAGAAGGTCGCGAAGAGTGAGGGATTCTTTTCCGTGCACGGCAAACTCAGGCCATAAAGATGCCACACGAGTTTCATACGTGATGAGTCCGAGCGCCACACACTGCGCGGCTACGACTGCTGTAACGCCCTTGCCGATGGAAAATGCGTTGACAAGCTGATCTTTTTGCCACAGTGACGTTTTGAGAGGGTCGGCATAGCCACTCCAAAGATCGACTACAGAGATGCCATCGACTGTGATGTGGACGGACGCCCCTATTTCTCCGTGTTCAACAAAGTTGTTTATAAATGCATCACGCACCGCGTGAAACGCCTCATCACATGTTCCGTGAATTGGCGTCAGCATTATTAGAGAGCTGACTTCTCCAGGATGTGAATACCGCATGCAGATCCAAGACCAATGACGTGAGCAAGTCCAACCTTGGCTCCTTCAATTTGGCGTGGACCGGCTTCTCCGCGTAAGTGATGGCACACTTCCCAAATGTTTGCGATACCAGTCGCAGCGATTGGGTGACCCTTTGACTCAAGTCCGCCCGAAACATTGACAGGCATAGAGCCGTCACGCCATGTTGCACCAGAATTGAAGAAGTCAACCGCTCCACCCTCTTCACAGAGCATGAGGTTGTCGTAGTGAACAAGTTCGGCAGTGGCGAAGCAGTCATGAAGCTCAACAAGGTTGAGGTCAGAAGGCGAAACGCCAGCCTGCTCGTATGCCTGCTTTGCCGCGATGCGGGTCAAGGTGTTGACGTCTGGAAGAACCTGACATGCCTCTTGGTACGGATCGCTGGTGAGGATTGACGCTGACACTTTGATAGCGCGGCGTTGCTGCTCGAGTGACAGTGTCTTCAACTTTGCACCGCTGACAACAACAGCAGCTGCTGCACCGTCACAGTTAGCTGAACACATCGGGCGAGTGTTTGGATACGAAATCATGATGTCATTCATAATTTCATCCAGCGACATGCGCTTTGTATAGGCAGCAAGAGGATTCAGCGTTGAATGGGCATGGTTCTTTTCCGAAATTTTGGCGAACAATTCAAATGTCGCACCCCCATATTTGTGGCCGTATTCCATTCCGACCTGGGCAAATGTGCCTGGCATCGCAGCTGTACCGATCAGGCCATCAACATTGGTGACTGATCCGAAGCGACCAGATGGTGTCCATTCTTTGTTCTTCGACTTCGGTGTTCCACCGCCACCAAGAAGTCCGACACCTGCAAGCTTTTCGACGCCAACAGCGAGACCCATGTCGCATTCTCCGGCCTTAATAGCCATGATGGCTGTACGAAGGGCAGTAGCGCCGGTAGCGCATGCATTCGAAACGTTGTACACGGGGATACCGGTCTGTCCGACTTGCTTTTGAATCATTTGGCCGATGCCGCCTTGACCCATGAGACAACCAGCGGCCATTACGCCGATGTCTTTCATGGTGACTTGTGCATCCGCAAGTGCTGCGATGACTGCTTCAGAAGCAAGGTCGACAGTATCTCTGTCTGGATACTTGCCGAATTTTGTCATATAAATTCCGAGGATGTAGATGTCGTCAGTTGCCATTGTGTTCTCCGATGTGTATTTGTTGTTAGTAATTGGTGATGGTAATAAAAATTAGGCTGGCTCGTAGCCAAAACCGATGGCTTCAAGACCGTTGTCGTCTGCGCCAAGTGAGTATGTGTTGAGACGTACCTTCATTCCTAAGGTGACTTTCTCCGGTGTTGCATCAACGTTGATGAGGTTTCCTCTGACGCTGGTTCCACCACAATCAATAATTGCTGCAGTGAAAGGAACAGGAACGCCGGGCGCTGCGAATGTAACGATGGTGAACGAACGAACGATTCCGTCATTTGAAATTGCTACCTTTTTAAAGTCGACAGCGAAACACGATGCGCAAGCGTTGCGACGGTCAAAATAACGAGCACCACATTTTGTGCATTCATTAGCGATGAGGTGTGGCGAATCGCCGAGGACGAGATAGTCAACCAGTGGAACTTGTGTGATGGTCATGTTTTCCCTTACGTGATAAGTACTTCACCTACCTTACGCCCCAGCAAGGGTCGGTATCCGAGCCAGACGAATGGGACGGGGTTCTAAGATGGTCACACAGCGTCTGGCTGTTCTTGAGGGGATGTCGCATGGCAACTTGGCGTAATTGGGCAGGAAATCAAAAATCCCATCCTGTGTCTATTGATGAGCCGCGCTCGGTGGGTGAATTGTCTTCTTTGGTGGCACGGGCTTCATCTCGGGGCGAAAAGGTCAAGGCTGTCGGTTCTGGACATAGTTTTACGTCGGCGGCGGCCACGGATGGCCGAATGGTACGACTGGACAACCTCACCGGAATTTCACATGTCGACCATGTGAAGAATCAGGTGACCGTAGGGGCC
>CAIYTS010000201.1 GCA_903929185.1 uncultured Acidimicrobiaceae bacterium
CCTCGAACAGATTCCAATTATGGAAGATGCATTGCGCGCTCTTGGCATTCCCGTGTGGCCAATGGTGAAGTACGAAGCTGACGATGGTTTAGCTGCAGGCGCACTGATTGCGTCGTTAGATGACCGCGTTGATCAAGTGCAAATGATTACGCCGGATAAAGATCTCGGTCAATGTGTTGTTGGTAATCGCGTAGTGCAATACGACCGTCGCAACGATCTCATCGTTAACGAGACTGCAATCATCGAAAAGTTTGGTGTTGGTCCTGCGAGCATCGCGGACTGGCTCGGCCTTGTCGGCGACACAGCAGATGGTTTCCCTGGTCTGCCAGGTTGGGGTGCAAAGAGTGCAACGTCTGTGTTATCGCGTTACCTACATATTGGTGATATTCCAGACAGCGAAGCACAATGGGCAACTGACGGTGTTGTTGTGCGTGGAGCCGCAAAGCTTGCAGCAACACTGCGTGATCAACGGCCGATGGCAGAACTGTTCAAACAAGTAGCAACTGTTGTCACCGATGTGTCAGACGATGTGCCACTTGGTTTAGTCGACGATTGGGAATGGCGCGGCCCGACAAAAGATCTAGGCACAATCGCAAAACAATTAAACATGACTGACTTAGTGGAACGTACAGAGCGCGCCATGGTTGGCCGACGTAACTAACTATTCGGGCCCATGGGCAGTGAAGTGACGGCCAGGCGATCTGCGGCGCACGATCGTTCCCGCGTGGAGGCTGCTTCCGTCAGGACCTGACCTGGTTTACGGGCGATCGTCGCACAGGACCCGACCGCCACCTCACCACCCACGGGCGAACCCGAAGTCGTTGAGGGTTCCAGCGTACAAGCCAGTTAGCCTGACCACCCGTAGTTGTAGCGATACAACCACCTGGAAGGGTGCGAGAGCGGCCGAATCGGCACGCTTGGAAAGCGTGTGAAGTGAAAGCTTCCGTGGGTTCGAATCCCACCCCTTCCGCCATGACAGATCAGTCAAATATTCACCTCGAAGCCATGCGGGTTGCGCTCGATGAAGCGCGCCTTGCCTTCGCGCACGGCGACGTACCAGTGGGTGCTGTGGTTCTTCACAACGGTGAAATCATTGCCCGTCGCCACAACGAAAGAGAATTTGCGAACGACCCAACTGCTCATGCAGAAGTGTTGGCATTGCGCGATGCAAGCCAAAAACTTGGTAGTTGGCGTTTAGACGAATGCACTCTTGTTGTCACTCTTGAACCATGTGTCATGTGTGCAGGTGCTGCGCAATCATCGCGCATTGGTCGCCTTGTGTATGGCGCTGCCAACTTTGAAGCCGGTGCAACTGCAAGTTTGTACAACGTGATGAGCGATCCGCGACTTGGCCACAACCCGCCAGTGGAACACGGTTTGCTGGCCGAAGAATCAGCAGCATTGCTGAAAGAGTTCTTCGCCTCTAAACGTTCGTAAATCCCGTAGTACCGTTGGCTACTCGCTGAAAAGCGTGCATGGTTCGGGGGGAATTCATGTCTATTACTGAGACACCAACACGCAAAGTTTTTAGTCCGTGGGCAACGTTCACTGTGTGTGCCATCGCTAGCTACATCTCTACATTGGATATGTCCATTGTGAATGTGGCCTTCTTTGAAATTCATAAGAGCTTTCCGAAAGATCCATCATCAACTATCGCGTGGGTTGTAACTGCCTATTCGATTTTGTTCGGTTCATTGCTTGTCGTTTCAGGCCGACTCGCTGATCAAATTGGTCGCAAGCGATTCTTCATTACAGGCACCGGATTCTTCTTGGTCGGATCGTTGCTGTGCGCAATTGCGTCAACGATGGGACTACTGATTGCTGGTCGTGCGGTGCAAGGAGTTGGCGGAGCAATGATGGTGCCCGCATCTACTGGCTTGTTACTCGGTGTGTTCCCTGCCGAAAAGCGCGGACAAGTAATGGCGTGGGTTGGTTCTATTGGTGCACTTGGAGTTGCATCTGGTCCGACACTGGGCGCATTCTTTGTTTCAACATTCGGCTGGCGTTCAGCATTCTGGATCAACGTGCCCATTTGTTTCATCACCTTGGTTCTTGCATGGCGCGTGACATCTGAATCACAACGAATCAAGGGCTCACGGCCAGACATCCTTGCTGCAGTGGTGTTTACTATTGCGGTTGCATCGCTTGTGTGGGGAATCTCGCGTTCAGAAACTCTGGGATGGGCTGACTCATCAGTGCTCTCACTGTTTGCTATCGCCTTGTCGTTTGGCCTCATCGTTGCATGGCGATCTGTGCATCACAGTGATCCATTGTTGCCAGGTGAATTATTCAAAGAACGAACATTCACGTTGGCAAATATTTCGACCTTTCTTTACGGTGCAGCATTTAGTGGAAACATTTTGAACAACGTTTTGTTTCAACGCACAATTTGGCATTTCAGTGCAACGAAAGCCGGTTGGTTCTCTGTGCTGTCACCAATCACCGTGGCAGTCACATCCATGATTGTGGGTCGCAAGATGGCAATGATTGGTTATAGGCGACTATTGATTGCTGGGCCAATGATTATGGCAAGCACTGTGATGGGCTCTGTGCTGTTCTTACACACGAACCCAACACCATGGTTTCCATTCCTACCGTTGATGTTCTTTCTTGGTATTGGTCTTGGCGCAACGTTCCCCGCGTTGTCAGCATGCACGGTTCTTCGTTTGCCCCAAAATCGTTTTGCAGTGGGTGGCGCAATTAACAACACTTTCCGTCAAGTGGGCGCAGCTGTTGGTGTAGCTCTTGTAGTTACTGTGCAATCGAAGACTGAAGGCATTGAAGGATTCCGCAACGGATGGAAAGTAGCAATTTGTTTTGCAGTTGCCGCCGCCGCCGTTTCAATCTTCCAACCCAACAAAGCAAACCAGGTGGCGTAGTTTCCTTAGTGGGCATGGCCATTGGCACCGATATCGTTGAGGCGCGGAAGGGTGCCAGAGCGGCCGAATGGGATGGTTTCGAAAACCATTGAGGGGTAACTCTCCGGGGGTTCAAATCCCCCTCCTTCCTCCAATACGACAGAACTAACGATGAATCGTTAGCAGGCTTTTTCGGCGAAGGTAACTTTCGTTGTGATGAGGTAGTTATCAACTGCCCGAACGACGCAATCGTTAGAACCGTATCCAGTGTGGCGATCTTCAGTAACGACTATTAAGCGGCCGTCTTCAAGAGTTGAGGCCATCTTTCGTGAACTTGCAAGTGGGGTAGCAGCGTCACCAGTTGTACCAACAACAATGATCGGGCCGGCGCCTTTGCCGGTGATCTCAATGCGTGGATCTGGTTTTGCTGGCCAAAACACACAGCTGTATCCACCAGTGAAACTAATGCCAAGCCGTGGTGCCACTGCCAAGAATTTTGGAATGTATGAGTCAACTTCTGCAACAGTCTTCGGACCTGGGTCATCAAGGCACATGATTGCGTTAAACGCTTCCAGTTCATTTCCGTACTTACCATCTGGGGTGCGTTGGTAGTACGAATCAAAAAGTGAGAGTAGGCCTGAACCATCGCCCTTTTGGGCTTTGCTGAGTGCTGTCTCAAGTTCGGACCACATTGTCGATGAATACATTGCTTGCGACACCGCTGTATACGCAATTGCTTGATTCACTGATGCACGATTTTTTGAAACGACAAGTGGATGAACATCAAGTTCTTTAATCAATGTGTCAAAGGCGCCTTCAGCATTGCCGTTGTTGTAGAACGGACATTTTTTGTTTGCGGAACATTGAGCAAGGAATTTTGTGAATTCAGTTTCAAATCCTTTTGCTTGGTCGAGGCCGCCCTGCATGTAGTTCGATGTTGGGTCAGTAGCGCCATCAAGTACTGCCGCGCGAACGGTGCTGGGGAACATGGTGGCCCATGTGGCACCCAGTTCGCTTCCGTATGAAAAACCAAAATAGGTGATTTTCTTTTCACCAAGCGCTGCGCGGATCATGTCCATGTCGCGAGCAGTTGCATTGGTAGAAATGTAGGGGAGAATTTTACCGCTCATTTTTTCGCACTCATCGTTGAACGCCTTCGAAATGTCTACTAAGTCTTGATGTTGTACATCCGTCTGTGGAGATGGGTCCAACGTGAAGTACTTGTCGTAGTTATCAATACAATCGACTGCTGGAGTTGATTCGCCTGTTCCGCGTGGGTCCCACCCGACGATGTCGAAAGTATCAATGAGGTCGGTGCTGAAATATGACTCAGGATTTTCGGGAAGGTCAGTTCCGCCAAAGCCAGGTCCGCCGGGGTTAACCAACATGGAACCGATGCGTCGAGTTCGTTGGTTGGCTGGGTGTTTGACGAGTTTGATTGAGAATGAACCTTTGGATGGGTTGTTGTAGTCAAAAGGCACGCTCAAACGAGCACATTGCAACGGATCGAGGGAATCTCCAGAACAAGATTTCCATTTCAGGGTGCCGCCTTCGGCAGGCGCATAGAGAGTGGATGGCGGAGCAGGGGACTCAGACGTGGTGTCAGACGAACTCGAGCCAGAGGAACATGCAGTTGCCATCACGAGAAGAGCACTAACGGCAAGACAACGACGCATCACGAGTATGAACACTAGGCGTAGGAACGCCCGTAGCCTCAATAGGGTGCGTATGGGTCCTCACATGATGTTGCCAGGAGATGGTGCTGCGGTTAAGGGCGCAAAGGTTCAGCGGGCTTCGTTACGCCGAGTCTGGATTTTTTCCTCTCCGTATCGCACGGACATCATCGTTTTTCTCACCGCAATCTGTGTTTCTGCCCTATTGGCCCTTGCGCCGCCCTTGCTCTTTCGGGCCATTCTTGACCGCGCTATTCCGCAGGCCAATCGAGGTCTCATCACGACACTTGCGATCATCCTTGTGTTCGCGGCAATCGCAGATGCCGGACTGGCAATTGTTCAGCGTTGGTTGAGTTCTCGCATTGGTGAAGGTCTCATTTATGACTTGCGCGTTGCACTGTTCGACAAAGTGGAACAGATGCCGATTGCTTTCTTTACCCGGACACAAACGGGAGCACTCACGAGCCGCCTAAATAACGATGTAGTTGGCGCACAAAATGCAGTGACGAATACTTTGGGAAGTGTGGTCTCCAACATTGTTGTGTTAGCGACAACTTTGGCCGCGATGATTGCACTTGAATGGCGATTGACGCTGTTGTCATTGATTGTCTTGCCGATGTTTATTGTTCCTGCAAAACGTGTTGGGCAAAAGTTAGGTTCCATCGCGCGTCAGCAGATGGATATCAATGCCGAGATGAATACACAGATGAACGAGCGGTTCAATGTTGCTGGTGCCATGGTGGTGAAGTTATTCGGA
>CAIYTS010000202.1 GCA_903929185.1 uncultured Acidimicrobiaceae bacterium
ATGCGCCGATAGCATTGTCACTCGCCCCTATTGCAAGTCTGCTATTGGGGCGCCCTGTCCCAACTAACTAAGGAGTCCACTCTGGCTCAGCCGAAAGAAGATGCGATCGTGCTCGAAGGCACGATTCTCGAGTCCCTACCAAACGCAATGTTTCGTGTGGAATTAGAGAACGGCCACAAAGTGTTGGCGCATATCTCCGGAAAAATGCGTATGCACTACATCCGTATTCTTCCGGGCGACAAAGTCCAAGTGGAACTCACCCCATACGACCTCACCCGAGGTCGAATTACATACAGGTTTAAGTGAGAACGCAATGAAAGTACGCACAAGCGTCAAAAAAATTTGTGAGAAGTGCAGCATCATTCGTCGCCATGGGCGAGTACGAGTGATCTGCGAAAACCCCCGGCACAAGCAGCGCCAGGGCTAGAGAGTCAACGAAGGACACGTAAACACATGGCACGTATTGTTGGAGTCGACATTCCACGCGAAAAGCGTTTGGAAATTTCATTGACATATATCTTTGGCATCGGTCGCTCGACCGCGCAGAAAATTTGTGAGGCCACTGGCCTTGACAAGAACACTCGCGTTCGCGATCTCACAGAAGATGAAGTCAACCGCATCCGCGGTTGGGTTGATCAGAACATCACCGTTGAAGGTGACCTGCGCCGCGATGTGCAGCAGGACATCAAACGCAAGATCGAAATCGGATGCCTTCAAGGTATTCGTCACCGTAAGGGACTTCCTGTTCGTGGACAGCGCACGCATACCAATGCACGCACACGTAAGGGACCTAAGAAGACCGTAGCTAACAAGAAAAAGGCAGTGAGATAACACCATGGCCAAGACACAAGCAGGTGGACGTCGTCCACGTAAGCGTGAGCGCAAGAACGTCACAACTGGCGTTGTTCACATCAAGAGTTCTTTCAACAACACCATCGTGTCGATTACAGACACTGAAGGCAATGTCATTGCATGGGCATCGTCTGGTGGCGTCGGCTTCAAGGGTTCACGTAAGTCAACTCCTTTCGCTGCACAAATGGCAGCAGAAAAAGCTGGCAAGGCTGCAATGGAGCACGGTCTCAAGCGCGCAGAAGTGCATGTAAAAGGTCCAGGTTCTGGCCGCGACACAGCACTTCGTTCAATTCAGAATCTCGGTATTGAAGTATCAGGCATCAAAGATGTCACTCCAGTACCTCACAACGGTTGCCTTCAACCAAAGCGTCGTAGGAGCTAATCATGGCCCGTTATACAGGACCAAAAGTGCGCATCTCGCGCCGTCTTAACACAAACATTTATGAAAATGCCAAGGGATCAAAGGCGCTCGATCGTCGTCCGTTCCCACCTGGTCAGCATGGTCGTACACGTCGTCGTAACGCCGGCAGTGAATACCTTGCACAGGTACAAGAGAAGCAGAAGGCTAAGTACATCTACGGTGTGCTCGAGCGTCAGTTCCGCTTGACCTACGAAGAGGCAACTCGTCTTGCTGGCCCAACTGGTGAAAACTTGTTGCGTCTTCTTGAGCAGCGTCTCGACAACATCGTGTTCCGTGCCGGTTGGGGAGCAACTCGCCCTCAGGCTCGTCAGGTCGTAAACCACGGCCTCATTCAGGTTGATGGCAAGCGCGTTGACATCGCTTCATTCCGTGTGAAGCGTGGACATGTTATTTCTCTTGCTCCTAAGGCAAAAGAAATGATTCAGATCACACACAACATCGACACTCTTGACCGCCCACTTGTTGGTTGGCTAGAGGCTGGCGACAAGCAAGTCACAGTTCGTGACTTGCCACAGCGCGAGCACATTGATGTCCCCGTCCGCGAACAGCTCATCGTTGAGTTGTACTCGAAGTAACCCCGTCTTTTCTTAGGAGCAAACATGCTTGTAATCCAGCGTCCATCAGTCGAAGCAATCGGCGAAGATCACCCAACACGTCAGCGTTTCGCTGTTGGTCCACTCGAGCCAGGTTTCGGCCACACCATTGGTAACTCACTTCGTCGTACGTTGTTGTCATCAATTCCTGGTGCAGCAATCACAACTGTCAAGTTCGATGGTGTTGAGCATGAGTTCACAACAATCAGGGGAATGACAGAAGACATCACAGAGTTCATCATGAACTTGAAAGATGTTGTTGTTATGTCACAGAACGACGAGCCAGTTGTAATGCGCATCGACGTTAAGGGTCCTATGACTCTTAAGGCCGGCGACATCCCAACCAACTCTGATGTTGAAATTCTTAACCCATCACTGCACCTTGCAACTCTTAATGCTGGTTCACAACTTGCACTTGACATCACAGTCGAGCGCGGCCGCGGATACCTTTCCACCGACCGTGACGCAGAGAGCCGCATCATCGGAGTCATCCCCATCGATGCAATTTTCTCACCAGTACGTCGCGTGATGTTCGAAGTTGAGCCAACACGTGTTGCTCAGAGCACCAACTACGACCGTTTGGTTATTGACATCGAAACTGATGGTTCAATTTCTCCTCGCGAGTCTTTGGCATCTGCCTCAGCAACATTGCGTTCACTTGTTGATCTCATTGCAACATTGTCAGAAGAGCCACAGTCACTTGAACTCAGCGAGCCAATGGGCGCCAATGTCGGTGTACCTGACCTTGACTTGCCAATCGAAGACCTTGATCTCAGCGAGCGCCCACGCAACTGCTTGAAGCGCGGACAAATCAACACAATCGGCGAACTTCTTTTGAAGTCAATCGACGACTTGCTCAACATCACAAACTTCGGTCAGAAGAGCCTGGATGAAATCATCCAGAAGCTCGATGAGCGTGGACTTACGCTTCGCGCGTAATCACAGGAATTAAGGAGCACAACAATGCCTACTCCACGTCGCGCCCCCCGCTTTGGCGGAAGTGCACAGCACCAACGTCTCATGATGGCCAACATGGCCGCTTCACTGTTCGCAGCTGAAGGAATCAAGACAACAGAAGCAAAAGCAAAAGAACTTCGTCCTATTGCTGAGAAGCTCATTACGAAAGCAAAGAAAGCACAAGGCGATTCGCCAATGCGCGTTCATCGCATTCGTCAAATCGAGGGTTACCTCGGTGACAAAGAAATGACCTCAAAGCTTGTCAATGAGATCGCACCTCGTTACGTCAGTCGTAACGGTGGGTACACACGTATCTTGAAGCTCGGTCATCGTCTCGGTGACGCTGCGCTTGAAGTACGTATCGAACTCGTCTAAGGCACATACCGGTGTCTCAACCGGAACAGAACTTTACTAACGGACCCGCCTTACGGCGGGTCCGTTTGCGTGTGGCGTATCACGGCGCAGCGTTTCGTGGTTTCGTCATCAACGAAGGCATTAACTCCGTTGAAGGATTACTGACTGATGCGATTTCAACTGTTGCGCGTCATCGCGTGCACATTGATGTTGCAGGACGCACTGATGCAGGCGTGCATGCGCGCGGTCAAGTAATCACTGTTGATATTCCAGCAGAGACACGTTTGCCAGCATTTGTGCGCAGCGTTAATGCATTGTGTAAACCAAACGTTGCAGTGTCAGACCCTGAATGGGTCAGCAATGAATTCGATGCGCGATACAGCGCTATCTGGCGTCGATATCGCTACACAGTTCTTAACTCTGAAACTCCTGACCCGATGTTGGTTGATCGCGCGTGGCATGTGCGGCGCCCATTGTCGTTGCCGCTCATGACATTGGCGATTGATCCGCTAATAGGGGAGCACGATTTTTCTGCATTCTGTCGCCGCCCAGATCTGATCGAGGGCGCCCCAGTTCCTTCCATGCATCGTCGGGTGTATTCGGCCAAATGGGTTGACCAGGGCAACAACGTTCTGGTGTTCGAGATTCGGGCAAATGCCTTCTGCTACCAAATGGTCCGAAGCTTCGTTGGCTTTTTAGTGGACGTAGGTCTTGGCCACCGACCAGCCAGCGACACCCGAGAAGTTCTGTTGGCCCGCGATCGAGCCCATGGGTCCCAAGTTGCCCCAGCCTGTGGCCTGACCCTGTGGGATGTGGGTTACCCCGGGGAACCTATTTCGTAACGATAACTTTCGTTGTCTTTGTCACTGTTTTTGGTTTCTTCACTTTCGTTGTCGCACGTGGTGTAACAGCAACTGTTAGTGAGCACGTGCCAACGGCAAGTGCTTTCACGGTTGTCTTCACAACAGAACATTTGCTCTTCGAAGACTTTGCAACCTTTAGAACAACTGTTGCGCCTTTCGGAATGGATATTTTCGCTGATTTGTTGATCGTTGCAAAAGAAATGTTCTTTCCTTTTTTCACTGTCGGCGTAATGACTTTTGGAACGGTTGTTGTAGTAATTATGGGAAGGGTAGTTGTAGTTACTACTGCAGGGACTGATGTTGTAGTTACTACTGCAGGGACTGATGTTGTTGTTACTACTGGGGCAGTTGTAGTGGGTGCTGCCGCTAGTGTCACCGTGTTTGATGCAGCCGACGTGCTTGAAGAACCACCATCGTTAGTGGCAACTGCAACAAATGAATAGCTAGTTCCGTTTGCCAGAGAAGAAACGGTGCACGACCCTGATGACCCTGTCACTGTGCAGGACTTTGTCGCATCTTCTACAGAACTCACGGTAAACGAACTTGGTGTTCCGCCTATTGCTGTTCCCGCATTAACGAACACAGAAATCGCTCCGTCTTGTGCCGTCGCCACTGGAGTTGCTGGAGTTACGGGTGGCAATTGCATAGAGGTAACGGCGCCAGTGGTGTTGTTTACTGCTGCAATACGATTGCGTGTGGTGCCGCCGACAGTAGTGAACCATCCGCCAAGGTAGACAGTGGTTCCCGAAACTGCAAATGAATTGAGACCATTGTTTGGGTTGGGGTTCCAGTTGGTGAGTGAGCCGTCGGTGTTGATTGCTGCGGCATAGTTGCGAGTGGTGCTACCGATAGTGGTGAAGTCGCCGCCGACGTAGATGGTGCTTCCGGATACCCAGATTGAGTTGACGAACTCGTTTGGGTTGGGGTTCCAATTGGTGAGTGTGCCGTCGGTGTTGATTGCTGCTGCGTAGTTGCGTGTGGTGCCGCCGATAGTGGTGAAGTTGCCGCCGAGGTAGACGGTGGATCCGGATACTGCGATTGAGTCGACGAGATTGTTTGGGTTGGGGTTCCAGTTGGTGAGTGTGCCGTCGGTGTTGATTGCTGCTACGTAGTTGCGTGTGGTTCCGCCGATGGTGGTGAAGTAACCGCCGAGGTAGACGGTGTTTCCAGAAACTGCTATGGAATAGGCAAGTACATTTGGGTTGGGGTTCCAGTTGGTGAGTGTGCCGTCGGTGTTGATTGCTGCTGCGTAGTTGCGTGTGGTTCCGCCGATTGTGGTGAAGTAACCGCTCAGATATAGAACAGAATCCGAGATTATCAAGACGTGGACGGTGCCATTTGCGTTGGGGTTCCAGTTGGTGAGTGTTCCACCTGTGTCTACTGCTGCTACATAGTTACGCGTGGTGCCATTAACGGAAGTGAAGTCGCCACCGAGGTAGATGATGGAACCGAATACTGCGATTGAATTTACACCACCGTTTGGGTTGGGGTTCCAGTTGGTGAGTGTGCCGTCGGTGTTGATTGCTGCAAGGTTGTTGCGTGTGGTGCCGCCGATGGTGGTGAAATAACCGCCGAGGTAGATGGTGCTATCGGAAACTGCAAGTGAATAGACGCAGTCGTTTGGGTTGGGGTTCCAGTTGGTGAGCGTGCCGTCGGTGTTGACTGCTGCAACAAAGTTGCGTGGGGTGCCGCTGACGTTAGTGAATCCTCCAGCAAGGTAGATGGTGTTACCGGAGACTGCAAGTGAGTAGACGGGGTCGTTTGGGTTGGGGTTCCAGTTGGTGAGTGTGCCGTCGGTGTTGATTGCTGCAAGGTTGTTGCGTGTAATGCCGCCAATGGCGGTGAACCATCCGGCGAGGTAGATGGTGTTTCCGGATACTGCCATAGAAAAGACGATTTGATTTGGGTTGGGGGGGTTCCAGTTGGTGAGTGTGCCGGTTGTGTTGTTGACGGCGGCGATATTTTGACGTGTGATGCCACCGATGGTGGCGAAGTCGCCACCGAAGTAGATGGTGGAACCGGATTCGACGATTGAACGGACCACACCGTTTGCGTCTGGGTTCCAGTTGGTGAGTGTGCCGTCGGTGTTGATTGCTGCAACGCGGTTGCGTGGGGTGCCACCGACGGTGGTGAAGTCGCCGCCGAAGTAGATGATGGAATAGGAAACTACTAATGTTCTGACAAGTTGGTTTGCATCAGGGTTCCACGCGTTGAGAGCACCATCTGCGTTGACTGCTGCGAGGTATTTGCGTGCGGCGCCATTGATTGAGGTGAAGTCGCCGCCGATGTAGACAGTGGAGCCAACTTTTGCAAGTGTGAGTACTTCACCGTTTGCGGTGGGGTTCCATGAGTTGTCTAGTGAACCGTCAGACCTGATGTGAGCAAGATTGGTCCGAGACGTGCCTGCGACTTCAGTGAAATCGCCACCGATATAAAACCCGCCTGAACCATCTGCAACAGATGCCAGTATTTTTCCTGTGACTTTTGGAAATGATGTATCCACTGATCCGGTTTGGCCGTCAACTTTGGCGCCACCTCCGGTTCCCCATGAATCGAATGCTGTGAAGCTCCCAGCCAAATATCGAGTTCCTTGCGAGTCGGGTTCCGAGATCTGGCTGACTGCTGAATTGAGGCCTGGGACAATAGAAATCCCAGAAGTGGCCGCAGAGGTGGTTTGTGGAGTGGTCGTGAGGCCAACAGCCAAAAGGGTCACAGTGACCAAGGCGTATGCCATTTTTCGGATCTGGTTCATATCCTGGCCTCGTTTGAGTGGAAGATCTATCGAAAATGAACGGTATCAGGCAGCCCGAATGCTGGCGCTTGAGGGTGCGGATCCCTTGTAGATCGCGGTTGCCGAGAGGCATATCTCGCCCCTATCCTTACTAAGCCCCCATTTAGGGGTTCCGGCGGCCCGTTGTGGGTTCCCTTGAAAGAAGTCTTATGCGTACATACCAACCAAAAGCAAGCGAGATCACCCGCGCGTGGCACGTCATCGACGCTGAAGGTCTTGTCCTTGGTCGTCTCTGCACCGAAGTTGCTCGTCTTCTTCGCGGCAAGCACAAGCCAACATTCGTTCCACACATGGATTCAGGCGATCACGTCATCATCATCAACGCATCAAAGATCGTTATGACATCTGGCAAGTCTGAAAAGAGCATGGTCTATACCTACTCCGGTTATCCAGGTGGTTTGAAGAGCGAGACATACCAAAACTTGCTCGATCGTAAACCTGCTGATGCAATCACTCGTTCAATCGCCGGCATGTTGCCAAAGGGACCACTTGGTCGCCAGATGGTGAAGAAGCTCAACGTGTACGCAGGACCTGAACATCCTCATGCTGCACAGTCCCCAGTCGTTTTCAATCTCAGCGCTGCCAAAGCGCGCTGATCTACTAAGGAGTCATCGTGGCTAACACAGTTCTCACTCAAACAACTGGTCGTCGTAAAGAAGCTGTTGCTCGTGCAATCACTCGCGCCGGTACCGGGAAAATCGTTGTCAATGGTCGCCCAATCGAGGCGTACTTCACTACAGCAACACAGCGCATGGTTGTTACCGAAGCGCTTCGCGTTGTAGAACGTGAAGAGTCATTCGACATTCATGCAAATATTTTTGGTGGCGGCGTAACTGGCCAAGCTGGCGCACTGCGCATGGCTATTGCTCGTTCACTCATTGAACTTGATCCTGAAATGCGTCCAGCACTGAAAAAAGCTGGTCTTCTTACTCGTGACTCACGTAAGAAAGAAAGCAAGAAGTACGGTCTCAAGAAGGCCCGTAAGGCGCCTCAGTTCACCAAGCGCTGATTCCTATCTGCGTGGCGTGCTCTGCACCTCGCGCGAGGAGATCAATACATGTTGCATTTCGGTACAGACGGCGTTCGTGGCGTCGCTATCGACGAACTCACTACTGATTTAGCCCGTGACCTTGCACGTGCCACCGCACGTGTTTTACGCCCAGTAGCCATTGTTATTGGCCGTGACACGCGTGAAAGTGGTTCTGAATTAGAAGACGCCGTCGTTGCCGGATGTGCAGCTGAAGGTGTTGCAGTACATCTCATGGGTGTTGTGCCAACACCCGCCATTGCATATGCCGCAGAACAATACGGTTGGGTGGGTATAGCAATTACTGCATCACACAACGTGTGGTCTGACAACGGCATCAAGGTGTTCGCTTCAGGTGGCGCAAAACTTGGCGATGCAGAACAAATTGAAATCGAACGTGAATGGCATGCCATGGTTTCAGAACCAGTCGTGCATGAACATCCAACAATCAATGACGCCACCGGAATTCTTGGTGAGTATGCAACACACCGTCTGAATGTTGTTGGTGAAGCACTGTCGGGAATTCGAGTAGTTCTTGATTGTGCAAATGGCGCGATGTCGCATGTTGCGCCTGAAGTCTTTATGTCCGCGGGTGCTGATGTGTCAGTGATTCATGCATCGCCCAATGGTCGCAACATCAACGACAAATGTGGTGCAACGGCCCCGCAACAATTGGCCGCACAAGTTATTGCTGAAGGTGCCGATATCGGAATTGCTTTTGATGGTGACGGCGACCGGCTCATTGCGGTTAGTGCGAGTGGAGCCTTGGTTGACGGTGACCACATCATGGCAATTGCAGCAGTTGATCTGGCTCATCGCGGTCTACTGCGCAACAAGGGTGTTGCAGTAACTGTTATGACAAA
>CAIYTS010000203.1 GCA_903929185.1 uncultured Acidimicrobiaceae bacterium
CTGTTGCATTCGTGCATCGCGTCACCGCATGACATTTGAATTTCTGCTTGGAGTAATTCCGAGCCCATCATCTGGCTCAATTCATCTTGGACCATTGCGTCTCAATGCGTATGGGTTGATGATTGCAATTGGCGTCATTGTTGCTGTTCGTATTGCAGGACGTCGCGCAGAGAATAAAGGTGTCGGCACAACAGATGATTTTTCATCGATTGCAATGTGGGCTGTTCCTGCTGGTGTTCTGGGTGGTCGGGCGTATCACGTACTCACGGACTATCAGCGATTTCAAGGCCATTGGTTTGATGTCGTAAAGATTTGGCAAGGCGGCCTTGGTATCTGGGGCGGCGTCACAGCAGGAGTTGCAGTTGGTTGGTGGTGTGCACGTCGACGCGGCCTTGATGCATGGTGGATTATTTCGTGTGCTTCACCAGCAATCGCGATTGCGCAGGCAATAGGACGTTGGGGCAATTGGTTTAACCAAGAATTGTTCGGACGTCCGACAACGCTTCCGTGGGCGTTGAAGGTGTCGGGGCAAATTGCCGCAAAAGCCGGGTACCCAGCAGGCACAACATTCCATCCGACCTTTCTCTATGAGTCAGTCGGGTGCGTGGTACTTGCGTGGCTACTTATTCGTCTTGAGAGTCGCATCTCGCCAGCCCGAGGCCGATTGTTTGCCTGGTATGTCGTTGGGTACACCGTTCTGCGATTCGGGACAGAGAGCATTCGGATTGATACGGCTCACCATGTTGGCGGCATGCGCTTGAACCAATGGGTTGCCATCGGAGTATTCGCCGTTGCGGTCCTATTTTTGGCTGTTGATCGTCTGCGTTCTCGGGAGGCTCCGCAAGCGTCTACGGTCTTACCTCATGAGTGAATGTCTATACGAAGTCCTAGAGCCCGGTATCGGTCTCATCACGTTTAACCGCCCAGATCGCTTGAATGCGTGGACAGGTCGAATGGGAAATGAATACTTTGCTGCCATTGATGCTGCAAACGCAGATCCGAAAGTGCGCGTCATTGTCGTAACAGGAGCAGGCAAGGGTTATTGCGCTGGCGCAGACATGGGAACGTTGCAAGCAATTCCCACAGGTGACACTGCAAAGAACGACGACGGACCAAGCATTGTTGAAGGACGCATGCAAGATGAGATCACTCGTTTACCAAAACCAGTAATTGCTGCCGTCAACGGTGCAGCTGCCGGTCTTGGCATGGTGCAAGCACTGATGTGCGACATGCGTTTTTGTGCAGACACTGCAAAGTTCACAGTTGCATTTTCAAAGCGCGGACTTATCGGCGAGTACGGAATCTCATGGGTGTTGCCGCGCTTAGTTGGTCAGGCAACTGCACTTGACCTCATGATGTCAAGCCGCATTGTCTTGGCACAAGAGGCACTCGAAATGGGAATGGTGAACAAAGTTGTTCCTGCAGACCAACTGATGAAAGTGGTTCTTGAATACGCAACGGATCTTGCGATGAACGTGTCGCCGTCGTCGATGGCGGTCATGAAGCGCCAGGTCTATTCCGATTACGGCAAAGATGTGGCAACGGCCAGCAAGGACGCTCTCGTTTTGATGCAAAAGTCGTTCACTCGGTCGGACTTTAAAGAGGGCGTTCAGAGCTTTCTTCAGAAGCGTCAGGCTGAATTTCCGCCTGTTCATCCGAACGCATAGGTTTCGTTTTCGCCGTTCCGTAGCAGAGGCTCGTAGGCTGAGAAGCCGTGAGCCCTTCTGGTACCCCCATTTCCGCAGCTGATGTAGCCAAAGTGGCTCGTCTGGCACGCCTCGACATTGACGAGGCCAACGTTGTGCACTTCACCGAACAGCTTGCAAAAGTGATGGGTCACTTCAGTGACATTGACGCGCTTGATTTGTCCGGCGTCGGCCCCATGACCCAGCCGTTCCCACTTGTCAACGTGTTGCGTGAAGATGTCGAGCAACCATGTCTAGACACAGACGAGGTATTGGCCGCAGCACCATCGTCTGATCAACGTCGTTTTCGTGTTCCACCAATCATCGGATTGGACGACTAGTCATGACTGCTATTCCAACAACAGCATCTGGCATCGCAGCAGCAATTGCATCAAAGCAAATCACTGCGCGTGAGGTCATTGATTCGTATCTCGCACAAATCACTGCACGTGAATCTGATATTCATGCGTTCAATCTTGTAACAGCAGATGCCGCGCGTGCGCACGCAGATGCAATTGATGCTGACATTGCGGCAGGTCGTCCAGTTGGCCCACTTGCAGGTGTTCCCATTGCATACAAAGACAACATGTGTACTCATGGCATTGAGACAACATGCTCTTCCAAGATTCTTGAAGGATGGAAGCCTCCATACGACGCCACTGTTGTATCTCGCTTGCGTGATGCTGGCGCAATCATGGTTGGCAAAACAAACCTCGATGAATTTGCCATGGGTTCCAGTACTGAAAACTCAGCGTTCGGTCCTACGCGTAACCCCGTTGACATCTCGCGTGTTCCTGGCGGTTCAAG
>CAIYTS010000204.1 GCA_903929185.1 uncultured Acidimicrobiaceae bacterium
CGTGTCTTCGTGCGCATAGAAACCGCGTAAGCAGAAGATATAAATCGAGAATCCGGCCAGTCCGATGGAGAATCCTGCAAGAGCTCGTGCAGTGTTATGTGACGCGATCGAGTTGAAGTGTCCGTGTTCCAAAATTGCACTAATGATGGGGTGAGCCAGGATGACGATCGCGACCGACGCTGGAATCGTCAAAATGCTGATCCATCGAACGCCAGATGTCAGCCAAGATTTGAATCCGGCGGTGTCGCCAGCGCGGACACGTCGAACGAGTTCAGGAACAAACGTAGTGGCTATCGAAATAGCAAGTAGACCGTGGGGCAACATGAAGAAGGTAAACGCCTTGCTGTATGCGTCCTGGTTTCCGCTGCCAGGCTCCGCCAAATTCTTAATAACTACCAGTGCAATTTGATTTGTGACGACATATCCAAAAGTCCACGATGAAAGCTTGACCATCGTGCGCACAGCTGGGTGTCCGAAATTGGGCGTGAAGCGAAGTGAGATATTGGCGCGTCGTAACGCGGGGATAAGCACCAACCCCATAGCCATAACGCCAGCAGTGGCCGACATGGTGAAGAGCCAAAAGAAGGTGTGGTCAGTAAGAACAGTTTGGAGACCAGGAGTGCCATCGCGAGTGAACGGGATGATGAGAAGCATCGTGATGGTGATGACATTGGAAAGAACTGGGCTCCATGCTGCAGCAAAGAAATGACGACGGGAGTTCAGGAGAGCTGAGCCGATTGCGGTGAGGCCGTAAAAGAAAATCTGTATAAGGAAAATTCGCGACATGACTGTGCCGACATGGCGAAACTGTTCAGGATCAACAAGAGGGCTGACATGAAGAGAAAAGAGACGAAAGATCAAAGGAGCGGCCGCAATGGCAATAGCAGTGGCGACGGCCAGAACAATGAGTGAAACAGAGACGACTGCGTTTGTTGCCTCGTCATCGTCGTCTTCGGTGAAGCGAGTAAAGAGAGGAACAAGGCTTGCAGCGAGAAGACCGCCGACGAGAAGTTCATAAATTGAGTTCGGCGAATTGTTGGCGCCGTCAAAGGCGTCGGCAAGAGCGGTTTGCCCAATGATGATTCCGAACACCACGACCCGCAATAGCCCCGTCAGGCGAGACATAGCGGTCCCGATTGCGACAATAAGTGTGTCCTTGAACATGACTGGAAGGTTAGGTGCTGAGGAGAGGTGGAGTGGGGTACACGGGCTGTGGCCCAATGCTTTTAATTTGAGCACCCCCCACTAGATTGGAAGACTTATGGATAACCGCTTCGAATCTGTTCAATCTGTCCGCGACGGCCTCAAGGACGTCAATTACCTCGCAGACGACGGGATTGCCGGAGTCGTATTCCTGGCTGATCGCCTCGGAAAGCCAATTCTTGTAGAAGGCCCAGCCGGTACAGGTAAAACCCAATTGGCTAAGAGCGTTGCTGAATTAATCGGCGCAAAGCTCATTCGTCTGCAGTGCTACGAAGGCCTCGATGAATCGAAGGCGCTCTATGAGTGGAACTACAAAAAGCAATTGCTGCGTATCCAAGCTGACCGTAACTCAGACGCGTGGAGCGATATTCACGACGATATTTTCGGCTCTGAATTTCTCTTGACTCGTCCTCTTCTTGAGGCAATCACTTCAAAAGAGCCAGTTGTTCTCTTGATTGACGAAGTTGACCGTGTAGAAGTTGAAACGGAAGCATTGTTGTTGGAAATTCTTTCTGAATACCAAGTATCAATTCCTGAACTCGGAACAATTACGGCAACTCAGATTCCTTTGGTGTTCTTGACCTCAAACAACACTCGTGAATTGTCAGAAGCACTCAAGCGTCGTTGCTTGTTCCTTCATGTGGATTACCCACAAATGGAACGCGAGAAGGAAATTGTTCTTACGAAGGTTCCAGGTGTTACTGAAATGCTTGCCGATCAGATCGCTCGCATCGTTCGTAGTATCCGCCAGATCGACCTGAAGAAGGCTCCATCAGTCAGTGAAACAATTGACTGGGCCCGCACATTGGTATTGCTCGGACTTGATTCCGTCAATGCTGAGCAGGCAAAGGAAACTCTCCACGTGCTGTTGAAGTACCAATCAGATATCGCCAAGGCAGCCAAAGAGCTGTCTGACGACTGAATCGATCGGCGCTGACGCATGCTCGATCTTCTGTCGGGGTTCATCATCGAGTTGAGAAATGCTGGCTTGCCAGTAAGTCTCACGGAGAACTTGGACGCCATGCATGCCATTTCGCATATTCCTCTCGAGGACCGCGAAGCATTTAAGTACGCACTTGGGGCAACCCTTGTGAAGAACAACGCTCACTGGCGTTCGTTCGAAACCGTGTTTGAGGTGTACTTCAGTTTGCGTGGACCAGAATATTCCATCACTGATGGTGATGGCGAAGGCAGCATCGACGACTTGTTGCAACAAATGCAAGATGCCCAGATGAAGGGCGAAGGCAACGGCGGCGCTGGCGGAATGGATTCGCTCACTCCTGAAGAACTCATGAACATCCTCATGAACGCTCTGATGAATGGCGATCAAGCACTGATGCGTGCCCTGGCGCGTCAAGCAGTACAACGTTTCGCTGGCATGGAGCCGGGCCGTCCTGTCGGAGGCACGTATTACCTCTATCGCACGCTGCGCAACCTCGACCTTGACGGCATGCTCGACAAGCTCATGGAGGCCAGTAAGAAAGAAGTGGGCGGCGATCTCACCAAACTGGAAGAGCGTCTTGAAAAAGACGAATACAACGATCGCATTGAAAAATTCAAACAAGAAGTTGAAGCAGAAATTCGCCGTCGCTTAGTGGCTGATCGCGGAGCAGAAGCTATGGCTAAGACATTGCGTAAGCCACTGCCTGAAGACGTTGAGTTCATGCATGCCAGCCGTGACGAGATGCAGAACTTGAAGAAGTCGCTTCAGCCATTGACTCGCAAACTTGCGGCTCGTTTAGCGCGCAAGCGTCGTCATGGTCGCAAGGGTCCTCTTGATTTCCGCAACACGGTTCGCCACAGCCTTGCCTATGGTGGCGTACCTGCGGAACCGAAATTCAAGTATCCACGTCCTGCAAAACCAGAATTGATTGTTATTGCTGACATCTCAGGTTCAGTGGCGGCGTTTGCCCGATTCACTTTGATGCTTGTGTACGCAATCTCAAACCAATTCTCGAAAGTTCGTGCTTTTGTTTTCATCGACGGAATTGACGAAGTCACTGAATACTTCAAAAAGACCGAAGACATCTCCGAGGCCATTCATCGCATCAATACAGAAGCTGATGTTATTTGGGTCGACGGCCACTCTGACTATGGTCATGCCTTTGAAGTTTTCTGGGATAAGTACGGAAAAGAAATAAATCCGAAGTCAACTGTTCTGTTGCTTGGTGATGCTCGTAACAACTACCACGCATCTCAAGCATGGGTCATTAAGGAAATTCGCCAGAAGGCACGTCATGTCTATTGGTTGAACCCAGAGCCACGTTCCTACTGGAACACCGGCGACTCAATCGTCGGTGAATATGGCACACATACCGATGGTGTCTATGAATGTCGCAACTTGCGTCAATTAGAGGCTTTTGTCGAGAAGTTGGCGTAAGTCGCTGTGTCCAACACTCGACTCGTACTCATTCGACACGGTGAATCCCGAGCAACAGTAGAACGCTTTCTCGGAGGCTCACGAACCTGTACTGGTCTTACCAATTTTGGTCGTCTACAAGTGCAAGCGCTTCGTGATCGTCTGATAACTGGGCGCGATGTGACGGCGAATGTTTTGATTTCCAGTAATTTTCCTCGCGCCATGGAAACTGCTCAAATCTTGGCGCCGTCTCTTGGTTCTATGCCCATTGATATTGATGCTGGATGGGGAGAACATGATCCAGGTCCTGATCTTGACGGAATGTCATATGACGCATACGTAGCAGCGTTTGGATCACCAACGTGGTCAGACCCTAATGAAGTGATGTTCCCTGGTGGCGAGACAGTGGGACAATTTCACACCAGAGTTGTGCGCACATTGCGAGAAACAGTTCGTCGTCATGAAGGGGCCACAATTGTTGTCACGTGTCATGGAGGAGTAGTTGATGCTGTCATGCGACATACTTTGCAGATGCACCAAACAGGAAAATTCGAACTTCACACTCTTAATACATCGATTACTGAAATTGTGCATGTAGAGGGAAGCAAGTGGAGGCTTATCCGTTACAACGACGCGGCTCACTTGGCTGGTCTTGAATCCTCGTCTTTGCCTGATTCGTCGGCGAAGTAGATATGACATCGCAATTACCAATAGTTGTTATTGGTGGCGGAACTGCTGGATGCACCGTTGTGTCCACGCTTGCAGCGATGACGAGTCTGCCGATTGTTCTCATCGAACCTGGGCTATCCAGTGTTCACGATGATGAGCCCGCATTCTTTGATGTTCTTTCCGATGAGACATTGTCTCGCGAGGTGCAGACAACTTTGGTTGACGGTGGTGAAGACAAGCCATATACGCAGGCTCAGGTTCTCGGTGGTGGAAGTGCCATCAATGGTTTGTTGCTGACAGGCGAGGAGCCTTCGTTCGTGAGTGGGCTGACTCGTATGGCTACCGAAGCAGACTGTGGTCAAGTAGCCACTGCATTGCTGGCCGAAAATGGGCGATTCAGCAGATTGTGGTGGAATGGCGGACGCTGGAATCCGGGTCGTGCTGTCCAGCATTTGGTCGATGAAGGCAGAGTGACAGTCATTGCAGAATCAGTGACATACCTGGAACATGCACAGCGAGTAATCAAGGTCGCGCACACCACTAACGAAGCCATTGAGGGTTCACTCTTTGTGATGTGTGCGGGTGCTCTCACAACACCAGCGCTTTTACTGCACTCGTCGCTCGAACGTGCAGTCTCTGGTATCGGCGATGGATTACAAAATCATCCCACCGTCACTTTTTCTGTTCTGTTGAAAACGCCAGGATCACAGCGATTTGATGCGACGGTGGTGCGTGACTCACTTTCGTCTTCGGGCGCACAATTGCTGACAATTGCATATGAGCGAACAAATTCAGAAAATGTAACAAATGGTCTGATCTCCATATCTCTGATGGACCCAGAGTCGCGAGGCGGCGTGTGGCGCTCAAACACTGCGATGCAGAATGACTTCAACATGTTGGCAACAATGCGCGACAGAGTTGCAATGCGCGAAGCGGTTCGTGAATTGATTGCTACAGCTATGAGTCCGTCCTTTTCCGCAATCTCAACTCATGTATCTGTTGATTCTGATGGAACCTCGGTGGAAACGCTGGACGTCATGAAGAATGTCGAACTTGACGAATGGATAGCGGCCAATTTGACGGTTGTGTCTCATGCTGCATCGTCCTGTCATGAAATAGTTGATGCTGATGGCAAAGTGCGCGGAGTGGGAAATCTGTACATCGCGGATTCGTCTATATTGCACAGTGTGCCATCGTGTTCACCTGCCGGACCAGTAGTGGTTGAGGCTGCACGAATCGCACGGACATTGGGGGAGACTTTGATATGAGTTACACGCTTGGACTGCACGAATTAGGTGATGGCTGCCATGCCTATCTGCAACCAGATGGTGGCTGGGGTTGGTCTAACGCCGGACTAATTGTCGGCGATGGAGCATCATTGTTGGTGGACACATTGTTTGATCTCAAGATCACACAACGCATGCTCGACTCAATGGTCTCTGCTACTCGTGGCGCACCAATCACCACAGTGGTGAACACTCATGCAAACGGAGATCATTGTTACGGCAATGAATTGGTAGTCGGAGCAAACATCATTGCGTCGAAAGCCACAGCTCATGAAATGGCAGAAGTACCGCCTGCGATGTTGGCTGCGCTCAATAGTGCACCAGGCGAAATTGGCGATCTGTTTCGGCATTTCTTTGGCGAATTTGAATTTGATGGCATTACGCCTGTGCTTCCAACCACCACGTTTACAGGCAGATACAACTGCGAAGTGGGCGGACGAGCTATTGAATTAGTTGAAGTCGGACCGGCCCACACGCAGGGCGACACATTGGTGTTTGTTCCCGATGCAAAGACTGTCTATACGGGCGACATTTTATTTATCGGCGGAACACCCGTGGTGTGGGTTGGGCCACTAGATAACTGGATCGCAGCATGCGACCTTATTTGTGCATCAGATGTAGATCACATTGTCCCTGGACACGGACCATTGACCGACAAAGCTGGCGTCACAGCAATTCGCGACTACCTCACGTTTGTGCAGAGCGAAGCTACTGAACGCTACAACGGTGGAATGGATGCCTGGGATGCAGCTCGCGACATCGCTCTCAACGGATTTGAAAAGTGGGGAGAGTTCGGTCGACTAGCAGTCAACGTTGACACTGTGTACCGAACATTGAGCCCTGCCCACAAGAGTCCAGACGTTGTAGAACAGTTCAGGCGGATGTTTGCTCTTGAACTGAAGCACTGACCTGCGAAAGTTTTCGTCGAATAACAACTACCCAAGCGGTGAGTGCGACCAAGCAAAAGAAAAACCATTGCAGCGCGTATGACAGATGCGGCCCCTCATCGAGTGCCGGAAGTGCCACTTTGGCTGGCCACTGTGAATTCGGCTTCGGTGTTTCAGTAATCAATTGCAGGAACATTGGTTCAACAGTTCCGCCGACATATGTAGAAATGAGCGGAACATCAAAACGTTGAAACTCGGTATTGCCGATGGCCGTTGAATCAATTGGTCCTAGGGCCGAACGAGACTGGGACGCACGTAGGTATCCGACTATTTCCACTTGTCCCGTTGGTACCGGTGGGGATTTCATCGCTAACGGAATGAAACCTCGATTAACAAGAATCGTACGTTTGTTGAGCGAGGTGAAAGGCACTGCGGAGTCGTAACCAGCAGAACCGTCTTGAGAACGATTGATGATAGTTACGGCTTTAGAAGGGTCGTACGAACCAGTGATACTGACACGAATCCATTCACTCTCTGCTTGATTCCATTTCGATGGAACAGCATCATCAAGAGCCTGAATGGGTGTTGAAGTGTGAGCGCGCAGAACCGCATTGAAGGATTTCTTTTGGTCAAGGCGGTTCAATTGCCAGAGACCAAGATTGAACATCAAGATGATGAGTGCCGCGACTCCGATGTGAATCAATATCCAACGGGGAGATAACAGTTTGCGCAGCATGCGGTTGCAACACTATCGGCGCTGGATAAAGCGACTACGGTAAGTGGCGTGGGGCACAGGGAATACACCGAAGACAGCATTGATACTGAGTTTTGGCGGGAGGTGTTCGGCGCAGATGTGATTGCAACCGCCCCTAAAAGGATTGGCGAAGGTCAAGTCGGTATGAACTTGCGATACCAGTTGACATCTGATGATCCTTCAGTTCCGGCATCAGTAGTAGTGAAGATGGCGTCGCCAGATCCGACCAGTAGAGCAACAGGTGTCGGTCTTCGAAATTATGAACGTGAAGTCAAGTTCTATAACGAAGTTGCCTCGTCACTCGATGTTCGAAAGCCTCATTGTTATTTCGCGGATTGGAATGAAGCGGGCGGCGATATTGCCATCGTTCTTGAAGATATGTCTCCGTCAGAGCAAGGCGACCAAATCAGAGGATGTGGAATTGAAGAGGCTCGATTGGCTGTTTCAGAGTTGAGTCGTTTGCA
>CAIYTS010000205.1 GCA_903929185.1 uncultured Acidimicrobiaceae bacterium
GGCAAACGACGAATGGGTTGACATTGCTCAACTCTCTGACGCAGAAGTGATTGCACTTCGTGGTCGCGAAATTGGCTACGTTTCACAATTCCTGCATGCCCAACCACGTCGGTCTGTCATTGACTTAGTCGCACGTGCTGGCGTGTCTCGCGGAATGTCAACAGCTGATGCACACGAACAAGCTGGTTATTCACTTGCGCGTCTTGGCATTTCGCGAACCTTGTGGGATGTCCATACATCTGTCCTTTCCGGTGGAGAGAAACAGCGCGTCAATATTGCAGCTGGGTTGATTTCTCCACCACGTTTGTTACTTCTGGATGAACCAGTTTCTGCACTGGACCCAGAGAACAGAGAACGAGCAATCGAAGTCATCGCAGACCTTCGCGATCAAGGCGTCGCTGTTCTTGCTGTATTTCACGACCTTGACGCAATCAGTCGACTTGCGTCTCGAATCATTCTTATGTCACGCGGAAACGTTGTGACAGATGGTCCAGTGGACCAAGTACTACCCCAATTAACTCCAGGAGATGTTCAACCATGACCGCACACATAATTACTAATATCACCGCAATTCTTCCTGACAGTGTCATTGAAGATGCACGTGTCGTCATCGAAGACGGCATCATCACAGAAATCGAATCTCGTAACGGCAGGGACCACGGAACAGTTGATGGTCGTGGTGCTTTATGTATTCCTGGCATTGTCGATACCCACAGTGACGGACTCGAAAAGGAACATCAACCACGCCCAGGTGCTGATCTTCCACTTGAATTCACAGTTCGTTCGTTTGAAGCAAAATTACGCGCAGCCGGTGTAACAACTCTGTTCCATGGCATCGGATTTGAAAATGATGGAAACCGAACCGTTGACTTAGCGAACAGACTGGTCGATGTCATCCATTCATATTCAGACGAATCAACTTTGGTAGATAATCGTGTTCTCTACAGACTTGACGCACGCGACGCAGACGGCTTTCAAGGCCTTGTTGATCGCATCGATAGCGACCGCAAACGCGATGTTCGACCACTTGTCAGTTTCGAAGATCACACTCCAGGTGTAGGGCAATATCGCGACCGTACATACTTTGAAAACTGGATCATGCGTCATCGCAATATGGACCGTGAAACAGCACGTGCGCACGTAGACGTGGTAATCGCAGAACGCGATGCAGTACTTCACAACCGTGAGGCCGCAATCCCATGGCTTATCGAACAATCAATCGCTCAAACCATTCGGCTCATGGCTCATGACCCGGCAACACCCGAAGATGTTGAAGAAGCAATCTCGTGGCATGCATCTATTGCAGAATTTCCCACAACAGTTGAAGCAGCTCGCTTGGCAAAGAACGCCGGAATGCGCACAGTATGCGGCGCTCCGAATGTTGTGCGAGGTGGCAGCCACACTGGCAATGTGTCAGCCGCTGAACTTATTTCTCTTGGTCTATGCGATGGTCTTTCCTCTGATTACCTTCCCTTCGCCATGCTTGGTGCTGTCGGAATTCTTGTGCGTGACCAAGTGTGTTCCATTGTTGATGCAGTCAAGCTGATTACGTCTGGCCCTGCCGATACTGTTGGTTTGCATGACCGTGGCCGACTTGTCGTTGGCGCACGAGGCGACATCACTCTGTGCCACCTCGACGGTGCGAATCCACGCGTAATTGGGTCATTCCGCACAGGCCAAGGCGCCAACCGCGGACTCGCTCTTCAGGATGCGTGACATGCGTGATTTCACCTCAATGCTGAATGAAATGGCAGCAGTGGCTGAAACCGCATACACAACAGCGATGCGCACAATGACAAAAGAGCAACGCTCGGCTGACATTGGTCTAGGCGGCGACGGAACACCAACCATGTTCCTCGATCAATATGTTGAAGAACCAGTACTACAGGTGCTTGAAAAACTGGGCATAAATGTGCTGTCCGAAGAAATCGGATGGGTAGATCGCGGCTCAGCAATCACCGCAGTTATTGACCCTGTTGATGGGACTGCAAACTCTGCATCTGGTGTTCCATTGTCAGGTTTCTCAGCGGCAATTGTTGTCGATGATGTCGTTGTTGAAGCCTTGGTGACATGGCTTGGCACCAGCTACCGGTGGCATGCTCACCGCGATGACCCAATTGTCAAGAAGACAACTACCCAAACAGTTGTGAGCGGATCATCGTTGTCAATGTTGCGCCCTCGCCCCACTACGTGGCCAGCGTGGTCCGCACTCGCCCAAAGCGCCGAACGTATGCGAATTTTGGGAACCACTGTGCTTGAAGGTGCGCTCGTAGCTGACGGTGCAATCGATGCATTCTGTGATCCGGGTGGCGATATTCATCGCATCGTGGACCTTGCAGCAATTGCGCTGATTGTAGAAAAATCTGGTGGCTACGTACGAGACATCCACGATCGCCCCTTTACGTTTGATCCTGATTTGTCAAAGCGATGGAGTGGCGTTATCGCGAGCACGCGCGAATTAGCAGACGAAATTGTCGAGACAATTACTTCAACGAAGTAATTGCAGCGCGGGTGATGCTCCACACGGAGCCCACAGCACAGAGAATCAGAACGCCGCTCACTA
>CAIYTS010000206.1 GCA_903929185.1 uncultured Acidimicrobiaceae bacterium
ACTTCAATTTCTCGCACTGACCGTGATGAACGATCACCGAAGAAAATCTTTCCATTGCCCGGGATAAATGCTTCAAGCTTTCCCTTGTCCCCCACCACAGTGATCTCTTGTTCATGCTGTCCGCCTTCAGCGAACATGGATAGATCAAGCATGGTGCGCACGCCATTGGCGTATTCAACAATCACATATGCGTTATCAAGAATGTCGCTGCGCTTTCCGTCGTACACCTCATCAAGATGATTTACGTCTTGGCCACCGCTCGCAATTACTCGCACAGGTCGAGAACCCACAGCAACATTCATTAAGTCAAAAAAATGACAGCACTTCTCTACCAAGGTGCCACCCGTATTCGCCGAGAAGCGATTCCAGTTGTCGACCTTGACAAGGAAAGGAAAACGATGCTCACGGATTGACATCATTTTCATGTTGCCAATAATTCCCGAACGCAACTCATGAAGTAGTCCTGCAATTGGCGCCATGTATCGATACTCAAGACCCACCCATGTAATGGCCGTGCGCCGAGATTGAGCATTCACAACAGAAACACAATCCTCAACAGTGGTGCACATCGGTTTTTCTACAAGTACAGGAATGTTGGTTTCAAAGATGTCGTCCAATAACGACTTATGTGTGAAGTTGGGCGCGGCGACAAGCACAGCATCAACAAGTCCACTATTAAGAAGGTCTCGGTGATCCGTGAACTCAGCAACTCCAGTCGCTTGGTCGCCCAAGGTATTGCGGGCCCACCCATGTTGCTCTTCGTGGGGGTCACTAATGGCAGTGACAGCAACATTTGCGATGCCCATGAGATTGCGCAGGTGTTCGCACCCCATCATTCCAGTACCGATAACGCCGATGCGCAGTTCTGACATACAAGTAAGGCTACGCCCCGACAGTTTGCGTTCATCGTAAAGACAACTAGTGTTTCCTCTTGTTGTTCCGGGGGGAACAACTATTAGGGGGAATTCTCATGGCCATCGTTGATCTCATCACATCCGGAATCGGGTTACTTGCGTCTGAAAAGGACATCACAACAACGTGGGTTGAAGGGGTAATGCGCGGAAGCGGAAACCTTGAAGATGGCATCACTGTGACCGCTGTTTCAACAGAGCGCATCGGCGAAGGTGTTGGAATTCTCAGCATCTTGCAGCGAGTAATTCCTACTTATTCAGGTGCAACCAAAGCGCCAAAAACGTTTGTAGTGAAATACCCAACTGATGACCCAGTTCAACGCGGAACTGCGGATGCTCTGGTGTTCTATATTCGCGAGCTCACTTTTTACCGTGATTGTGCACCGAGTGCCCCATTCAAAACTGCAAAGTGCTACGGCCAGGCAATTGAAAGTGAAAACACCAACTTCACAATTGCAATGGAGGACATCAGTCACTACCGACCACTGAACCAATTAGATGGCGTCAGTCTTAGTGATGCAAAAATAATGTTGGAAAAACTGGCTGACTTTCACGCCATGTGGTGGAATAGTCCAAAGTTGCCAGCCATGCAAAGCATCTTTCCTCCAATTCTGAACCCGACATACGAAATGGTCTTGCCAATGTTGTGGGCACAGGGTTGGCCAAACGTTGAAAAATACGCCGGCCACCTGATTCCTGACAGCGTTCGGAGCATTGGTGGCATTTGGGGAGACAAAGTTCCCTGGATGCTCGGCACCTTAATGGAACCAACAACTTTGATTCACGGTGATTACCGCGCAGACAACATGATGTTTGATGGTGACGAACCTGTTGTCATCGACTACCAAATTTGTGGAACTGGATCGGGCATCTATGACGTTGGTTATTTCATTAGCCAGTCAATTACAACTGACGTGCGTCGTGGTCATGACCGCGAACTAGTTGATTTCTACCTTGATCGCTTGGAGACCCACGGAATCACAATCGACCGCGATGAAATGTGGCGTCAGTATTTGGTTGTAATTGTCTTCTGCGTGAACTACGGAGTTACAACCTTCGGTGGCTTTGCTGAACAGAACGAACGAGGCCAGCAGTTATTACAAGAAATGCTTCTTCGCGCTATGTACTGCGTCGCAGACAACGATGCACTGAAAGTGATTTCGTGACCGAACACACTCATGACCATGGGCGTGGAGTCTTATCGCAGTTGGCACCTGAGGGGCGCGAACTGAAGGCTCTTATCCCCGGCGTCTATGAGGGGTTCGCTCAATTACATACCGCTGCATTCGCAGAGGGAGTTATTGACAAGAAAACAAAAGAACTTCTTGCGCTCGCAATTGCAATTGCGGTTCGTTGTGATGGTTGTATTGCCAGCCATGCACGCGGGGCTGCAGTGAATAAGGCCACCGAAGCGGAAGTTGCTGAAACCATTGGTGTTGCTATTGCAATGAGTGGCGGGCCTGGAACTGTCTATGGCCCCCGAGCATTGGCAGCCTTTCGCGACTTCGCTCCCAAAGCTGACTAGCACGCCTCTCCAGTGGTACACACTCCTCGGGGTGGTTCTAGATTGCTGTTATGTCGAATCTTGAAGTAACAGTTGATCCATCAGAAGTCGGGCTAGACCCAACACGTCTTGCTCGCATTCGTACTCACTTTGGTAAGTACGTCGATAGTGGCAAGTTGCCCGGATATCACATCACTGTTTCGCGTGCTGGAAAGTTGGCGTACAGCGATCTTTATGGTCACGCCGATGTGGAAAACAAAAAGCCAATCGAGAACGACACTATTTATCGTGCCTATTCAATGACCAAACCCATCTGTGCAGTTGCTGCACTTATGTTGTGGGAAGAGGGCTTGTTTGAAATGCATGATCAAGTGAAGTGGTTCATTCCATCATTTGCTGATCAAAAAGTATTCCGCTCTGGCACTCTCACTGCACCACGTTACGAACCAATTACGGAGCCAATGGAAATGTGGCATCTGTTCTCACACACTGCCGGTATGACATACGGCTTTGTGTATTCAAACCCCGTTGACCAGATGTATCGCAACGCAGGTTTCGAATGGGGCACGCCGCCTGGTGCATCACTTGCAGATATTTGCGACATCCTCGCTGGACTTCCACTGATGTTCCAGCCCGGAACTGAATGGGCATATTCAATGTCAATTGATGTTTTGGGTCGCGTTGTAGAAATTCTCTCCGGAATGACGCTTGGTGAGTTCATGAAGAAGCGCATTTTTGATCCGCTTGGCATGACTGATACAGCATTCCATTGCTCCGCAGATAAAGCTGATCGTCTTGCTGCTTTGTATGTACCAAACCCTGCAGACAAGAAGATCTTGCGAAACGATGCAGGCGCAGCAGGAGCATTGAACGAACCGAAGGCGCACATGGGTGGCGGTGGACTTGTTTCCACCACAAGTGACTATTTGAAGTTTGCAGAAATGCTCCGTGGTGGTGGCGAATACAACGGCACTCGCATTTTGTCGAACCGCACTGTTGCATTTATGGCTTCAAACCATTTGCCAAACAATGCTGATCTCACCGAGTGTGGTCGCCCACTCTTTGCAGAGACTGCATTTGACGGCGTGGGGTTCGGGCTTGGCGTCAGTGTCACGCTTGACCCAGTGAAAGCAAAAGTGCCCGGAAGTGCTGGAGATTACGGTTGGGGTGGTGCTGCAAGCACCAACTTCACCGTTGATCCGAAAGAAGAGCTTGTGTACATGATCATGACGCAGCTTCTGCCGTCAAGCACGTGGCCGTTGCGTCCGCAACTTAAGCAGTTGGTGCATCAAGCTCTGGTTGATTAGCGCGAGCTAACTGCTTTCTGAGAACTAGAAGCAATACAACTCCGCAACCAATAATTGCCAGTCCTTGCAGAATGTTGCCAGGAATCCAATACACAACGGTCATTATCAGGCCCACGATGATGGCAAAAGCACCAGCTACCAATTCTTCTGGTGCACGTTCACGTGAACCAAGGGCAAACAATGCCGCGCCAATACCTATAGGTATGAGACCACCAAATCCCATACTGAAGACATTTGCCAATGTGATTGAACTGATAACAATAAGCAACGAACCTGATGCGCGGGGCAGGAATGCAAACCCGATTTTCCTCATACCCATGTAAATCAAACCAGCACCGCCAACAAGCAACATGAGTCCAACTACAAGACGGTTGTCATCACCGTTCAAGTTCATCAATGAACTTGATGACATGATCACAATAGGGACCGAAACTGACGCCACAACTGCACCAGAGAACTGTGAACGTGATGCGCGCACAGTCCCCCATGTTCCGGCAGCAACAGCGAGCATGCAGGCATACCACTCCGACCTCATGCTTGTCATATCAAGCAATATTCCTGATGCAACCGCGATAGCAAGTACCGATGCAATCTCCAGCACTTCGCCTGCTCGCTGTTTTTCATTTGTCGCACTCGAGAATTTGCGTGAAAAGTAAGCAAGTGCCGCAGCAATCACATACAAAAGAACTGCAATTCCAGCTTTAGGAACATTGACTACAAGCCCGGCAACCATGAAGCCAACGCCAATCGTGATGAGTATCGCCGCAAGATACGACACCAATTCCCGAGCCGAAAAATTGAGTATCGGAGCTGTAGCGACTTCATCAGCCTGTTCCGAAGTCAGATACCCATCTACAACAAATTGTTTAAGTACTTCGTCTTGTGATTTGCGTTGTTCCATGTAATCAGTGTTGCACTAATTACGGCTGCGTTGATGCCCAGTTCACAACGTCAACAACCGCAGCATCTAGAAGTGGTGCAATAAACGAGGAAAAAGTAACCGTCATATGGTTATCGTCGCGATACACCAAAATGTTTCCGACTACCGTCGGGCAACCTGCATCGGTGCAAAACCATGGTCGAGTCCACAACACATGAACATTTTCGGCATCAAAGTCCTGCAACATCTGATGCATGTCATCGCGATAGGCAGAACTGATAGTGGGATTGCACAACTGAACATTGGTGTAATGGCGGCTCAAGCAAGTAGGCACATCTTGCCCTGGATACGGCGTATCTTCCATCAATATCGGCGTTATGCCTTTGGCAGTTAAGGAATCAATCGTTGACTGCAAACCAGCGCGCCACTCTTTTTGCCACATAGGAACACGAGTTGATGCGGAGAGCAACCGATCGAAATGTGCAACGAAAACGGTCTGCACACCGTCTGTCACCATTTGTTTCAAAACATTCTCACGCCACGGCGCACATTCTTGATAGTTCTTCCCCAAGACTTTGCTGTACGTCGGAATGTCTGCTGGCGGACAGCCGCGCTTTGTATAACTGATCAACTTCCAATTTCGCTTGATTGCCATTTTCTCAAATGCGGGAAACCATTGAGCTGCGTGTGAATCACCGTACAGACCAATCACAGTTGATGATGTTGTATCCCCATACACACAATTTTTCGGTCGTATTGCTGAAAAACTCGCGTGACAATTGTTGCTATAGATGGTTGGCATATCTGATATCGCTTGTTGCAAAGTCGGAGTGATGTTTGATGGCAAACCAGTGGCAGTCATCGCTTGCACAATGGCTTCAACTGGCGGTCCCTCATTTGGTAGCTCCGGTCTTACGGGAATCGTCGTTGTTGACACATTGGAATCAATTGTTGTTGATGGTGCTGTAACCAACGTTGGGGCTGTTGCAGACCAACCACCGGTAAGTGACGGCTGATTATTCTGCGCCAGTACGGCACTTCCACTGACAACAGCAACCAAAGAAACGGCTAACACCAAGGCCCGAACTCCCGTGATGTTGTGGTTTCGACGTATCGGGTTTTCAACAAATCGATATGAGAACTCGGAGAGAGCAAGCGAAATCATGAGACATATAAGTCCCTCAAACACTGAGAGTTTCTTGCCAAGGGCTGCTGCAGCAATGATCAGTACCGGCCAATGCCACAGATACGCAGAGTATGAACGCGAACCTAGCCATTGCATTGGCGAGACGCGCAATATTGCATCAGGTGACCACGCAGTGGCATTTCCGCCTCGCAACAAGAATGCAGTCGCCATAACAGGAGCAAGTGCCCACGGACCAGGGAATGTAGTGGTCTCTGAGAACAGAACAACCGTTGCAATAATCCCGGCCAACCCACACCATGCAAAAAATGCATCAATACGAAGCGACTTCACCGCGCTACCAACTGGGATCACGGCAGCAAGTGCACCAATTGCTAACTCAAATGCGCGGGTATGTGGCGAGAAAAATTCCCACGGTTGCGAGGAGTTCATAAGTGCCATACATGCAACAAAAGAGGCAACCGCTGCAACACCAGCAGTGATACCAACCCGAAGACGTACATTGCGCATAGTGCGAGTTCCAACACCTATGCACACCAACATCACAAGCGCTGGCCACACCACGTAGAACTGCTCTTCAACAGCCAAACTCCAGTAGTGCTGCAACGGAGAAGGAGGCAGCGTTGACTGTAAGTAGTCAGCTCCGCGATGTGCAAACACAAAGTTTGACGAGAATAAGGCAACAGCCAGAACATCATCAGCCAACGAACGAAGCCGCAATGGTTCCAACCAAATCCATGATGCAATCAGAGTTGCAACCGCCACCAACGCTGAGACAGGCAAAATGCGTCGAGCGCGCCTGGCGTAGAACGCGCCCAAAGACACTTTGCCAGTGTTTGTCTTTTCAGCCACCAACAAAGAGGTGATCAGAAAAGCAGACACGACAAAGAAGACGTCTACTCCTACATAGCCACCAGCCAAGCCAGGTACACCGGCATGAAAAAGCAAGACCGCAAGCACTGCAATGGCGCGGAGCCCCTCAATATCTGTACGCCGTTTCACCGATACGAGTATTGCCGCCCAAGCACGCTCAAGTGAGTCACATGTCATGGCCGCTTAGGCATGCCTAAGGGAACTAGGTGACGAAAGACTGTGTCTATATGAGTGAGATGGTTTTTACGACACGAATTCGAACAGTCGTAATCGGCATGGTCTTACTTACTAGTGCACTTGTGTCGTGCAGTAATTCAAACGACTCTCTCGACGGTTACATCCCCCCTTCTCCAAAGAATGTAAGTACAGCCACCGTCCACGAAGCTGGCTCAGCGACACCTATGTCGTTCGTTCCCGCAGCCGGTGAAGTTCTCATTGTGTACTTCGGCTACACACATTGCCCGGATCTGTGCCCCACCACAATGGTTGCAATCAAGAACGCCAAAAAGAAGATAGGTGAGCTTGAGGCCAAAGTTGACATAGCGATGATCACTGTTGACCCCACCCGTGACACTGACGAAATTCTCAGTAGATACCTTGCGTCCTTTTCAGATCGGTACCACGCACTTGTTCCCACATCTGACGCCGAACTGCGTGCTGCGGAAAAATTGTTTCAAGCGACTTCATCAGTCACAAATGTTGACGGTGAAATTCAGGTTGTTCACGGCGGTACTGCATACGTTGTTGATTCCACCGGCAATGTCGTTGTGGAATGGCCATTTGGTCTCGATTCAGTCTCAATGGCGCACGACCTAAAGATTCTTCTTACAGAAAGAAAGTAGACAACATGAAAACCAAAACACCCCGCCTCGTACTAGGAGCATTCCTAGCTATTGGGCTTTCAACACTTGTTTCTTGTGGCGGGAGTGATTCTGCTTCAGATACAACCGTTGCAGGTACGCCAGCAACACCAGTTATCACCGTGTCTGGCCAATGGGCACGCACAAGTCCAGACGCAACCGACATGGGCGCTGCGTACTTAACAATTAATAGCGACGCCGACGACACACTTGTTAGCGCAATGGTTGATTCAAGCGTTGCAGCAATGGCACAAATTCATGAGATGGTCCCAGTAGAAAACGGAATGGCAACAGGATCAACCATGGCTGGATCACCGAGCACCACGATGGATTCGTCAGCAATGACAATGAAAGAAGTTGACCACATCGACATCGTTGCGGGAACTGCTCTTGAACTCAAGCCAGGCGGCTACCACGTCATGTTGATGAAACTGGTGAAGCCACTTCTCACTGGTGAGACATTCAAAGTCACACTGACATTCACCAAGGCTGGTGCAGTCGTTGTCGATGTGCCTGTTCTTGAGGATGCCCCCTGACCGACTCAATTGAGACCATTGCTGTAGAGCAGCAGCGACCTACTGCCGGATGGATCGCAATCATTTTCTTGATTGTCATCCTTCCGGTGGTATTAGTCGTCGTCCTCATGGGACGTCCTTCGCATCACGTGTATTCGTACACCATCACAAAAGGTACGGCCGCAGCAGTAACTGCTGGCAACGACGTCGCGAATCCACTTCCGAGCAAACTGAATGTAAAAGTTGGCGACACCCTCGAGGTCACGAACAATGATGTCGCGACTCACACCTATACCTTTCTTGTTCTGAGGCCTGGCGAGACTGGCCGGTATACCTTCAAACGGAGTGGCATATTTGAGGCCACGTGCACTGTTACGGGTCACGAAACCGTCGTAATCACGGTCACCTAAATGCCCTCATTGCCTTCTTCATTGGGTGTTTCAGGTCACCTTGAAGGTCATACCTCGCTGTGGTCTAAGGTCGTAGAAACATTTCCAACGACACCCCTAGGAGTCACCATGGCACGTACCACCCGCCTGCTTGCATCGCTTGCAGCACTTTCATTCATTGTCGCATCATGCGGCGGCAGCGATTCATCATCAGACACAACTGCTGCAGGTTCTGCAACAGCACAAGAATTGACATTCACACCAATTGCTGAAGGCAAGTTGACTGTCTGTTCAGATGCTCCATACGAACCATTCGAATTCCAGAACGAAGACAAGTCATGGACTGGTTTCGATATGGATCTCATGTCAGCAATTGCGCAGCGCTACGGCCTCACACTTGAAGTAACTGTTCAGCCGTTCGACGGTATTTGGTTGGCTCCAAAAGCTGGCACATGTGACGTCGTGGCATCTTCACTGACCATCACCGAAGAGCGCGCTGCAAACGCTGCGTTCTCAGAGGGCTACTTTGATTCATTCCAGTCACTTCTTGTCCGCACAGCAGACAAAGACACACTGAATACTCTTGCTTCACTCAGCGGCAAGACCGTTGCAGTACAAACCGGAACAACTGGTGAAGAGTATGCAAAGGCCAATGCACCTGATGCAAAGATTCAGTCGTTCGAC
>CAIYTS010000207.1 GCA_903929185.1 uncultured Acidimicrobiaceae bacterium
AGTGCAATTTTGGAACACGGACACTTCAACTCGATCGCGTCACATAACACTGCACGAGCTCTTGCAGGATTCTCCATCGGACTGGCCGGATTCTCGATTTATATCTTCTGCTTACGCGGTTTCTATGCGCACGAAGACACGCGCATGCCGTTCTTCATCAACGTATTTGAAAATGCTTTGAACATTGTCTTAGCTTTGTTCTTGGTCAAGCGTCACGGAGTTCTCGGATTAGGACTTTCCTTCGGCATTGCCTACATGGTTTCATCAGTCCTTGTTCTGTGGTTGCTTCACAAGAAGTATGCAGCTGTTCAATGGCTGAGCCTTCTTTCGCTTGTTTGGCGTGCAACTATCGGAAGCGCCGTTATGGGAGCCGTCGTGTGGTGGCTTGAATACGTACTTCATCCACACTCGGGAATGTCTCAACTTGCTGAATTGTTCCTGTGTGTAGGCGCCGGACTCGTTGTCTACATCATTGCGCTGTACGCGCTTCGGGTTCCTGAAATGCATAACTTTGCATCGGTCATGCCCACACGCGGTACGGACCACGAAACCACGCTGTAACTAACTATTGATTAGTAAGAATGACGAGATCGTCACGGTGCACGGTCTCAACAACAGCAAGATCAACAAGGTCAGCTGTGCGCTTGCCCATGCATGCTGAAACAACATCAGACGACATGGCCGACAAGCCACGAGCCAAAAGTTCACCAGATTGAGTAACAACTTCAACAACCGCACCTACGTCAAAATTTCCTGATACTGCTGTGACACCAGCAGGAAGCAACGACGTGCCCCGTAGAACCAATGCATCACGAGCCCCTGCATCGACAACAATTGATCCTTCAACTTCAGCAGCAAATGCGATCCAAAGTTTTCGTGCAGACAATTGACGATCGTGTGGCAAGAAGCGGGTGCCGACTACGTCTCCATTAATTGCCGCCATTACAGCCGACTCAGATTCGGCAGCCGCTATAACGGCTGTTACGCCAGACCATGATGCAATACGCGCAGCGGCCAGTTTTGACGCCATTCCTCCACTACCTCTGTCAGAACCAGCACCCGATGCCGACACGGACAATAGAGGGTCATCAGCAGCAACTACTGAGATCACTGTTGCATCAGAATTTGTACGTGGGTCAGATGTGTACAGACCTGCTGTATCAGTCAAGAGCACCAACATGTCTGCCGACACAAGGTGAGCAAGCAGAGCTGCAAGATGATCGTTATCGCCGTAACGTATTTCGTTATTAGCAATTGCATCATTTTCGTTGATGATGGGAACGCAGCCCAGCTCTAGCAATCGACCAATGGTGTCACGCGCATGTAAGTACTGTTGACGATCAACAAAGTCGTGAGGTACGAGAAGCACTTGTGCACCGACAAGTGAGAATTGCTTCAATGCGTTGTTGTATGCAGCCATCAATTGAGGTTGACCTACTGCAGATAACGCTTGAAGGGAAAGAACATCATTTGGACGTTCCGCTAAACCAAGTCCGGCTACTCCTGACGCAACTGCGCCTGACGTAACAAGCAGCACTTCATGGCCCTGGGCACGCGCTGCAGCCAATTGCTGTGACACCAGCTGAATTACTTCAGTCTTGATGTGGCCCTCTGCGTTGGTGAGAGAGGAAGTTCCGACTTTGACGACGACGCGCATCGCTACAGCATCACACTTCTGGCACGAATTCGAAACTGAATTGTGCGACCCAGACGACGTCACCCTCGCGGACCCCTGCTTTTGAGAGCAATTTAGGGATTCCGAGCTTGGCAAATTTTTCGTCAATGTAGTTCAAGGCAACGGGAGTAGTGACGTCGTTGAGCGCCACAACCCGCTCGGCGTTGCGGCCATGAATGCGATATTCGTTCTCCCCCATTTGTTCCACCCATGCATGCTCAGTATCAGGACGCATGATGATGGTGGCTTCCACAGTGGGTTCAGCTTCACGGGCATACTTCACTTGCTGTGCGAGCGAACCAATGATGGACCGAACATTTGTCATGGTGATTGCAGACATCGACGGATGCGGCCACGCTGCAAGAGTGTCGGCGTCAATACTGTCGGTCTTTGTGCCGACAATAAGGAACGGCCGTTCGAGAAGGTCTGGACGATAATTCCCAACTTCGTGCTGCAAGATGCGCAGTTGCTCATCGGGAGATATCCCGTCAAGTGCGACAAGATCAATGAGATAACACAAGACGCGCGCACGCTCAATATGTCGAAGGAATTGATGACCTAATCCGCGGCCTTCACTTGCACCCTCAATCAAACCGGGAATGTCAGCCATGATGAACTCAGTTGTGTCATCAATGCGCACGACACCAAGATGTGGTTCAAGAGTGGTGAACGGATAGTTCGCAATTTTAGGTTTTGCTGCAGACACAGTGCTGATGAATGTGCTTTTGCCCGCATTCGGGAATCCGACCAATGCAACGTCTGCCATCAACTTCAGTTCAAGCTTCAACCAACGCTCTGTTGCTTCTTCACCTTGTTCAGCAAAAGTTGGTTCACGACGTCGGTTGTTAAAGAACTTTGCATTGCCGCGACCGCCACGACCGCCAGGAGACGCCATCCAACGGTCTCCGTGATTCACAAGGTCGGCCAATACTTCACCGGAGTACATATCGCGAGCGACAGTTCCCTCAGGGACAGCAATGATCAAATCTTCACCGCGACGACCATGAAGGTCTTTACCTTTTCCGTGCACTCCATCTTTGGCGCGACGATGCGGGTGATCACGAAAAGCCAAAAGTGAAGCAACGTTACGGTCGGCCACAAGCCACACATCGCCACCTTTGCCGCCGTCACCACCGTTTGGACCACCCATGGCTTCTGGACCTTCGCGACGGAACGCCACACAGCCAGCACCACCCTGGCCACCTTTAACATTCAGTTGGGCTTCGTCGACAAAAACACTCATAAGACTCTCTCAAGGCTACTGGCGCATCGTCGTCCATCTCGGCGACACACCACTCACCTATCGTGGAGACGTGGAAAACGAATCAGCGACAGACCGAGGCGTGACGTGGGTCTCCACCATGTCGGGGTTTGATGCTGCTTTAGGCATCACTGTGGCGCACGCAGACTCCTGGGCCGGTATCGGAACCACTGACATCGCTGATCGGTCAATGCGAGAAGCAGCTCTCTCAGGAGCTCTTGCTCCCCTTGCAACTCACGCAGTCGGTCCTGGTCACAGAGCCATTGCTGAAGATGCTGACCCGTATCGCACGTGTTTCGAACGCGACCGTGACCGCATCCTGCACGCGTCGTCATTTCGACGACTTGCCGGAAAAACACAAGTCTTCGTTTTCCCTGATGATCATCAGCGCACGCGCCTTACTCACGCCCTCGAAGTTGCACAAGTGGCAGTTTCTATTGCACGTGTCCTTCAACTCAATGTTGCTCTTACTGAAGCAATGGCGCTTGGTCACGACTGCGGGCATGGTCCTGGTGGTCACGCCAGTGAAGATGCACTGTCTCCCTACGTTGATGGCGGCTACGACCACGCGGTGTGGGGTGCAGACAAAGTATTGGTTCCTCTCAACTTATGCATAGAGACTCTCGACGGAATTCGTAATCACAGTTGGTCACGACCCGCTCCACAGACTGCAGAAGGTGAAGTCGTCAGTTGGGCAGATCGCATTGCATATGTCTGTCACGACTTTGAAGACGCTGTTGACGCGGGCATTGTCACGCCGAATCAATTACCACGACTCGTTCGTGATCGATGTGGCAGCACTCGACGCGAACAACTGGGCGCGTTCATCACGGGCATGATCGACGCAACCGCACAGACAGGTCGCATCGGAATGGTTCCTGATGTAGCTGAAGCGTTGTCTCTTTTTCGGCAATTCAATTACGAACGAATTTATGATCGTCCTGAATCGAAAGCACAAGCCAACAGCGTTATCAGCATGTTGCGTTCACTCATTGATCACTACATCACAACGCCACTGTTGCTTCCTGCATGGACTGAAAGCCCATTTGATCCCGGCTCCCCCACTGCAATTACCGAAGCGGTCTCGTACGTTGGCGGTATGACCGACCGATTTGCATGTCGACAAGCCGTCACTCTTCTTGATTACCCAGCAGACAAATTGCCCCAAGGCATCGACACGTTGCTCGCTGGCAATTAGACCCCGTCAACGCAAAAGGCACACCCGAAGGTGTGCCTTTTGAAAAATATGTAATTCTTAGTTATTCAGCAGCTGGCTCAATAGGAAGAACGTCAACAATTTTGCGGCCTTTACGCTCGCCGAACTTTACGTTTCCGTTAACCATTGCGAACAATGTGTCGTCTTTACCAATGCCGACGTTCTTACCTGGATGGGTACGAGTGCCGCGTTGACGAATAAGAATGGTGCCCGCTGTAATGAGTGTTCCGTCGAACACCTTTACGCCAAGTCGTTGTGCATTTGAGTCGCGGCCGTTACGTGTAGAACCGCCGCCTTTAGTCTTTGACATGGTTGATCAGCCTTTCGCGATGGATGTGATTTCAACAAGAGAATATTGCTGGCGGTGACCAAAGCGACGACGCTGATTGGTGCGCTTTTTGTATGTGAAGCCGTTGATCTTCACTCCCTTTTCGGTGCCGATGACGCGTCCTTTGACAGATGCGCCCTTCAACTGGTCGGGAGTCGAGAGCACCGTGGTGCCATCAACAAGGAGAACGGGTATGAGGGAGACCTCGGTACCGTCTTCGACATGCAAGAGCTCAAGCTGGACCTTTTGGCCCTGAGAGACTTTTTCTTGTTTGCCACCTGAGGCGATTACTGCGTACATAGCGGGGTTAAACCTATCTGCGGGTTGGGGTTACGACAATCGCCGAACCAATGTTTTAGGGGGATTAAAGAAATTTCTTAGTCGAGAAGGCCGAAATCGACCTTGAAACCAAGGCCGGCACATTCTGGACACTCGATGGCAAAGGCAGTGGACAGGCCCTCCCCGATTCGTTTGCGGGTCATTTCGACAAGGCCAAGCTCTGAAATATCAAACACCTGGGTACGAGTCTTGTCACGGCTGAGGGCCTGACGGAATGAATCAATGACCTTGCGGCGGTTGTCTTTGATCTCCATGTCAATGAAGTCAATAACAATGATTCCGCCAATGTCACGGAGACGCAGTTGGCGAGCCACTTCTTCAGCTGCTTCCAAGTTGTTCTGGAAGACCGTTTGTTCAAGGTTTGACGTACCGACGTTTTTGCCGGTGTTCACGTCGATGACCGTGAGGGCTTCTGTGTGTTCGATGATGAGTGAACCACCAGATGGCAACCACACCTTGCGGTCTAACGCCTTGTGCAACTGCTCATGAATGTGTTGTGTTTCAAACAACGAGATGGGCTCTACTTCGCGATCGAAGAATTCAATTCGATCAGCAAGTTCTGGGTTAAATGCCGACACGTATCCGTGGACTTCTTCGTACAGAGTCCAATCATCGATGAGCACACTGCGGTATTCAGCGTTGAACTCTTCACGAATGGTGCGAACTGCAAGTTCTGGTTCGCGATACAGCAATTCAGGACCCGTTGATTTAGCGGCTGCTTCTTCAATTTTGGCCCACTCTTCAAGCAGACGAGTCATGTCGGCGGTGAGTTCATGCTCAGTTGCATGTTCTGCTGCGGTACGCACAATGACACCATGATGCGCAGGCTTGACGCGGTCAAGAATGTGACGCAAACGACGACGTTCTGTATCGGCAAGGCGCTTTGAGATTCCGTAGGTCTTTGAATTCGGAATCAACACAACGAAGCGACCAGGAAGCGACACTTCTTGCGTGAGGCGAGCACCTTTGGCTCCGATGGGGTTCTTTGTGACTTGGCACAAAATCATCTGACGGGAACGCAAGATGTGCTCAATGCGAGCAGTGTCCTTTGTTTCAACATCTTCTGGGTCGTACTGAACATCACCGCGGTACAACACGGCATTTTTCGGCGTTGAGATGTCGACAAATGCAGCTTCCATACCGGGAAGGACGTTCTGCACTCGACCGTGGTAGATGTTTCCGTGAATCTGACCGACATCATCTGATGGACGACTGACATAGTGCTCCATCAGGCTGCGGCCTTCCATGACCGCTACCTGGGTGACTCCGTCACGAACTTGAACACACATTTGGTAACGACCAACTGGACGGCCATTGCGTTCGCGGCCTTTGCGACGCTCGATGATCTCTGCATCTACCTCTGGTCCACGCAAAGCTGGTCCGCCACCGGAACGAGATTTACCTCGACCGCCACGACGGCGCTTTTTATTGCCTGATGACTCACCGTTCGAGCCCGCAGCAGGAGCTGGAGCAGCCGACGGACGAGTGTCACCGATCTGAGGCTTGCGATTCGGATCAGCTATCTGGCCAGCAGGGCGCGCGCCTGGCCCTTTTGGTGCCTGAGAAGTGCTGTCAGAACCATCTGCTGACTTTGTGCGATTTTTCCCGCCACGAGAACCCCGACGACGCTTCTTTGGACCAGATTGGCCCTCGCCTTGCGTACTGCGTTGTTCCGTGTAATCGGCTGTCGATTTATCGGCAGAACCGTTCGTGTCCATGAAATTCCCTTCTCACGTCGCGCAAACAAGCGCGCCATGCGGATCTGGCTGCTGCCATGAAGTGGCGCAACCGATCCTCGGCCATTGATAAGGATAGCCCGCTTCGTTACCTGAACCGCCGCATATGGACGCTCTGTACCATGCCAATCATCATGGCAAAGGCAACCGTATGGGAGCCGCCGTAGGACACGAAGGGCAACGGCACCCCTGAAACAGGGGTAATACCCATAGTCATGCCGAGGTTCTGGAACCCCTGCCACAAAATCATGGTGAAGACGCCTGCACACAACAAAGTGCCCAATCGGTCCTGGCAGAGTTGGGCGGTCCGATAGATGCGCCACAGGACAATGCCGAATAATCCGAGGACAACGCCCCCACCCAGCATCCCGAACTGCTCGCCTATGGCCGAAAAGATGAAGTCCGTTGATTGGACTGGGATGAACGCTCCGTTCGTCAGTGGTCCTGACAGATATCCCTTGCCAAAGAAGCCGCCGGTCGAAACTGCACGCTTAGCGAAACGCACCTGCAAAATCAGTTGCTGCAAACTGGCTGAATCTGAGTTCTGATTCAAGAATCCGGTGATGCGACGCAATTGGTAGTCCTTCACCAAACCAGATACCACACCACCGACAGCTGAAACTACAGCGATCGATGTAATCAACAAGATGTATCGCATGCGGGCACCGGCAACGAGCAGTACACCCATTGCAGCCGCGACTAAGACCGACGCTGAACCGAGGTCAGGTTCGATACCAACGAGAAAGACGGGAATACCAATTATGAACAGGGCTTGGATAAATCGCTCGTATGGCAGATCTTCTCCGTCTTCTTCAGACAAGAACCCGCAGAGAAACAACAAGGATGTTGCCTTTGCCAATTCTGACGGCTGAATAGCGATGGGTCCGATGACAAATGAGAGTCGTGCACCGCCCTTCACTGTGCCAGCCACGAACACCAGAATCAATAAAAGCATGGTGATGGCGTAAAACATTTCGGCATTGCCTCGCAATTGCACGTAATCAATCCACATGATGACCACCATCGCAACGATTGCAATCATGACAAACACGATTTGTCGCTGAACTACTTGATACGGGTCAACACCTCGGTTCATTAACTTCATCCGAGTTGCGGAATAGATAATGAATGTTCCGATGATGGTCAAGGCGCCAACTGCGGACATCAATATCCAATCGATGTTGCGCGTAGGTGCAGCAAAGCCTTTCTTGATGTTTCCCAAACCAGAGTCGGGACGTCGTGCAAACATTGTTCTACTCATTAGTCACGCACCGATGATCCGACGCCGACCAGACACAACGGGTTTGGCAACAACTGTGGAGACGCAACAGCAAAACTCGCAGTGTCTAACGGATCAGCTGGGGCTGCCTTTGCAACTGTTGTTTTCCCAGCGAGTGCCGTGAACACACACTTCACAACAGGCGCCGCAGCTCGCGAGCCATATCCGCTCTTTTCCAGATACGCGACGACTGAATACGGCTGTTTAGGGTCCTTGCTGAAAGCACCAAACACAGATGAGTCATTCCATGGAAGATTGCCTGCACCCTGAGCGGTACCAGTCTTTCCCGCGATTGGTAAAGACCGACTGGGGTACGAACGGAAGAGTTTTTCACCGGTTGTTGAGTGATAAATATCTGATCGAACACCTGGCCCCTCAATCACTCGCGTTAACCCACGCACAATGGGGTCGAGCACTTCAGGGCGTGCTTCAATGTCTCGAACAACTTGTGGCTCAGCGAAACTCTGAAGCACTGTGCCCTTTGCAAGATTTACTCTGCCCGATAAACCATTCGGAGTTCCGGGAGCCCAAATCGCATGAACGACTCGTGGTCTCATCACCTTGCCGCCATTAGCCAAAGTGCCATAAGCAACTGCTAACTGCAATGGTGTTGCTGACAACAAACCTTGACCAATGGCAAATTGCACATTGTCACCGACATAAAAGCCCTTGCCTTCATCTTTCGCAATGGCACCACTGGCTGCAAGACGTTGCTTCAATGCTTTGCTTGGAATTGTTCCGATGAATTCGTACGGCAAATCTATTTCTGTGGGAGAACCGAATCCGAATAGCCGAACTTGATCTTCCAAGACAGGCCGATTTCCGCGTTGGGTAAAGATCTGTTCGCCGATTTTGTAAAAGAACACGTCAGACGAAATAGCTAGCGCAGACACAACATTGATGCGTCCGTATTTACATGGTGCACCGTTACCGCAAACCGCGTTCTTGAAAATACATTTAACGTTCAATTGGCAACGTTCTTTAGGAATGCTCTCCAGTTTGTACGTTCCTTCGTCCTTCAAGATGTATTTCGTGCCGCCTGCAAGTTGACCCGTGTTCAGTGCGGCAAAAGCTACAAAGGGTTTAAATGCGGAACCCAAGTTGTACCGACCAGAAATCGCGCGATTCACCAAGATGGATTGGTCAGGGTCTTTCGTTGTTGGGAACAGTTCTGCAAACTTGTCTGAAGAAATTCCGGCATTGAACCAACGATTGTCAAAGTTCGGATAACTAGCCATCGCTACTACCTCGCCCGTCTCATGATTCAGAACAACACTCGAACCAGCAGGCGCTTTGTAATAGGTGATCTCGGGGTACGCAGGGTCAGGTTGTCCGAACGACAACACAGTTGGCGCTTCAGTACGACGCCGCACCAACAACTCATTCTGAAGTGCTTGTTCAGTGAATTGCTGAATATCTAAGTTGATTGATAGCTGCAAGTCATTGCCAGGAATAGGTTCTTTGCGCTCAATCAAACGAAGTATTCGGCCTCGTGCATCAACTTCATATTTCACGTAACCAGATTTACCTCGTAGAACAGACTCATATGTCTGTTCAACACCGAACTGCCCCACACGTGCGTCCGGGTCATACCCGAGATTCTTGTAATACGTCGTTTCGCTTTTCCGAATTGCACCGAGGAACCCAAGGACATGGCTTGCCATCGGAGCGTACGGATATTCGCGCCGCCAATTTTCCACGATGTCAATGCCTGGGTAATCCTCAGAACGTTCGCGTAAGAAAATAGCCAAGTCTTCCGAAACGTCTTCCTTCAGCGGCAAAGGCTGCAATTGGTTATATCTCTTTGAAACGAATCGGTCTTCTAATTCCTGAACAGACATGTTGAGAGCGCCCGACAAGCGATTCCACATTTGCTGACGTGCCAGTGGGCTTGCGATGACTGCTCTGTCAAGAGTGATGGTGAGCAAGCGTTCATTGTCAGCCATTATTCGACCCTTGATGTCAAAAATTCTTCCGCGCTCTGACGTCAACTTCACAGTTCGTGTCCGAACTTCCTGAACTCGCTGCTCTAAACCAGGCGCATCGACGGCTTGCAGGAACCACAATCGAACTGTGAGCAATGACCCTAGAAGCATCGCAACGGTCGCAAGAATCGCCAAGCGCGACATTCGACTTTCGCGAGCCATTAGCGAACAGCCGCCGGTTCAGTCAGCGCCCAACGACACAGCCTTTCAGCAGGAATGCTGAGAACAGCATTAAAGAGGCCGACTATGAGTGCCACAAACAACACATGGGCATTCAAAATTCCCGTTGCTCCAGTAATCGTGGAAGCAATGGGTAGCAAGATCATTCCAATTGCACTTGCAATGGAACCGAGCAGCATTCGCGACCACCACGTTGGTGCGTACACCAAGGATTGACCAACGCCTGCCAAATACCCAACGGTTGCAAACACAGCAGCACACAGACCCATGGGAGTCGTGAGCACCATGTCATACAACAGCCCGATAATGAATCCGGCAATAGCGCCGACATCAGACCCACGAGCAAGACCAGCTGATGCAGCTAGCAAAACCATGACTTGTAGACACACACCAAACGGACGCATGTCGTTAAACACTGTTGTTTGCAACGACAACACCATAAGGCCCACAAGAACGAGACGTGCATATCGGTTCTCAGCAAAAAGCAAGACTTGATCGATCATGGTGTAGCTACTCGCTCTGACGATGGCTGATACAAAAGAATGCGAACAAAGTTCAGGTTCTTCAAGTTCGCAGCCAGCGTTACTTCAAGAATCGGACCAAGAGTTCCTGTTCTATTTACAACGCGGCTTACAGAACCGATCACAATGTCGGGAGGCGCCAAAGACGTTGCTCCACCAGCTGAAATAATCGGCGATCCAATACGCACTGCCCCGAATCTGGGTTGGTTCTCCACAAAGCGAACAATCGGAGTTCGAGCAATTCCTCTCCCTTCGAGGGCTCCTGTTTCTCGCAATGGCACATCTAATCCAGCGGGCACCGTGATCTCTGAGCTGGTTGATTTACCTGGCTGGTTCGGACCAACATCACCAATAGGAACAGTTACTTCGCCCGGCAATGGCGCAAAAGTAGAGGTTGACGATGTTGCAATCGTGACACCGGGCACGAAGCCAGGAATACCAGTAGTTGTGGTGACGCGGGGCAACGTAGTCGTTGTTGTTGTAGAAGTGGTTGTGGTTGTATCGCCAACCGGAGTTCCCGGTGCGACAGTTGTGGTGGTTGTTGGCGCTGGAATATTTACAACTTTTACAGCCAATGAATAGCCAGGGTCCGTAAGCAACATCACAACAGATCTCTTGTTGTAGACGTCGGTGATTTTCCCAATCATTCCAGCAGCATTTAGTACCGGCATTCCAACCTTGAGACCACATTCAGAACCACGGTTGATTTCAACGGTCTGTGTGAAGTTTGACGGAGACTGCCCCACCACTTGTGCGGTACAGGAAGCAATTCCCGCAAGTGTCGGCAACCCATTCAACGACAACAATTCTTGAGCTTCACGCACACTTGCAATGGCAGAGATTGTTGAGCCTTCGCTGTATGCAACAAGATCGTTCAGACGATGGTTCTCTTTCACGACGTCGTTGTAATGAGTGATGCCATTCCATGCATTGCCTAGCGGACGAGTAACAACTTTGGTGGCGCTTTCAATTGGTCGAAAGACAACGCCAAATGTTGACCGAGCGAAATTGATCACAGAACTGCCACGCAGATCCATAGTGATCAGAATCACTGAGGTAAGCGACAGCAGGAGAATCGCCCGACGACGCGTGAAGGAGAAGTCCGCCACGGGATTTGTACTACTGCTGGTCGAGCCCTGGGAAGGACATCATTCCGCGCATCGCTTCGATGTTTTCAAGCGCGCGACCTGAACCGATAGCGACCGCATACAACGGATCAGGGGCGATGTAACACGGCATTCCTGTTTCATGAGTGACGCGTTGTGTCATACCAGACAGCAATGCTCCCCCGCCCGACAGATAAATACCACGGTCCATGATGTCTGCTGCCAATTCAGGTGGCGTGCGATCGAGGGTTGACTTCACAGCATCAATGATTGCAGCAATTGGCTCTGCGATGGCGTCGCGAACATTGGCCGACGTGATCTCAATAGTGCGTGGCAAGCCAGAAACCGTGTCTCGGCCACCTACATCTCCAGTTAATTCCTGAGCTAGTGGCCATGCAGACGCCATTTGAATCTTGATTTCTTCAGCTGTGTTGATTCCGATATCCAAGGAATATTCAGCACGAACATAGGCGACGATTGCTTCATCTAGTTCATCGCCAGCGACGCGAACGCTCTGAGCCACAACAATGCCGCCAAGCGAAATGACAGCCACTTCTGTGGTTCCGCCACCAATGTCGACAATCATGTTGCCGCTTGGTTCGTGTACTGGAAGATCTGCACCAATCGCAGCCGCCATTGGCTCTTCGATGATGTGCACTGGGCGACGAGCTCCTGCATATTCAGCAGCATCTTGCACAGCACGTTGTTCAACTCCGGTAATTCCGGATGGAACACAAATCACCATGCGTGGTTTGCTCCAACGACTTGTTGTGACACGTTGAATGAAATAGCGAAGCATTTTCTCGCATACGTCGAAGTCGGCAATAACGCCATCTTTCAATGGACGAATCACTTCAATATGTTTTGGAGTGCGTCCGAGCATGCGTTTTGCTTCCCAACCGACAGCAACGGGTTTACCGTCGCGCATATCGATTGCGACAACAGATGGTTCATTCAGAACAATTCCCTGACCGCGCACGTACACCAAGGTGTTGGC
>CAIYTS010000208.1 GCA_903929185.1 uncultured Acidimicrobiaceae bacterium
GATGGCTGTTCAGTACGCAAAGGATCGCATCCAGTTCGGACGTCCAATTGGTTCATTCCAGGCAATCAAGCACAAGTGTGCAGACATGTTGCTTGAAGTTGAGTCTTCAAAGTCAGCTGCTTACTACGGCATGTGGTGTGCAGCAGAAATGAACGAAGAACTTCCTTCAGTTGCATCACTTGCTAAGGCTTACTGCTCAGAGGCGTACTTCCACGCAGCTGCAGAGAACATTCAAATCCACGGCGGTATTGGTTTCACCTGGGAACACCCAGCACACCTTTACTTCAAGCGTGCGAAGTCAAGTGAACTCATCTTTGGTGATCCGACCTACCACCGCGAGCTTCTTGCTACACGCATCGGTATCTGATCATTAACTGTTTCGGCAGTAGATAAAACTTCAAAGAGCCCGGGCCTAGTGCCCGGGTTCTTTTCATTTCTCGGACATGTTGTATCAATCTGTGTGAGGTACTGTGCGCGTATGCCACGCACAGTCATTGCTCAAATATCTGATCCGCATATCACTGGTCCGGGAGATGAACTTTTTGAAGGCTCAGACCCAGTTGGGAACCTGACCAAAGCATTACAGCACGCATCACAGCGCAGTAACGCAGTGCTAATTACGGGCGACTGTGTGGCACGAGCCGGCACCGATAATGAATATCGCGGTTTCTCTGATGTGCTCGCCTCTGTTGACATTGAAGTTGCCTTGTGTGCAGGTAATCATGACGAATCAGAAAAGATGCAGCGGTTGTATTCATTGCCATCACGTAATGGTCGACTTGATTACGTACTTGCGGTTCCTGAAGGCAAAGTGGTTGTCATGGACTCTGCCCGCTTAGGCCGTGGCGATGGCGCTCTTGATGCAGATCAACTGGAGTGGTTGGATTCAGAACTGTCTGACGGTGTTCCCACGTTGATAGCTATGCACCATCCGTGTTTTGCAACTGGCGGGAAGGCGTTGGATTCGGTGCGCCTTGATGATGCTTCAATTGCCGGCCTCACTGATGTTGTTGCACATCATGATGTGTTGGCAGTTGTTAGTGGGCATGCCCACATGACATTGTCTGCACCATTTGCTGGTACCACTGCCTACATCTGTCCATCGGTTGCTTACGAATTCGGTTTCCAGGGCCGTAACTTGATGCACCGCCCAGGGTTGCCGCAATACATGGAATATTCGTGGGGCAGTGGTGGCAGCGCATTTATGGCTCGCGTTGTGACAGTTGCCCCAGACGATCAGTGGTTCGTTATGGAGAGTTTCTAGCGATGGCGTTCTCGTAGGCTGATGACATGTCAATAGCCACTGTTTTGTTTGCCATTATTTCGGCACTTGCAGTATTTGTCATTGCCGCAGTTGTCGTGGGGCGTGAAGCGCAACGTTTAGACATGGTGGCACCGCGCGTTGTTTACGACATAGATGAAGCAGCAGAGTTCGTTGCTCGCACGTTGCCGCAGTCAACACAGGCTCGTCTCACCATGGAAGAAGTTCGTCAGTTGTTGATGGCCCACTTGTCATGGATGAACGAGCGTGAACTGATGCCACTTGATGTGACTGACCGCGTGCAAGATATCGAAATACCAGTGGTGCTTGATAAGACCACGTTGACTGCGTACTTGCTAGATGCAGCAACCAAACGAGGAGTCGACATTCTTGATGACGTTGACGTGGTGTATGTGGCTGATGCTCACATGGGCTATTTCGCCGCAATTGGAGCTGTTGGCCCGAAGGCA
>CAIYTS010000209.1 GCA_903929185.1 uncultured Acidimicrobiaceae bacterium
CAAGTCTGCCCCGAAGTATTTGAAGTCCGTTCAGACGGCTATCTCTACGTATTGATCGAATCACCAGGCGAAGAATTGCGCGAGAAAGTCACACAAGCTGCTGACCTTTGCCCGACTGCTGCCATCACTATTGAAGGCTGACCTTTGTCATTCACTTCACTGCTTACAGCGCGCTGGCAAGAAGCTGATTCACTGCTGTGTGTTGGCTTAGATCCAGATCCGCATCGTCTCACGCATCACTACTCACCGGATGCTGATGGCATTGAGTACTTTTGCATCGACATCATTGACGCCACCGCGCAATATGCATGTGCGTTCAAACCACAGATTGCATACTTTGCTGCCGCGCGTGCTGAAGCACAACTAGAACGCATCTGTGAATACATTCGCAGCAACTACCCCACTATCCCCATCATTCTTGATGCGAAACGTGGCGACATTGGTGACACCGCAACCATGTATGCACACGAGGCATTTGATCGCTACGGCGCACACGCAGTCACCGTGAACCCGTACATGGGTGGCGACACCATTGAGCCGTACCTTGTCCATCCGAAAGGCGCAGCAATCGTGTTGTGTCGCACATCAAATGCAGGCAGTGGTGAATTTCAATCCCAACTCATCGATGGAAAACCGTTGTATCAACATGTCGCACGCCGAGCAGCCGACGAATGGTCACACAAGGGCGAAATTGCTCTTGTTGTCGGCGCTACTTACCCAGCAGAACTTGCCGAAGTACGAGCAATCGTTGGCGATATGCCATTGCTTGTACCTGGTGTCGGCGCGCAAGGCGGAAGCCCTGAAGACGTAGTGAAAAATGGTGCGAACTCACTCGGCACTGGCCTCATTGTGAATTCATCGCGCGCAATCTTGTACGCAGATTCGGTTGACCCAATGCCAGCCGCTGCTCGTGTTGCTCGCGAAACCCGCGACGCACTTCGCGCCGCACGGTAACTGCTTTAACTGTGTAGAGCAGTTACTTCAATAATTCCGGGCTTCGCACGGAGTTCATCAAGTACTGCATCTGATGTCTCTGCAGTAGTCGCTATAACCATCAATGCTGTTCCTGGGGTGAGCGCACGACCCACGTCCATGTCTGCGATGTTCACATTGTGAGCACCTAGCAGTGTTCCAACAAGTCCAATGACTCCAGGACGATCGTCATTGCGAACGACAAGCATGTGATCAGACGGTGGAACGTCTGTCATGTGGTCGTCGACCATGACTAGGCGTGCTTGACGGCGAGGACCAACAAGAGTTGCAGCAATGCTGTGAGTGCCTGCACGCAATGTGATGAGGTTGACATAGTCACTGTTTGAACCTGAGTTCGTGACCTTGTTTTCCTTGATAGTTACATTCTGTGCCGCAGCAATCTGCGGAGCATTCACGTACGTCACTGCATCATCATGGCGAGCCGAGAAGAAGCCCTTCAACGCACTGAGTGTGAGGATGCGAGTGTCATAGCCAGCGATTTCACCTGTGGCAATGATTTCTAGTTCGGAAATATCTGTTCCAGCAGCGGAAGAGAAGAGACGACCGAGGCGTTCTGCAAGCGGCAAGTACGGCTTCAAGGTTTCATTTGCGTCTGCAGCAGAAATATTCACGGCATAGGGCACAAAATCACCAGCGAGTGCAAGAAGAATTTGATCAGCGATGTGATCGCCTGCACGGTCTTGTGCCTCAGTGGTGCTTGCACCAAGGTGTGGAGTCACAACTATGCCGGGCACTTGAAACAGTGGGGATTCAGTGGTTGGCTCTTTGTCAAACACGTCTAGCGCCGCACCCGCAATGACGCCATTCTTTACAGCTTCAGCAAGGTCAGCTTCATTGATGATTCCGCCACGTGCAACGTTGATGATGCGAAGAGATGGTTTCGCTGTCGCAAGCATTTTTGCATCGAACAAGTTGATGGTGTCTTTGTTCTTAGGCAAATGCACAGTGATGAAATCAGAACGCTTCACTAGGTCATTCAATTCAGCCAGTTCGATGTTCATTGCGCGAGCGCGCTCTTCAGAAACGAACGGGTCGAACGCAATTACTTTCATGCCAAATGCTGCTGCACGTTGCGCAACTAATTTGCCAATACGACCAAGGCCAACGACTCCGAGAGTTTTGTCGAACAATTCGACGCCTTCCCACTTGCTACGTTCCCAACGACCCTGCACGAGGGCTGCATGTGCCTGCGGCACGTTACGAGCAACAGCCAACAACATGGCCATGGTGTGCTCGGCAGCAGACACAATGTTTGACTCAGGAGCATTCGACACCATGACGCCACGACGGGTAGCGGATTCAACATCCACATTGTCAAGGCCTACACCTGCGCGACCAACAACTACAAGATCATCTGCGGCTGCAAGGAGCGCATCATCCACCTGGGTGGCAGAGCGCACGATGAGGGCATGAGCGCCTTTAATTGCCACTTGGAGCTGTTCAGGGGTAAGCCCAACCTGCACGTCGACTTCGTGGCCAGCAGCACGTAATTTGCTGAGTCCGCTTTCGGCTAATTCTTCTGACACCAAGATTCTGGACATTTGTCAATTCTTATCGCTAGCGTCGTGGTTTGTGACATGGATTGAACAATCCGTAAAGTTTCTTCCCCGACAGGACCCAAAATGAGCCATCAATTTCTCTCAGAATCATGGATTGAGGCCGCTCGCGACATCCGTCACAGGTATTCAGGCGATGTGCCTGTTATTGATGTCGTTGTCCGCATCAACGTAATCACCACCAAAGTCCCATTTGGCGAGGGCACCATCTCGGCCTATATCGATACATCGAACGGCAATCTGGAAATGGAATTGGGCTCAATCGAAGAGTCTGATCTCACAGTGACAACTGATTACGA
>CAIYTS010000210.1 GCA_903929185.1 uncultured Acidimicrobiaceae bacterium
GCCATTGAAGCGCATAATTCAAAGACGTCGTTGCAGTCGTTGAACAAACGGGCTCGAGAGTTTGGTGAATCACATGGGTTGGCATTGGGCGCTGGCAGTGATGCCCATGTGCCACATGCCTTAGGCAGTGCCTTTGTAGAAATGCCTGATTTTGATGGGCCAACTGACTTTTTGGCAAAGCTGGGCGACGGCGTTTTAGTAGGCCATCACTGGGATATGCATCGTCCGTGGAGCGCACGCATTGTGCCTTCCGTGACGGAAGAGTATTAGCGGTTCAGCAATACCGGAATTTCGCGTGGGCCACGTACTTGACCATTAGCCCACGTAGTTTTCTTCGACTTATCGAGTGAGTAGTTCGGGAATGCACGAAGCCATTCCTGAAACGCCACCAACATTTCTAAGCGTGCAAGGTTTGAACCTGCGCAACGATGAATGCCAACACCAAACGCCACGTGGCGATTGTCTTGACGGTCAAGTTGGAAGATGTGTGCGTCTTCAAATGCTGCGGGGTCGTGGTTTGCAGCAGGGAAGGTGACAAGTGTTTGTTCACCGGCACGCATTGGACAACCAGCAATTTCAACATCGTTGATTACTTTGCGTGCCATGGTGACAGGTGCGTAGTAACGGAGTACTTCTTCGTTAGCGGTGTTCCATAGTGGATCATCATTCGGAACTGCAACGAGGCGCTGTACTTCGTCGTTATGTTGCGCGAAGTGCCAGAGGCCTGAACCAATGGCGCTCCAAGTGGTGTCGATGCCCGCAACGATTTGCAAACGGATGTAACCAATCTTGATACCCCAGTCAACTTCCTTGCCATCAATTTCCGCAGTTGCGATTGTGGTGAGAAGGTCATCCTTCGGATTCACAAGACGATCTTTCAAGATTGCGTCGATGTAATGAGTCATCTCGGTGAGAACTTGCAAACGCACTGCATTGTCTTTTGGTGCTAACTGGAAGTTCTTATAGATCCAGTCGCGGAACAGGTCAGCATCTTCTTCAGGAAGGCCGGTGAGAATGCAAATGCCATGTACGGGAATGTGCTGTGTGTATTGCACAGCAGCATCGACTGCATCCATGCCGTCAAGGTCTTTGATGAGCTTGCGGCAAAAGTCGCGCATGTCTTGTTCAATTTCTGCAACCGCTTTGGGGTTGAATGCAGGAAGAATCACGCGACGGTGTCCGTGGTGATCTGGTGGATCAGATGTAATTGGTGGCGCTGGTGCACGTGGTGCATCGGGGCGACCAACATTGACCCAAATGGAAGAGAAGTCTTCTGTGTTGTTTGCAATGTCGCGTACTGCTTCCATGGTGACGGGCATGAATGCACGGCCATAGCGTTCTGTGGAACCGACGGGGCATTGTTCACGCACGTCGTTCCAGATTTCGATGGCGTTCTCGCCCCAACCATCATCAAGCCAGTCCCAGTCATTCACCCAGTCTTTGACTGGTGCTGATTCGATTTTGTCGTCTGATCCGTATGCCATGGCAGTTCCCGTTGATAGAGGCTCAGGCCTAAGAATACTCAGGAATATACGGGTGTGCGACTTGGACGTGGGTCTAAGTGGCCAGCACTAGTGAGGCGTCACCGTTGCGTGAAGCGGTGGCGACAACTGCGGCAGATTCTGCAGGGACAGCAATGGTGATGCCATTGGTTGGTGAAACCTCTATTACAAGCGCTCCGGCAGCAATCACGCTGTCTGCGCTGACGACATCTATATGGTCGCCGGCAATGACTGTGGGGGCTACCAGGTCGGTAGGCATGGCTACGCCGCGCCAACCGCTCGGAATCTGAATACGGGCATTATCGCGAATGATCATTGACGTAGAAAGTGCAGTGCGAGAGGAGAGTGCGATTCGGGTTCGGGCGTTGTTGGGGATTTTTGTGAGCGCATCAGGTGGCTGAATTGCAAGCGGCAGTGCAACATGTCGAGTATTGGCGTTAGTGATCAATTCGCCCGTTGACACGTTTCGTGATGTAACGAGTACTGATACCTGAGATACCCATTGTCGTTGGGTGGCGTGTGTTGAATGCACGGTGCGAGCTACAAGAAAGCCAATAACGACCGAGACGATGAGTACTGCAAAAAGTTGGGCGCGACGTTGTACTTGTAATGCACGAATTACGGCATTGAGAAGTGTGGTGAATTGCGCATGCGCTGCGCGCAGAAAAACTGTAAGTGGTTTCATAGGGACCCTTTCAGGTACCTATGTGTGCGTCACTTAATCAGAAGAGGAAGGTGTTGACGGCGCAGGTGCAGCGGCTGGTGCTGCAGCACTAGACGACGAATCGCTAGACGAACTTGGTGCAGGAGTGCTGCCGGACTTGCCGCTATCTGTTTTGTAGAAGCCGCCACCTTTGAAGGTGATGCCAACAGGAAGAAAGACTTTTTTGACGGGGCGCATGGTGCCGTCGACAGGGTGCTTGGCCTCGGTGAGCGAGTCTTCGGAGAAATCTTGGAAAATCTCGACTGTTTCGCCTGTTTCAACGAATTTATATACGTATGTGGGCATTGGGGTCTCCGGGGTTGGCACTCAGGTCCATCGAGTGCCAAATGGTATCTGGCTAGCGTGGGATTCCATGAGATCGCGTACCGCTGTTATTCCTGCCGCGGGCCTCGGCACCCGTTTCTATCCGGTCACAAAGGCTGTGCCGAAAGAATTGCTGCCGATTGTGGATGTTCCTGTCCTGCAGCTGGTCATGGATGAAGCCATTGAGGCAGGGGCCGAGCACATTGTCTTGGTGTCTCATGTTTCGAAGACGCCGGTTGAGGCATACGTCGCGCCGTCGGCCAGTGTGATTGAAAAGGTACGTGCCAGTGGGCGAGAAGACCTTGCGAACAGGTTGGCCCGCATTGGCACTGACGTGCGCGTGAGTGTGGTGTACCAAGATGCGCCGCGCGGACTTGGTCATGCCGTGGGATGTGCTCGCAGTGCTGTTGGTGATGAATCGTTCTCTGTGTTGTTGCCAGACGAAATCATGGGCGATGCAACCTTGCTGAATGCACTTGTTGATTCATGTGAGAAAAAAGGTGTTGGTGCTGTTGGTCTGATGCGCGTGCCGATGGATCAAGTATCTGCATACGGAGTTATTACGCCATCGCCGTCATCACCCGATGAAGGGCCGTACGACATTGTTGATGTGGTGGAAAAACCTGCACAAGCAGATGCGCCGAGCAACCTGATCATTATCGGTCGGTATGTATTGACACCTGATGTGTTCGAAGCAATCGATGCACTGAAGCCTCATGCGAATGGGGA
>CAIYTS010000211.1 GCA_903929185.1 uncultured Acidimicrobiaceae bacterium
AAACATGGCTACTGAAATTGATGCATCGCGTCTTCTCATTTGGCGCGCATCGTGGTTGTCAAAGAATGGCGGCTACAAGAACGCTGAAGGTTCAATGAGCAAGTACAAGGCATCTGAAACTGCAGTGCGTGTTACTGAAGAAGCAATTCAGATTCTTGGTGGCTATGGCTACACACGCGAATATCCAGTCGAGCGCTGGCACCGTGATGCCAAGATTCACACCATTTTTGAAGGCACTTCAGAGATTCAGCAGTTGGTAATTGCTCGCGCAATCTCCGGCCTGCGCATCGAATAACTCAGTTTTCCTACAGCAATAGGGCCCGACGGCGTCACTGGGGTGAGGGTTACTGTCGAAGATTGGGAAGTGGAAGGTGTGTGATGCGCTTTGCTTTGGCAGAGGGGATGCAAATCATGCCGAGTGCGATTTCAAGTGCAGTGTCTGCATCTTCCGCAGTGGAATCTGCTTGATGAAGTTGAATATCCAATATTCCGAACAGACACGACCCAAGATTCGAAACACGAAGATCAAGATTGTCGACCGACAAGATTTTGGACTTCACGAGAAAGCCCAACTGCTCAGCAAAGCCAGTGTTGATGGTTGGTACAAGCTTGTATGTTTCGCCAAAGCAAGATGATGCCAGTCGTGCGTACAAAGGATGGGTGGTCTTGATACGAAGAAACAAACGCATCGGCATCACAAACTGCACAAGCGGGTCATCGGAACTACGGGACTTCTCTTGAGCCCACTCTTGCCAGGTGGAAAAGGCTTCGAGAATCGCAAGGGAAAGCAGGTTCTCTTTTGTTTCAAAGTGCTTGTAGACGGTGCTGGGGGAGACTTCGGCAAAAGCAGCAACAGACTCGATACTGGCAGTGGGGCCGAACTCAGCAAACACGTGCTGCGCTGCCCGAATGAGTGCTGCACGGTTCCGCGCTACATAGGCACTTTTACGCCCAAGTTCAGGAGAAATAGGCACCACATTGGATTTTTTGGCCATAGGGCGATTATAGGCCCCTACCCCTAGGGCGCCGTCAGCTACTGATATTGATCCAAATTTCTATAAAAGAGTATGACTCTGATATAGGGATAACCTTTCGTATGGCCCGAAATCGGACACTGGGATGATGAGGATGTTGTGTCGGTCGACCACGTGGCTCCTTCTCGTGGTTCTCCTCGTGCCTGTTCAAATAGTGGGCGGCAAGACTGCCATGGCTGCGCCAAGCGTGAGTCAAGTTATTGATACAGGACAGTTGGCATTAAACGGCGACGGGAATAATCGTGGCTACAACGACCTCTACCAATTCGCGAACCCAGGCAACACCTGGGAACTTGTAGGTGCGTGGAATTTCAACAACGCTACTCACGGCAGCAAGACATGCTCAGGGGCATCGAACTCAAGTGGCACGGATGGGCCGACGAACAATTCATGGGGAGACATGAAATTCAATGCGCTCAACAACTACGGTGCGGGCATATCAAGTGTCCTGAAAACTGCGGACAATGTGACGACAGGAGTAACACTCTCGACGTCAATCTCGAAAAATGCAGCTACCTTGGACGTAGGAATATGCAGCGATGTCTGTACGAATACGGAATATTACGCATGCACAGCGGCAACTGCAATCAGAACGGGTCGACGAACCACCCAAACAATTGATGGTGTCGCCTACATTTATCCCGACAGGTTCTTCAAACTTGGCGCTCCTGCTGCGGGGACCGTCGACGCACAATGGACCAACAGCTTTTCAGGGCTTGACCCTGCCGGCAGATATCAATTTCAGTTCATCTATTCGGGTATTCGGGGTCTGTGGGAAAACATCACATCTACAGCCAGTGCCTCGGGGGCAAGCAGTTCAACGTCTAGAGAGGTGCGATTAGATACCACCACGGGGTTATCCACTGAGATCAATCGATATCGAAATCGAATCACGACAGAAGTCATGGGTGCAGACACGTATTCATTATTGAGAACCCAAAAGAGTGCGCAGTTTCCCCTGGTATTGAATGCGTTCGCGATTTATCGATTGGCGCGGACTGCGACGACAACAACACACTCCTCCGCAACGTTGACGCCAACATACGGAAATAATGTCACTCTCAGTACCCAAGTCACAGATGGAGCCACAGGAACTGTGGTGTTCAAAGACTCGGCCCTGAACACGTTGTGCACTACTGGAGCGCTAGCGAACGGTGTCGCTAGTTGTTCTTGGACTCCATCCTCAATCGGGATGTATTCCGTACAGGCCACTTATGTGGGAGATAATAGTTACAAACCCTCAACTTCAACTGCCGAAAACATTGTCGTTGCAAAAGCTCCGTTGGTGATTACGGCATCGTCGCCGACGGTTGGATTTGGAGATGCCGTGCCGAGTATTTCTCCTTCGTATGCAACCTTTGTGAACGGGGACACTGCAAATGCAGTAACAGGACTGACGTGTACGACTGCATATACGACAGTAACGTCAGTGGGCGCAACACCGAGTACGAGTTGTTCTGGCGCGAGTGCATCGAACTATTCGATCAGTTATGTGTCGGGATCAGTCACGGTGACTCGACAGACTCAAGCGACTCTGTCGCTGGCAAGCGATTCATTTGATTTCGGAACAACACTGACCTTGACTGGTGCCGGAGGCAGTGGCGGAGGTGACTATTCGTACTCACTGTCTTCAGCAGGTACTGCGGGGTGTTCACGTTCTGGTGCCGTGTTATCCGCTTCATCAGCGGGATCATGCACAGTGACTGTGACACGCGATTCAAGCACGAACTATGAGTCGAAGACCCAGTTGTTCACCATTGTTGTGAATCCCGGTGACCAGTCATTGTTGATGTTTGATGATGTTTCTGGAGACTATGGTTCGAATCTGCCCCTGAGCACAAGTGGTGGCTCGGGCATAGGTGTGGTGTCGTACACAGTCACTGAAACTGGAACCGCAGGGTGTTCGCTTGCAGCCAACGGGACTGATCTCATGGCGACTTCTGCAGGCGCTTGCACAGTAAAGGCAACGAAGGCAGCATCAGCGAATCACAAAGCCCGAAGCACCACAGATGTGACCATCACATTCAGCAAGATTTCTCAACCAACTTCGTTGACACTGTCTGATTCCAGTTTGGCTTTCGGTGCAACTCTCACACTGTCTGCATCTGGCGGTAACGGTGGCGGTGCATTGTCGTACGACGTCACAGCGCCTGGAAGCGCAGGGTGTTCGCTCACTTCGGCAACATTGTCCGTGACTGCAGGCGGCACATGCATTGTGACTGCCACTCGGGCCACGACCACTAACTATTTGGAACGCACGGATTCATTTACGATTACCGTTTCGCGTGCGAACCAGGCAACTCTTTTGATTGCAGATGTCAATGGCGCCTACGGCGAACCACTCATTTTGTCCACCACCGGTGGCTCTGGGTCTGGATCTGTTTCGTATGCAGTATCGGCAGGGACGGCTGGATGTTCTTTGCTGTCTGGCGCAGTCACTGTGTCGTCCATCGGCACGTGTTCGGTAACAGCTACTAAGGCAAGCGATAATTCCTTCAATCAGAAATCATCGGTATTGACAACGCTGACGTTCGTGCGAGGAACACAATCCTCTTTGGCTCTTGTTGATGACGGCATGTTGTTTGGTGACACCTTGACCTTGACGACAACCGGTGGAAATGGTGATGGAGCAGTCAGTTATGTCTTGAGTACTGGAACTGCAGGGTGCACAGTAAGTTCCGGCGTTGTCAGTGCCACAGCTACCGGCACGTGTTCGGTGACAGTGACAAAGGCAGCGTCGGCCAATTATTTGGCAAAGGTGCAAACGTTCACCATCACTGTTGGGGTGTCTCCTCAAGCTGCATTGACAATCTCCACCACCACCGGTGTGGTGGGAACAAGTGTTGCGCTTCGATTCACCGGCGGGTCAGGCAATGGCGCCGTGACGTGGGCGATCACAGAAATCGGTACGGCAAAGTGTGGTTTGATCGGGTCGACTCTGCTTGCGGCAAGTGTGGGGACTTGTGAAGTTAAGGTGACTAAGGCGGCAGAGGACAATTATCTGGTTGCAACAGCAACACAGTCAGTCACGATTACGGCAGTGCCCAAGGAAACAAAAGACTCCGGGCAAATTGTGACTCCAACCATCAGCGCTGCACCAACAATCACCATCGCGACCACGACCACGACCACAACAACGACCAGCACCATCCCGAGTGCAATTGGAACACCCGATGCAGAAATTGCAAAGATTGGTGAAAGTCCTCAGAAAACAATCACAACAACAACAACCTCCACCACAACAACCACGGTCTCAAAGTCACGTTCAACAACAACCACAACTCTGGTGAGTGCGCAGGATGCGCTGATGAAATCGGTGGCTGGAGTTGGTGCTGGTGAAGCATTGATTGTGCAGGGTGATTCATCGTTTGCCGCCACCGTGGTACGGCGAAACAATTCACTCGTGATGACCGCAGGAACTTTCAAGGCAATCATCAAAGGAATCGACAAAGATGGCAACGTTCTGCCTCTTGATTCGCGCGGTGATATCCGAATCCCCAAGGGCGGTTCCATTGCTGTGGATATGGGGCATTACGGAGCAGATAGCGATGTGTTCGTATGGATGTTCTCCACCCCACGCCTATTGAAAGAGCAACACGCCAACGAGCAGGGCAACATTGTTTCTCAAATCGAAACGCCATTTGATGTTGAAGAAGGCCTGCATCGACTGGCATTTGTTGGGAAGAACCCATCAGGGCGAGACATCACCTTCATGGTCGGCGTGATTGTGGCCGAACCCTCACAGCTCAGTACGGTCAGCAAAGTACTGATTGCAATTCCTCTCACTCTCGCAGTGTTTGCAGGTTTCTTGTTGCCAACAACATTGCACCGCAAGCGTCGTCGCCAGCAAGTGGTTCTTCATTGAGCAATTAGGCGAAGAAACATCGCACGGAAGCTGCCATGTGTAATTACTTACGACTAGTGAAGCGACGTATTTGAGTTCGAATTAAGTCGTCTATGTACTGAGATAGATCGGGTCCGAATTCGCTTCGAATATCGAAACCTTCAACATGCATTTGTCGGCTACTCCATTGGGTCATTTGTGGTTGAGGCGTCAACACTGAGACGACGCAGTGGGCCTGTAAAACCGACGAGCAATGTGACAACAATAAAGAGAACGCCGATCACAAACAGAAGTGGTGCAATTGATACCGATTGAACAATTAGGCCGAGAGCCAATGTGCCTGCAGGTGTTGCGAGGTACATCAGAGAGAACTGCGTTCCAAAAACTGGTCCATGTAAATGTTGTGGCATTCGTTGCTGAACTAGGTAGTTGCTCATTGGGCTCACGGGGCCAAAAGCAAGTCCAAGTGCTAGCCCGAGACCAATAAAGATGATGGCATTCGGCAAGAACGCCATGGCGCAAACAACCGCACCGATGAGCGTCATGGAAATGATCACCATGTTGCCAGGGGAGAAGATTTTGACTGCGCGATGAAATTGAAGTGCTCCAATCACGACTCCCACTGACATCGCCGATAAAACAAACCCGAAAGTTTGTGGTTCATTGAGATCTCGGAAGTAACGCGACAAGACAATTGATTCAACAGGCATATAAATAGCAGTGAGCAATGTGTATAGACCGACAAGTGACATCAATGGCTTGTCACGCCATAAGGCATTCATACCAATCCGAGTTTCTTTGAACACGTTCTTTACAGAGAAGCTGTCATCCGACTTCGTGAATGTCGTGACCACAGGGATAAAGAAGGCTAAGCAAGAGGCAAGTATGAAGACAATTGCAATCAAGTAAAAGGTTGTGTTGATACCTACGGTGCTAATTGCTAGCGCTGCACCGGTTGGTCCAAGAACTGTTCCGACAGTGGCAGCAGCTTCGTAGGTGCCATTGAACTTGATTAATGAACGGCCTTCTCGCTCTGCTACTGCCTGTATTAATGACTTGCGTGCAGTAGCTCCCGCAGGGTCGAATATTGCCCCGACAATGGCGATGATAAGTAGTGATGCGAGATTTAGCCCGAACAGTGATCCAACGATGGGGAAAAGAACGACTGAGCCCGCTGAGATGATGTCAGCCCAGATAGAAACTGGGCGTGCTCCAAGGACGGCGATCAGCCCACCAATAAGCGGCGCCGAAAAGATGACCGAGAATCCACTGATTCCAAGAACTATTCCAGCATTTGCGGATGACCCTGTTGTTTCAAGAACAAGCCAGGGAATTGCAATGTGAACAGCAGAGTTCCCAGCTGATGCAAATAATGCGGCTAACGCCAAAAGGTGACTGTGTCGAATCCGCATTCATACAAGAGTATGCGAACTCTTGAATCAGAACGTGACTGACATGAGGTCGCGGCCGACCAAACAGTTACCGGTATAGCCGCCTGTTTTGATGTCGTCTGAAAATGCTTTTTCGTCAGCTTCATTATTTGGTGGTGGCCCAAGGTGGGTGAGCATCAGGGTTTGTACCTGCGCGCGTTGCGCCATGGCTCCCAATGAAATTGAGTCGGAGTGATAATCAAGAATTGAATTGATGCGCGGAAAGCTCTCCATAAAGGGTTCCAACGGGGCACGCCGAAATGCTTCGTGAACAAGAACATTTGCATTGCGACTGAAATCTTCTACTTCTTGGCACACACGGGTGTCGCCAGAGATAACCACTGAACCATCAGGTGTTGTCACTCTGTACGCAACTGCGTCTGGTACTGGCTCGTGATGCACAGCGACACTTTCCACCACAACTGCGCGGTCTTCAGATGCCCATATTTCTGCAATGGTGAATGAGGCGGGAAATTCACGAGCATCAAGAACAACTTCGCGTGAACCTGTGTGTTCGCGCCGAATGTGAGTGTCTTCTTCGTATGGTTCAAGCATTCGTTTCACGAAACGCGCCGCACCACCAGATGGGGCAAAAATCGGCAATGGAATAGCCACTTTGTCGAATTGAGTCTCAATCCATCGTGACAAAACAAGTTCAGCTAATCCGAAAACGTGGTCACTATGAATATGAGTAATAAACACGGCGTCAAGATCGGCCAGTTTTAGGCCAGCTTCGATCAAGCGGTTACAAGTTGCGCGGCCAGCATCGAATTGCACAACTACGTCGTTGTGTTTTACGAACACGCCAGCTCCGGCGCGACCTGGCGCAACATTGGGTAATCCGGTACCGGTGAGTGTGACTGTGGTGGTCATGAAGTGACTACTTCTGATTCGAGTTCTGTTGAGACGAGAGAGACAACTTTGCTGAACTGTTCAAGATCTTCGGCAGGAATCGCGGCATACATTCGCGCACTGTGTTCGGCTATCTGCGCAATGATTTGATCAGCAACTGCAGCACCACTTTTCGTAATTGAAACAAGTGAGCTGCGGCGATCTGAATCGTCAGCAATGCGAATGATGTGCCCAGATTGTTCTAACTGTGTCAATCGATGCGTCAGGCCGGAGGGCGAGACCATTGCTACCTCTGCAATGAATGACGGAGTCAACGTGCTGCTAGCTCCATGGCGGCGCAGTGTGGCAAGTACGTCGAACTCACCAAGGGTGAGCCCGTGTGACTTCGTGATGATCTGAATCTTGCCGATTGCTGCTTCAGCCATGGCGTGAAAGCGCAACATGTAGCCCATGGGCCCAAAATCAAGGTCCGGCCTTTGCTGCTGCCAGGTCGCCACTGTCTCATCTACGTATTTGCCAATTTCCATGGCCCCATTCTAGGCCGATAGTTTGACGTCAAATAGTTTGATGTCGTACTATTCCCCAATGGCACTAAACGGACTATTAGATATTCAACTTGCGGTCACGAATCCGCAGGAACTCTTCGACTTCTGGTTGGAGCATGGAATGAGCGCGACATCAGATGGCGTGCTCGGCACCCCTGATCGTCCTGTGCAGATGCAAGTAAAGGATGGCATACATCGCCACTTGTCTTCGATGCATCTCAGTTGTGACACTGAAGCTGACATTGCCGCAATCACAAAGCGGTTAGCTGATTCAGGGATTGCATCTACCGGTGACAGCACCTTGTGGCCTCGAATCAATCACTTGATAAATTCGGCGCCGTATTGCTAACTGACGCATAATTATGAAAATTGCAATTGTCGGCGGTGGAATAGGTGGCCTCACTACAGCTCTTGCGCTGTCACAGAATGCCCATGACATCACTGTCTTTGAACGTTCGGCAGGCATCCGAGAAATTGGCGCTGGTGTACAGATCAGTCCTAATGCCGGAAGGCTCTTGCATTCATTAGGCCTCGGTGCGGCATATTCAGAGATATCGGTGAATCCACATCGGGTAGTACTTCGGCGTTGGGAAGACGATTCCATTATCCGCGCCACTGATCTTGATGAGAGCTTCTTGTCGCAACATCAAGTGCTGCTTGCAAACGTGGCACGTAATGAATTGGTAGAGATACTGGGTAGTGCAGTTGCTGCGCGCGCAAACGTGACTCTGAAGTTTTCAACACATGTTGTCTCAGTAGAACCAGGCGATTCATCGTCTGAAGTGATTTTCGCTGATGGTTCATCGCAGTCGTTTGACATTGTGATTGGCGCAGACGGTATTCATTCCATAGTGCGACCATGCGTTGGCGGCATGGATAAGCCGCGATTCAGCGGATCGGCCGCGTATCGCGCATTGGTGCCCCGCAGTGCTGTGGAGGATCTGCCTATTGATGTAACAAATCGCATGGGGCCAGACCGCCATGTCGTTAGTTATTTCATTGGGCGAAATCGCAGTCATCTCAACCTTGTCTGTATTTCCCCGGAGGATTCCTGGGAAACCGAATCATGGACTGAACAAGGAACCATGGAAGATCTGTATTCACGCTTTGAAGGATGGTCTCCCGAATTTCTCTCGCTCCTTGGTCGAGTTGAAGCACCAATCTTTCGGTGGGCGTTATTCGATCGTGAACCGTTGGAACAGTGGGGAATAGGCACAACCACGTTGCTTGGCGATGCATGTCACCCGATGCTTCCGTTTATGGCGCAAGGTTCGTGCCAAGCAATAGAAGATGCCATAGTTCTGGCACGCTGTCTGTCAGATGCAAACACCAGTGATGCAGCTAGTGCACTACGTAGATACGAAACTGCGCGTCAGGGCCGTACGGCGCAGGTACAAACATCATCAGTGATGAACAGGGACTTGTTTCATATGGTTGACGGCAAAGAACAAAAAGACCGAGACTTGATTTTCTCTATCAGCCCACCAGGAATGTCAATTCTTGATTGGGTGTACGAATACGACGCGCTTACAGTCTCTGTTTAGTTAGACAGCGGGTAAAAGTTGAGACATCTCAACTAATCGGCTGTCAAGCAACGCCGCGTGGCGTACTTTGGCAATCTCGCGGTACTTCGCATTATCAACCTTGTCGATGAAATGTTGACGAGTGGGGTAGCGAACAAGAATCGCTAAGTCCCAATCTTCGTCTCCGATGACGGTGTTTTTTGGTAGCCCCATCCAAATGGGTTCGCTTCCGAACTTCACGTCTTCAGATTCATTCAGTTCGCCGTATCGACGGAATGCTTGCCCGCCGGTCATGCCATCGACACCGAAGCCGTCAAGGGCAAAGTCTCGAAACTTCAACAAGTTCAACATGACAATGGATTCGTGTGGGTCAAGTGAGCGCATTGCGTCAATAGCTGCGTCGTTTGCTTCAATATGTTGCATTCGGCAACTGTATGTCACGAAGGGCGCGGATCACGCCACATGGTCCACAACGTTGGGCAACCATCGTCAGTAATTTCCTCAAGTACCGAGAACCCAAACCGTTCATAAAACGGAAGGTTCTCGGGCTTTTGAGTTTCTAGGTATGCCGGCATGTGGGTTGAGTCGCATACTTCTAAACGATGAGTGAGTAGCGCGCCGCCAAGACCTTTGCCTTGAAACGCGGGGTCAACTCCTAACAGCCCTAAATACCAATGCGGTTCTGTCGGGTGTTTCTTTGCCATTGCATCAAGAAGCTTGAGTCCCTTTAAACGATTACGTCCTTTGAGCAGACCACGCGCAGAGCGCAGCGACACGCGAAGTTCTTGAAGCCACGGGCGAGGTGCATCGCCAGGTGCAAGCCACGACGCAGAAGCAACTACTCGACCATTACGGATTATGACTTCAACAATGCCGTGTTGCACGGCATCACGCATAACAGCCGTTGCATAGTTAGGAAGCATCAAGTGTTCGTGCACAGCATTTCGTGAAAAGAATCCGAACATCGGATCTGGCCAGAAGGCCCTGCTGGTCGCTGCAACAGACGTATGAAAATCTTCTGGTTTTAGATTCGTGATGTCGTTGTTAGTCATTTCATACCCCCAAAGCAGAAGTGAGATTTTTGAATAAATCGTCGTAGGTTTCTAGTGCCTGAAATTGTGGAAACTCTTTTTGAATATTCTCCGGCGCATGAAAAAGAAATCCGGCATCTGCTGCACCCAGCATCGCGGTGTCGTTGTAAGAATCTCCGGCTGCTGCCACGCGATAGTTGAGACCCTTGAAGGCCTGAACGGCAAGTCGCTTCTGGTCAGCTTGGCGTAGTTCAAAGTCCACAATGTGATCATCTTTCACAATCAGTCGATGGCAGAACAGTGTTGGCCAATGAAGTTGACGCATGAACGGGCGTCCGAATTGTTCAAAGGTGTCAGACAAAATGATTACTTGTGTACGTTCACGTAATGCATCAAGAAAATCGATTGCACCATCCATAGGAGAGAGTTCTGCAATGACTGACTCAATGCGACTCATTGTTAGGCCGTGCTTATTCAGAATCTCAATGCGTGACTTCATCAGAAGGTCGTAATTGGGTTCATCGCGTGTGGTGCGACGAAGTTCCGGAATGCCTGTGCTTTCAGCAACCGCAATCCAGATTTCAGGAATCAGGACTCCTTCAAGATCAAGCGTGACGATTCCTTGGTGGGGTGAGGTTGCAACTGCCATTCAACTATTCTCTCACGCAAAATGGTCAGTAACTGATTTGATTACGTATGACCATGTCTCTGAACAGATCAGTACCCTTGGGCCATGAGTCAACTTCCTCCGTGCCCAACATGTGCCTGCGCATATACCTATGAAATGGGTGCCTTGCTGGTCTGCCCGGAGTGCGCTCATGAGTGGTCGCCTGAGAGCGAAGCCTCGGAAGCCGTGTCTGATGAACCATCCGTCATTCGTGATTCAGCAGGCAATGTTCTGGCAGATGGCGACACCGTAACCGTGGTGAAGGACTTAAAGGTCAACGGCCGGCCAACCAATATAAAGGTGGGCACCAAGGTGCGGAACATTCGATTGGTGCGCGACAACGGCGACCATGACATTGACTGCAAAGTGGATGGCTTCGGCGCCATGTACTTGAAATCAAGCGTGGTGCGTAAGTCATAACTGCGGTGTGCATGGGGTGTGCCCCGCATGACACAATCTGAAGATGACAAATCTCGTATCAGTTACCCGTGACATTGCAGCTAGCCCCGAAAAAGTATGGGCACTTGTAACTGACCTCCCGCGCATGGGTGAATGGTCGCCGGAGAATCAAGGTGGTACGTGGGCTAAAGGCGCAACAGGCCCCGCTGTTGGTGTTCGCTTTAGCGGTAAGAACAAGAACGGCAAGAAGGCGTGGTCAACATCTGTTGAAGTGAACGTCTATGACGCACCGAAGAAGTTTTCTTTTGGTCTCATGGCGCTAGGAAAGAACTGGTGCGACTGGATCTATGAGATTGAACCAACAGCAACAGGTTGTCGTGTGACACACAGTTGGGATGACCATCGCGCTTCGTGGGCTGACTTTTTGGGAAAACTTGTTAGTGGTGTTTCAGACCGCGCAACACACAACCGCGCCAACATGGAAATCACTCTCGACAAATTGGCAGCAGCAGCAGTTAGCTGATTTTTTGGATAACTGGGGAGACCAGTTGTCGTCGCGAAACTTCTTCATTGGTTTGTGTAGTACCTTTTCCTCATGGAAACTGTGGTGCTACTTCCGTCGTTAGGACGACCAGCTTCGGATTTTGATGTGTTGTGTGAGGCGCTTCAGGTAGCTGGATTCAACACATTGGCGCTTGATCCGCCGCACAGTCTCCCAGGCGAGCCAACGCTGCATGATTTGGCTGAATACGTCATTACATCAATAGATACCGCACAAATTGGGTCTTTTCATCTTGTAGGACATGCTTTTGGCAACAGGCTTGCACGAATGGTCACAACTGATTATCCGGACCGAGTGAAGACATTAACTTTGTTGGCCGCAGGTGGGTATGTCGAAATGCAACGAGACATTTTTCAATCACTCGTTGCCTGTTATGACGAAACGCTCTCTGACGAAATGCATATGCATCATGTATCCCGTGCATTCTTCGCTGAAGGAAATGACCCCACTGTCTGGCGAGAAGGGTGGATGCCTGACGTCATGCGACTGCAAACGGCAGCTCTCTCACGTGTCGACAGAACTGAATGGTGGGATGCGGTTGCACCCCGAGTACTGGTATTCCAAGCACTGCAAGATGTCATAGCGCCAGTGGGCAACGGACAAAAGTATGCAAGTGATCATCCTGCGATCACCACGTTGGTCGATATTGACGGCGCGGGTCATGCAATGCTTCCCGAACAACCAGAAGCAATAAGCGCTGCGCTGATTTCGTTTCTTACTCAATCCGCAAAGTGAAGGCCGGAGATGAATCTGGTCGGTACGGAAGAATTACGTCGTCACCAATGCGTGAGAGTTGGTGGTCGTTCCCCAACAAGAATGTGTCGCCTGTGGGTAGCCCCGCAATGCTGACATTTTTTGAATGTGGGCGACCAAGAATCATTGCATAGGTGAAACCGTCGGCTCCGCGAGTGAGTCGGACAGTGTCTCCGTCTGAAGTTCGTAGCTCTGATGTTTCATGTGGGAGAGAAGCGTAAATTGCAGCACCATTGACCTGTAACCATTGACCAATTGCAAGCAAACGCTCTTGTTGAATCCACGGGATCTCGCCCGATGCCATGGGGCCGACATTCAGCAAGAAGTTGCCACCTGCAGCAACAATGTTGATGAGCATGTGAATCAATTCGGTGGAAGTGGCGTACGACGATTCATTCTCTTGTTCGTTGTAACCAAAGCTTGTACCGATACCGCGACACACTTCGAATTTCTTTCCTTCGAGTGGTGGAGTAGTGGTGTACTCAGGTGTCACAAAGTCAGCGTGAGCAGTGCCTTGCATTACACCAAGAAAATCAAAGCGATCGTTTACAACGCCTTCAGGGTTTGTGTTGTAAAAATGCGCGAAGAGATCTGCGGCACCGGCACCAAAACCCGGATACCCAATGTCATTCCACAACACGTCGGGTGAGTATCGGCTGATCAATTCTCGGTAATGCGCATCAACATATGCGTGGTACACATCATTTTGAGGAATTGCGCCGTATAACGATGCCCAGCCATCAATGCCTAGGCCTTGAAATGTCCAGTCAATTCCGCCGGAGTAATACAGCCCTAGTCGCATGCCGTGTGAACGAATTGCCTCTGCGCATTCGCCAACTATGTCTCGAGTCGAAGTCCACTGTGGACCTTTGTGTGGGTTTGGTGTTGCACTTGGCCACAACAGAACGCCATCGTGGTGCTTTGTTCCCATGACGCAATACTTCGCACCTGATGCTGCGAATAAGTCGCCCCATCGCTCTGGTTGCCAACCTTGTGATGCTTCAAAAAACTGGGGGACAAAATCTTCATACGGTTGGTCACCGTATTTTTCTGCGTGGTGCAGTGCAGCAGGAGATGCGGGGGTTTGCAGAGAGTTCCAGTACCACTCGGAGTAGGGACTTTCTGTGAACGCTTCACGCTCACCCTTTTCAGCAGCCAGGGTAAATGGGTCGTCAGATACTGGGGCAAAGGCCGGGATGGTGGAAGAAAACCAATGCACGAAAATTCCGAATTTTGCGCCGTCGTACCATTGCGGAACAGTGTGAGATTTCAATGACTCAAGATCTGATGTGTATTGCCCCATTGCCTTACGGTAGACCAGAAAATGCGACGTCAAGTTGTTGGAATAGACCCCCTATATAGAGGTGTGCAAGGCTGATATCCCAAACCGGAGGTACATCATGGAAATTCTCACCGAACTCACCAACAACATTCTTCTCATCACTCTGAATCGTCCCGAAGCAGGAAATTCACTTAATGGCGCACTCAGTGAGGGCTTGTCGAACGCGTTGGCAGATGCAGCCACTAACCCAGAAGTGCGCGCAATTGTTATAACTGGTGCTGGCGAAAAGATCTTCTGTGCTGGCATGGACTTGAAGGCCTTTGCTGCGGGCGAAGATCTTGCAAAGATCGGAATGGGCTTTACGGCGCTTCGTCAGTGCACAAAGCCATTGATTGCTGCAGTAAATGGACATGCTCTTGCTGGTGGTTTTGAAGTAGTCATGTTGTGTGACTTGATCGTGTCAATTGATACTGCGCGTTTTGGAATTCCTGAAGTGAAGCGCGGATTATTTGCTGCCGGCGGCGGCGTGCGTTTGCCAGCACGAATTCCATTGGCAGTTGCAATGGAAATGGGTTTGACTGGTGACCCAATTGATGCTGCGCGTGCGAAAGAGCTTGGCCTTATTAATCAAGTCGTACCAGCTGCCGACTTACGAGAAGCTGCATTGGCTCTTGCTGCTCGTATCACAGTGAATGGGCCGCTTGGAGTGCAAGCAACAAAGCAATTGATGCTTGATGAGATCGGTGACGGCAACCCTGCGTTGCTTGGCCAACTTCAGCGTTCAGTGTTCAGCAGTGAAGACGCAAAAGAAGGTCCTCGTGCCTTTGCCGAGAAGCGCGCTCCTAGTTGGCAAGGCAAATAAGCCTTTTCTGACAAACCGACTGGTTCTCCAGCGTTGCTAGTGTTCATTTCATGACAAAAGCAATTCTCACTAAAGACTCAATCGACCTTGGCATAGTTGTCTGTGACGCAGATGCTTCCTTGGCTTTTTATCGCGACACATTAGGTTTCACATTCGAAGGTGAAATGCCAATGCCCGGTGGCGGAACCATGTATCGCGTATTGGCGGGAACCACTTTGTTGAAGTTGGTAAAGGCCAACAATGACCCAGCAAAAGCAGCAGGCGGCGGCATTACTGGTGCATGTGGTTATCGCTACTTCACACTGAGTGTCAGCAACCTTGAAGAAATCACGACTGCATGTGGAACAGCTGGCTACAAAGTTGTTGTACCTCCGCGCGAAATTCGTCCAGGTATCAGTATTTCCATTGTGGAAGATCCTGATGGCAACTGGGTTGAGTTTATTCAGTCCGCGTAGAGCGACATCACCGCTGCACGTGTAGGCAGTGACGGCACCGCGCCATGAACAGTTGTGGCAAGTGCACCAGCAATAGAAGCAATTCGTGCTGCATGTTCAATAGTTTCGCCTCGTGCTAATTCGGCACATAGTGCACCAACAAATGCATCGCCTGCTCCGACTGTGTCAATGGCATTAACGGGGTAGGGGGTTACTGCAGTAGTTGAAGTGGCATCGGAAATTTCAGCACCACGTTCACCCAATGTGGTGACAACTGTTGTAACACCAGCACCGAGCAGGAACTTGGTGCCACCCATTGCAGCTGACTCGTTTTCGTTTGGAACTGCGATATCGCACAGCGACAGAAGTTCAGTTGAAAGTTGCGCTGCAGGCGCGGGGTTGAGAACTGTGATTGCATTGTGAGCTTGCGTAAATACCTGAGTAACAACATCTAACGGAATCTCTAATTGCGCGAGCAACACTTTTGAAGAGGGAAGAGTAATTGCGGTTTTGCCAAGGTGCGCATTTGCACCTGCCACTATGACAATGGTGTTCTCTCCCGATGCATCAACCGTGATGAATGCACGACCAGTTGGGGCATCGACTGTGGTCAATTGCGAAGTGTCAATGCCTTCAGAATTAAGAAGGTCGCGCAGCATTGTGCCGGCACTATCGTTACCAACGCATCCGATGAACGCTGTTCGTGCTCCCATGCGTGCACATGCCACAGCTTGATTAAGGCCTTTGCCCCCAGCATGTTCTGCGTATGCAACCGCGCGAAGAGTTTCTCCGGGCGAGGGGAGATGGGTGGTAGTGCTGACAAGGTCAAGGTTGCAACTTCCCACCACGACAACATCGAAATCAACGGAATCTCCCATCTATGAACTCTCGCATATCGGAACTAAGGTCTGCTACATGACGGCAAAGTTAAAGATGATTGTTGACTGTGATCCGGGCCACGACGATGCAATGGCGTTAGTGGTTGCTGCCAGACACGCCGATTTGCTCGGAGTCACAACAGTTGCAGGCAATGCCCCCTTGTCATCAACAACACGAAATGCCCGCATTGTTCTTGATCTCATCGGCTCAGAATTGCCCGTTCACTCCGGTGCCAATAGGCCGCTGGTGGCGCCGCCACATGATGCTTCGCACGTTCACGGAAAGAGCGGTCTTGATGGCGCAGATTTACCTGAGCCTTCGCGCGGCCCCGACAGTGAGAACGCCGTGGAGTTCATCATCGAAACGTGTCGGGCTACTGAAGGAGTGTGGTTGGTGCCGATTGGTCCGCTAACCAATATTGCGTTGGCACTTCGGGCAGCTCCTGATCTTGCTTCTCGTATCGCTGGTATTTCGCTCATGGGCGGTGGAACGTTTGGCAATGTGTCAGCCGCTGCCGAGTTCAACTTGTGGGCAGACCCAGAAGCTGCAGACATTGTGTTTCG
>CAIYTS010000212.1 GCA_903929185.1 uncultured Acidimicrobiaceae bacterium
TCTGTTCCGGTATTCACCGCAACATGTTCAGAATTTCCAGGGATAAACACTGCATCGCCTGTGCGCACATCACGACGTGATCCGTTCACCACCACGTGGCCCGTGCCCGATAAGAAGTAGTACACCTCTGATTGGGCATGCATATGGCCGCGTTCTGGTTCAACGGCACCCACAGGTATTTCAGCCACCCCAACCGTGAGGCCATCTGTGTCAGTGCGGTCGCTACTAAACAGAGTCCACCAGTCGACAATGCCTGGCCAGGATTCGGTCTCGCAGTCGTCTTCGCGCCGAAATATTGCATCACCTGTAGCCATATGCCCCCCGTGTGTTCTTCTGACCTTATTACTGATGTCTTTCCCAGTGATTCTCATTATTGGGAATGGTTCTCATTATAGATAACCTCAGTTTCGTGAACCGCTTCTTCGCTCTGGCATCTCTTGTGATTGCTCTGTCTGCCTGCGCTGGTTCGTCGTCACAGGTCGACGCAAAGAACGGCCAGATCACTGTTGCCGCCTCGTTCTACCCCATCGAAGAAATTGTGCATCGTGTCGGTAGTTCTCATGTCAATGTCCTTGACCTCACCCCTGCAGGTCAGGGCGCACACGATGTACAGCTCACGGCGAAACAACTGAACGCGCTCACACACGCATCCGCGGTTTTTTACCTCAGTGATGGTTTTCAACCCGATGTTGAAAAAGCAGTTGCCTCTCTTCCACATTCTGTTGCGGCAGTTGATGTGTTGCAATCGGTTTCGCTTCTCGATGTTGTTGCACAACTTGATGGAACTGAAGGCACGACAGATGGCGAAGTACTGGCATCGGGAAAAGACCCACACGTGTGGCTTGACCCTGCCAACATGATTGCGATGACTACCGCTGTGACTGATTCACTGTCTCAACTGCACCCTGAATTTGAATCTGATTTTCGCCAAGCCGCACAGTCATATATTGCAGAACTCCAAACATTGGGCACAGAGATTGATACCAAACTGTCAACGTGTGAATCACCAGTGCTAGTTACGTCACATCGCGCATTTGCTTACTTAGCAAAACGAGCCAATATTCGCCAAGTGGCTATTGCTGGCGTCAACCCTGACGCTGAACCTTCTACTAAAAGTTTGGAAGCAATTACTGCCTTTGCAGTTACACACAAAGTCAGCACCATCTTTTTTGAGACATTGCTTCCTGCCGACTTGGCAAAAACGCTTGCAGACAAAGTGGGCGCCACAGCAGATCTTCTTGACCCCATCGAAGGAATCAGTAGCGAAGACCTCGCAGCCGGTGCCTCATACGTTTCCATTCAACGCGACAATCTGACGCGTCTAGCAAAGGGATTGCGTTGTTCATGAATACAGACCATGACTCAACCGTTCTGAAGGCTGTTGACGTTGCCGTCTCATACGGCGATGTTCATGCACTCACCGCAAGTAGTTTTTCTGTGGACGCCGGAGAATTAATCGCAGTAGTCGGTCCCAACGGAGCAGGAAAATCAACCCTGTTTAAGGCTCTTGCCGGTTTCATTGATCATGATGGTGATGTTGTAGTGCACGGAGAACAGTGCCACCACCTTGAACGCCAAGCCATTGCCTACATCCCACAACAATCAGACGTTGATCTTCGCTTTCCCATCACTGTTGCCGAGGTTGTGATGGCAGGTCGCCGGCGCTTTCACGGCGCACGCATGCGGCCGTCACGCAACGACCATGATCACGTTGCGGATTGCCTCACGCAGGTTGATCTTGCCGACATGGGTTCGCGTTCGCTTGCCACCTTGTCTGGCGGGCAAGTACAGCGCGTGTTACTTGCTCGTGCATTGGCACAAGAAGCTGATGTGCTGTTGCTCGACGAAGCATTGTCGGGAGTTGATGTGCGCCACACCAGCGAACTCATCGAGTTGTTCACTCAGTTATGTGCACGAGGAACTTCAGTTCTGGTTTCCACTCATGACCTCGGGCTTGTGCGTACACACTTTTCACGGTGTCTTGCCTTGAACGGCCGCATCATTGGCGATGGCAGCCCCGCCATTGAATTAGGTGGCGACAAGCTAGAAGCAGTTTTTAGTCGCACAAAGTCGCAAGGGCGGCCATGATGCATTGGCTACTTGATCCGTTTCAATCAGACTTCTCGCAGCGCGCTGGTCTTGTGTGCCTCATGGTGGGTGTACTCGCCCCCGTGGTTGGTACGTGGGTGTCATTGCGCAGGCTTGCTTACATGGGCGATGCAATGTCTCACTCTCTTCTTGGTGGCGTTGCATTGGCTTTTGCATGGTTCGGTACAGCAGCAGTTCTTCCTGGTGCACTTGTTGCCGGAATCTTTATGGCGGTTGTTATTCACTTGCTCTCGCAAAACCGTCGGATCGCACACGACTCCATCATTGCGGTAGTTGGCAGTGGCATGTTTGCATTCGGTGTCTTAGCGCTCGGCAAAGTAGATACATCTGTCTCATTGACCCATTTTCTCTTCGGACAATTACTCACCGTGAACACTCTTGATATGTGGATCACGTTTGCTCTCACCATTGGCAGTCTGTTCTTTGTATGGTTCCGCTTTGAAGATTTAAAGATCGCAACCTTTGATCGAGATCACGCCACCCAAGTGGGGGTACGGGCTCAGCGTCTTGATGCTGCGATGCTGATTCTCTTAGCTATTTGCGTGGTGGTGTGCCTATCAACCGTCGGCACAGTTCTCACAGTGTCGTTGCTAATTACCCCCACATCTACTGCCCGATTGTTCTTTAACCGAGTGGGTTCTATAACGCGAGCAGCTGTTGCTATTGGGTTAACGGAAGTTCTTGCCGGTTTCATTGTGTCGTATCACGCAGACCTTGCACCTGGGCCAACAATCACTCTCATCACCACTGTGGTGTTCATCGTTATGTACATCACACAATTCGCAACGTCTGATCGCACCTACGTTCATCACACACACGAACATGAACATCACTAAAAAATTTGTGGTAGTTATTCCTAACAATAGTGTTACCTAACAAAACATAGTTTTTCAACGGTAATTTTCTGTTGAAGTGTGTCCTAACATGAATGTATGAGTAATCACACACCACAAAAACGTCAGATCATTGTCGGAGTTGATGGTTCGCCCAACTCAGAAAA
>CAIYTS010000213.1 GCA_903929185.1 uncultured Acidimicrobiaceae bacterium
AAGCAGAAGGGGCCTTGTACAACGACATGTAATAGGTATATCTGATGAATGGACTGAAAAGTGGTGGGTGGCTTCGTTCACAGGTACCGTTTCGCCCATGACTCCACTGCACGACGTTCGCGCCATGGTGCTGGCCCGTTGCGCGGTTGCCACGCCGGTACGACTTGCGCGAGCAGATGCTGCAGATTGCATAGTTGCGCAAGATGTTGTGGCAACAGAACAGGTGCCACCGTTTGCGAACACTGCAGTTGATGGTTACGCCGTGCGATCTGTTGATGTTGCGAATGTCCCGGTTGAGTTGCGCGTGATTGGCGAACTTGCTGCTGGTGCAGCGCCGACTATTGCGGTGACAGCGGGTACTGCGATTCGCATTATGACTGGTGCGCCGATTCCTGAGGGTTGTGACTGCGTTGTCATGGTGGAAGATACCGAACGCGTTGGCTCTGACGGCGTAAAGATTCTGAAATCAGTTCCGGCTGGGGCAGCAATTCGTGCAGCAGGTTCTGATGTTGCAGTGGGTGCCACTGTGGTTACTGCTGGCATGCGTGTGACGCCGATGATTGAAGGCGTGTTGGCAAGTATCAATGCAACGCATGTTGTGGTGTACCCGCGCGTGAAGGTGGGAGTCATTTCCACTGGCGATGAATTGGTAGACGATGGTTCGCCGCTAGGTGCCGGGCAGATTCGTGAATCAAACCGCACCATGCTTATGCGCATTGTGGAAGAAGCTGGCGCAACAGCAATTGACCTTGGCATTATTCGCGACAATGAAGATGAATTGGAAGCTGCATTGCGTAGTGCAGTGAGCGCTGGTGGATGTGATGCGCTTGTCACTAGTGGTGGCGTGAGCATGGGTGACTACGACATTGTGAAAGCAGTGTTGTCGCGCATTGCAGATATGAACTGGGTGCAAGTAGCAATGAAGCCAGCGAAGCCTTTTGCATTTGGAACACTCACAAACCCGGCTGGAGTTTCGATTCCGATTTTTGGTTTGCCAGGAAACCCTGTGTCGTCATTGGTGAGTTTCGAACTTCTTGCACGGCCAGCGCTTCGCACAATGATGGGTTTTGGTGCAGCAGCTCACCGCCCAGAAGTGTTGGCAATTACAGATGATGCAGTGAAACGAAACCCCGATGGCAAGGTGCATTTTGATCGCGTGCACGCATCATGGGGTTCTGATGGTCGGGTGCATGTCAGTCGCAAGAACGAACAGGGAAGTCATCAGTTGGCTTCAACCGCAGTGGCGAACGCTCTGATGGCAGTGCCAGACGGCAATGGGTTATCAGCAGGGGACAACGTAACCGTCACGTTCCTTGGTGCTGACGCTGGGCCAACGGCTGCCAAGTAGTCACAAGTTGATTACTGCGTAGGATTGCCCTATGGATCTTGTTGACAGCTTTGGGCGCGTGGTGCGTGACCTGCGTATTTCTGTTACGGACCGCTGCAATTTCCGTTGTACCTATTGCATGCCAGCTGAAGGCATGACCTGGCTCGACCGTTCTGAAGTGCTGACCTACGAAGAGATTGAGCGCGTTGCTCGTATTTGTGTTGAGACGTTCGGTGTTGACAGTTTGCGTTTAACTGGTGGGGAACCAACAGTGCGTGCACACTTGCCGCAACTGATTGCAAAGCTTGCAGCATTGCGTTTGCCTGACGGAACGAAGCCTGACATTGCTCTTACTACTAATGGCGCAACATTGCGCAACATCGCACTTGAACTGCGCAATGCTGGCCTTGACCGCATCAATGTCAGCATGGACAGCCTGAAGCCAGAGCGATTCTTTGCCATGACACGCCGTGATGAACTTCATAACGTGTTGGCCGGAATCGCAGAAGCGCAAGTTGCTGGGTTTTCTCCAATGAAGGTGAACGCAGTTGTTGAACGTGGAGCTAATGACGACGAGATTCTTGATTTGGTTCGTTACGGCCGCGACAACAATGTTGAAGTGCGCTTCATAGAGTTCATGCCACTCGATGCCACCAATGAATGGGAACGCAACAAAGTTGTTAGCCAGGATGAAATTGTGGCCACTATCGCTGCTGAGTTCCCACTGGAACTAATGCCATCACGTGGTGCCGCACCTGCAGACCGTTGGCGCTTCCTTGATGGCAAGGGAACTGTTGGTGTGATTCCGAGCGTCACTCACCCTTTCTGTGGAGATTGCGATCGCGTGCGACTTACATCAGACGGTCAATTCCGTACGTGCTTGTTTGCTACTGATGAATCTGACATTCGTGCCTTGTTGCGCAATGGTGGAACAGACGGGGAAATTGCTGAACTGATTCGCGTTGCTGTCGGTGCCAAATGGGCAGGGCATCAAATCAATCAAGTCAATTTCATTCGACCCAACCGGTCAATGAGCCAAATTGGTGGGTGACATCATGTCGCATGATCAAACAGGTGAGTTAGCAAACATTCGAGTACTCGTCGAGATTGACGGCCCGGTTGCAACGTTGACATTGAATCGGCCAGACAAGCGCAATGCCATCAACATGGGAATGTGGGCAAGCATTGATGCTCAAGTCACTGCGTTGACAGCAAATCCCGAGGTGCGAATTCTTGTCGTGCGTGGCAGTGGTGATCATTTCTGTGCGGGCGCTGACATTACGGAACTCACAAATGGTCCTGGTGGCGAATATGCGCGCATTAACTGGGCAGCAGAAGAAGCGTTAGCGAATTTCCCAGGCCCAACAATTGCTGTTATCCGTGGCAATTGTGTTGGAGGTGGGGTTTCTATTGCAACAGCGTGCGATATTCGCCTCAGTAGTGATGATGCAGTGTTTGGAATCACTCCTGCAAAGTTAGGAATTGTGTACCCAACGAACGCTCTCGAGCGTGCTGTGCGGGTTATCGGTGGTTCGGCTGCAAAGCATCTCATGTTCACTGGCGAACTGATTGATTCAGCACGTGCATTGCGCATTGGCCTTATTGATGAGTTGCTAACCGTCGCTGCACTTGACGCACGTGTTGATGAGCTTGTCGCTGTCTTGCTCGAGCGTTCTTCACTGACGCAAGTGGCAAGCAAGGCCATGATTGACGAAGTGGTACGCGAAGGCAAAGTAAAACCAAAAACCACTTTGCATTGGGAAACCGAAATGGATAAGAGCGGCGAAGTACGCGAAGGCGTCGCTGCGTTCTTAGCCAAACGCCCCGTACGTTGGCCGTGGCGCCGCCACTAATTCTGCAACTGCAGAATCGCTTCGAAACCGCCAAGTACATCACTGACATCGCGAAAGCCGTTGGCGCGCAACACGCTTGCTGCAATTGAAGACCTGTAACCGCCAGCGCAATACACAACGGTGGGAAAACGTGGGTTTAGTTCTGTGAGTCGCTTACGTAATTGCGATACGGGGATGTTTGAAGCATCAGGCAAGTGGTTGATTGCGTATTCGCCGTCTCCGCGTACGTCGACTACTTGCAAATTGTCAACTTCTTGGCGACGTTGAGCGAACTCGTGAGCCGTTAGTCGTGATGCACGACCAACTTCACTAGGAACATCAGCCAGGTTGTCTGCAATGAAAGACCCAACAACATGGTCATAGCCAATGCGCGCGAGACGAACTTTTGCTTCGAGTTCCATTCCGGCATCAGTGATGATGACGATGTCTTCATCTGGCCTGATTACCGAGCCTGCGTATTCTGCGTACCTGCCAGCAAGTCCTACGTTCACTGAGCCGTGTAGATGCCCGGCAGCGAAGAACTGTGATTCACGCGTATCGATGATCTGTAGACCACGATCGCGTGCATCAAGTAGTCGAGTGATGGTCAGTGCCGTTGGCGAGACATGTTCATCAAGAGTTTCGCGATCCTTCTGGTTCAATACGGCGTCGTAAATGAAGTACCCGGGAGCCTCTGGTTGGCCTTCAGTAACTGCTGCAACAAATGAATCAGCATTGGTGAATTGCAATGCATAGTTGTCACGTCGCTGTTCGCCCATTGTCGACGAGGTTTCGGTGGACAAGTTCTTGCCGCATGCACTACCTGCGCCGTGTGCCGGAAAAACTCGCGTCGGGTCTGGCAATGTCAGCAGTTGGTTCTGAATTGACGCGAACAAGAGGTGACCAAGTTCGTCCGCAGTTTTGCCGACGCTCACAAGAAGGTCAGGGCGACCAACATCACCAATGAACAGAGTGTCGCCGGTTAACACGCCGTAGGGGACAGCATCGCCGTCATGTTCGTACACAACATATGACGCAGATTCTGGTGTGTGACCTGGAGTGAGCCGAGTTTCAATGACAACGTCACCAAGAATTATTCGTTCGCCGTCTGCAAGAAGGTGGGCTGCAAACTGAGGGCGAGCTTCTGCGCCGAAACAAATGGTCGCGCCTGTGGCTTTGGCAAGTTCTAGATGGCCAGACAAGAAGTCCGCATGAAAGTGCGTTTCAAGTACGTGGGTAATTGTGAGGTTCAATTCACGTGCACGGTCAAGGTATTGATCAATATCGCGTTGAGGGTCTACGACAACCGCGCGGCCAGTTGATTGGTCGCCCACTAAGTATGAAGCGTGGGAAAGGCATTCAAGGTAAAACTGTTCAAAGATC
>CAIYTS010000214.1 GCA_903929185.1 uncultured Acidimicrobiaceae bacterium
ATTTGCAGTCTCTGCATATGGGTAACGATTAGTGGTGGTGAAAGCATCAATCACCCATTTCACTTCACCGTTAACGACAACTGCGTACGGGTCGGCATCAAGGTGCAGGAACGGTGCAATCTTTGCTACACGAGAACGCACGTCACGTTGCAACAAAATTTGAGAATCTTTTGTAATCAAACTTGAACCGAAAAGGTTAAATTCACCGAAGTTGACGGCTAAAGCAATTCGACGAATAAGGCTATTGAACTTGATTCCACCATCGCCGACAAACGACGTCTCTGTACCACTTGGGCATGCCTGCTCTTTTTGTGAAGTCTTAACAACTGCGTATTCACCAAGGCGATCTCCGAAGTAAATCTGTGGCTTCGTGACTTTCAGATCAATGTATGACGGGCGGCCATCTTCTGTGGCAAGACTTGCAGGAGCAGCAATGACTCCACAGCCATGTGTATAGAGAAGGTGTCGAGAAACCCATGTGCGGTTTGGAACACCGGCAAGGTTCAGTTCGCGAGCCGCGACAAGTACTTGCTGCACGCGACCATCAATTGAGTAACGGTCAACATCAAGATCGTTCACTGTGTAGAACGACTTAAGCCCTTGGTCAAGCGCAAAACGGTCAAGCATTTGTGTTGGGTCAAGTTGGCGCACATCTCGGAGTGCTGCATCATTTGTAGTGACATCTGTAGCGCTGATTCCACTAAAAGTTGTGTCTTGTCGCGTTACATCAGCAATACCCATTGCTGACTTTGTAGCGACAATGTTGCGCTGAATAAACGGCAGCTCTCGTGTGCTGACGTTTGGCTGAACAACAAACCGTTGAATGATCGCTGGGTACACCGTGCCCACGGCCAATGCGACAACGACCCACAGACCGATTGCAAGAACTGGCAACCGCCAACCCTTCTGACGAATGTTCCACAACAACAAGGCAGTTACGGCAATCGACACCAAGACCATTAAGTTCAGCGCCGGCAATTGCGCGTTCACATCGGTATACAAAGCACCGCGTACGACACCGCGAGTTGATGACGTCAGTTGGTATTTCGACAACCAATAATCAGCAGCACGCAAAAGAGTTCCGATAGCAAGAAGGACTGACAAGTGCACTTTGGCTTGTGATGTCACGCGCTGTACGCGATCTTGCGGACGAATACTGCCATTGATGAAGTGGAATGCTGTGGCGATGATCGTGACGAGCACAAGAGCACCAAAAGCCCACGACACTACAAACTGTGCGAATGGCAAACGGAAGACATAAAAGCCAACGTTGGCTTTGAATTGTGGGTCGCCGACCGCGAAGGCTTGGCGGTTACGGAACATGGTCCACTCTTGCCATTGACTTGATGCAGGCAATCCGAGCATCAAAGCAATCAGTGCGGCTAAAGCGATTCGCAATTTTCCGCGACTTTTCGCAGTGAGTTCACGGATGCGAATAATGGTTTGATCTTCTGGCGTATTTGGCAGAGTCAGCGGTGCGAGTCGATCTGCAATAAGAAGGTTGGCCCATAAGAACAAAAAGCAACCAATGGTGAATACGCCAACTAGTTCTGCTTTGCTGCGCAGCACCGCCCAGTACACATCGCTACGACCGACGCTGTTAAACCACAACACGTTTACATAGAACGATGACATCGCCTTTGCGCTGAACACAAGAAGCAAAACAAGTCCGACGACAACTGAGACCGCAATTCGGCCACGAGAGGGCTTACCAAAGTTAGGAAGTCGGAATACAGGGCCAGTTGGGCCGCCAGGAAGGTCTGAAGAGTTACGCACGCATCAGGACGCTAGTCCTGAACGGGACAAACAAGGCATCGGCAGCCCGCATGAGCAGGTGGATGACTGTGACCTGTGGGAAAATCATCTCCACGAACAACTGAGCCACCGAGCGAATTGTCTTCACATTCACTGCAGCAATTGGTATCTGGTTCGGCCATCCACGTAATGCGGCTACCTGGCTCAAGAGCAAGGTAGGCACCATGGCTATACGACGAACACGCAATGTCGTCGACATGAGAATCGATTCGCTCTGTCTTCCAGGTGCGATACACGTCACGGATCAGCCCAAGTAATACGTCACGATCGCCTTCGGCTTCGCCTATTGCGATACGAGCATCTTCACGGAACCCTGCAACTAAACCAGCGGTGATGGCCGACACGGCATGAGCGGCGATTGCCTTTTGCGTGACACGGCGGCTTGAACCACCAGCTGCTTTCACAGACTTGGCACCAGCACTTGCTGCCGCCATTGAGTCTTCTGCGACTGCAGTTGCGTATCGAGCACTATGTTCGGCTTCAGTTCCGAGCACAGCATCGATATCTAACGACGTCTTCTTTGCGCGAACATGACCAAGAACTGTGTTTTGTTCGTCAGCAAGGACGCGCTTTAACTTTCGAGCCATAGCCACGACCACTGGCGACAACTCTTCATTGCGCTCTTCAAATCGTGCTGGATCAACAACAGGAGCAGCGGGCTTGGCTTTTGCCTTTTTCTCTGCCTTGGGAGCTGTTGCTTTCGCTGCAGGCTTTTCGTCTTTCATGGCGTCAGATGCGGTTGCTGCTTTTGCAGCGACATCAGCTGTATTGCCCGCGCGCAACTTTGCAAAAATATCGTCGACCGCGACAACATCTTTCTTCGGAGCTCGAGCAACAACTGCTTCTTCAACTGGCATTTCAACTTCAGCTTCGATTTCAATTTCTGGCATGTCGACAGAGCGTCGTCCACGACCAAACAGTGACACCACATTTGTCTGAGTTGTTTCTGTTGGTTCTACTGAAACAACTTCTTCTACTGACGGTGCAATCTCAGCCGGCGTGTGCACGGGGTGAAGAACATCAACGATCTGAGTTTCAGGTACTACCTCAACGCTGACTTCTTCTGCGATGACTTCAACTTCTGCTTCAGTTTCATGATCGAAAATAACAACATTGGTTATTACATCTTCTGGTTCTTCTTCAACAATTACTTCTTCGCGGTCAAAGACCTTTACTGAAGGATGCTCAGAGTTAATGATGGGAACAGGACCAGTAGTAGGTGATAAATCCACAATGAATTCAGGCTCATCGTGAGCATCTGTGAGTCCACCAATGACATCCTCGCTGGCAATGCGTGCGCGCTCGAATGCATTCATGAGGCGATCGCGACCGTGAAGAAGTTGTTCAATTTGTGAGCGAGCGGCATCACGACGGCGAGACAATTCTGACAAGACTTTTTCGCGATACTCGCGTGCCTCGTTCACCATGTCACGGCCTTGTTGCTTGGCCATTTCAATTTCAGATTCGGCGTCAGCGCCTGAGTCTTCACGGATACGAGCTGCCTCTAAGACTGCTGATTCACGAATACGTACTGCATCTTCTGCAGCATCTTTTACAAGGCGAGTTGCAGACTCTTCAGCACGGTCACGAATTTGTGTACTTGCATCACGAGCGGCGGTGAGTACGCGTGCTGCTTCTTCGCCCAACAATGTGGTGACGGTCTCTTCATCGAGGCGGCCAGGAGCCGACAAACCCCGTGTTTGCATGGCACGCATTTCGCTTTCAAGGAAGCGCTCGCGCTCTTGAAGGCGGGCCATCTCGGCAGCCACCATTTTGAGGAAATCACGTACTTCAGCCTGGTCGAACCCACGGCGACTGGTGGGAAACGCAGCCGAGCCCACCGCTGCGGGCGATGATGGGTCGGGTCGGGAGAAAGAGATAGCCATTAGGCATCTACAGTACGACTCCTGGGGTGCCAAATGGTGGCATTATCCACAGGCCCTTCTATGTGGCAGTTGCCCCTAAAGTCCCGCCGCCATGATCATGGAGTGCCTGCAATGCCTCGTCGAGAGTGGCAACCTGCACAATTTCGACTCGTGGCCCAGCCGCATGACGAGCTCGCTTCATCTCGTCGGCTGATTGACCTGCTGGCACAAGGAACAAATCAGCTCCCGACGCTTTCACCGCCACTGCTTTTTGTTCAAGAGCGCCAATCGCTCCAACTGAGCCATCTTCACTGATTGTTCCGGTCGCGACCACATGAGATGTTCCCATCAGATTGCCGCTTGTTAGTTCGTCAAGCAGCGCCAACGTGAAGGCAAGACCAGCCGATGGTCCTCCAATATCTGTCGTTGAGATTTGCACGTCGAAAGGCAACGACACTGTTCGAGTGTCTGCGGGAACAAAACCAATAATCGGACGAGTCGGATCATCGGCATTTGCCATTAATTGCACTGTGCGTTTCTCAGACTTTGTGAGATCTGGAGTGGTCGCCTGTGTATCGTATGGAATCACAGTGAGTTCAACCGTGTCGCCAACAACATGGCCTTTCATCTGTGCGGTTAATTCAGTCAACGTAGGTGTTGCAACACCATCGAAGTGAGTAATGGTCTCTCCTACTTGAAGATTTGTACATGCGGCATTTTTGACGGGTGCGCCTTCGCAGACCAGTTCTTCAATGACTACTCGGCCCATAACAAGATTCACATCGAGCCCAAGTTTCTTCATAGCCACAAACTCGGCAATCTGTTTTGCGCCGATCATTGCTTGAAACCCAAGACGTCGCGAGGTGCTCGGAGTACTTGTTCCGAAATGTTCCTTGTACGTATCTACTTGAACGTGTGGGTCGATCCAACCAAGCACACTGTCAAGAATTGATAATTGACCACCAAATGCAGTAACGAATTTGATTCCGTTTGTTGCTCGAAAACGTTCTGGAACCTTTGTTCCCGTCGATGATGCTGCAAACTCAATTCGCGGTGCCACTGTCATCGCTTCACCAGGTGCCAGTTCAAATCGTTGAATACGAACAGCCGCCATTGCAACAGTGCCGAATAAAACAAGCCACGACAAAGTAATAAGTGGCAGGGCGAATCCCAGCCCTCGCACTGGTGCGGGACGGCGTGGTGGGACTGGCGGTACAATCGTGTTGTTCATGAGTACGTCAATCCTTTCATCATCTCTGTTTGCCATCACCGCTACCGGTGCTGGTGCACGCGCAGTGTGGGTAGTTGCCCTGGCCTTGGTAGCGCTTGCGTTTATCGACCGCATGAAGCCTGCCACGCCGCGACGTACTGCAGTGGTGCGGGTGGACAATAAGCCCACTCCTCTCTACGCAGAACCTGAACGAGAACAAAAATGGAAGACCCTCGCCAACCTTTCGGGTGGCGCAATTGTCCTCGGTGCCCTCATCGCCTGCATCCTCGGTTTCTTATTAACCATTGCATTCGAGTTTGTGGGTGGGCTCCTTCGGGCCTAGTCCGCTATGTCAGACAATTTTCGATTTGACGTCATTGCTGCCGGATTCTCTGGGGATTCCTCGGTTGCGCTTGACGGATTACACCACGAGGACGGCACTGTTCGAGCCAGTGCATTGCGAGCGCTTGCACGCATCGGAACTTTGACTGCTGAAATTCTCTCGCCATTTATTCAGGATGCACATATTGAAACCAGACGTACAGCAGTAGAACTAGCCGTGCCATTTCCTTCCATCAATGTTCATCAATGCATCGATGATTCCGATGTCTTTGTGGCCGAGATGGCTGCATGGTGTGTGGGTGAACGATCACCTGCAAGTGACATTGAAATTGAAACTCTCATTGATCGCACCACAACCCACGATGAAGCTGTGGTTCGCGAAGCGTGTGCAGCTGCACTTGGGTCACTTGGCGATTCACGCGGACTGCCAGCAATTCTTGCGGCATGTTCTGATAAACCTGCTGTGCGTCGACGCGCCATCTTGGCACTTGCCCCATTCGAAGGTGACGAGGTTGATGCTGCGTTACAACGTGCACTTGAAGACAAAGATTGGCAAGTGCGTCAGAACGCAGAAGACCTTTTGAATCCTCGTAGCTAACTATTTTCGCGCAGCAATTGTTGATTGGCGTGCAGATTCACATGCGCTACGAACATGACATCCGTCGACATGATCATTTACTAATCCCATTGACTGCATAAATGAATACACAGTGGTAGGGCCAACAAATTTCCAACCACGTTTTTTCAAGTCCTTTGACAACGCTGTGGCTGATGGAGAAATGGAAGCAACTCCCGACGCGTGCGATGACTGTCCGTCACGACCATACGGCACATCTGGTGCATAGCTCCAGATGAAATCTGTTAAAGATCCGGTTTCATCAATTAGGTCCAACGCACGACCTGCGTTATTAATGGTTGCTTCAATTTTTCCTCGATGACGGACAATGCCGACATCTTCCAGAAGTCGATTGATGTCACGTTCAGAGAAGCGTGCAACCTCATCCATATCGAAAGCACGAAACGCAGTGCGAAAGTTTTCGCGCTTACGCAGGATTGTCAACCACGACAATCCGGCTTGAAAACCTTCGAGACAGAGTTTTTCAAAAAGTCGGGTGTCGTCAGTTACAGGGCGACCCCATTCGGTGTCGTGATAATTGATGTATGGCACATCGTCACCTGGCCACCAACAGCGCTCGGCGCCATTCTCAGTAGGTCGTAGCCATTCAGTCGTCACACCTAAAGCGTATGTGGCTATTTACTTTTCGAGAATCGAGAGAAGATGCTCGGCTTCCCAGTCGACCTCAATGCTTTGCCAGAAGCACATGAGCAACGATCAGATTTGGCTACATGTCCAAGCACTTGTTCCACATGTGCCCCGCATCCTGCCCAACTTGGCTTATTACATTTCTTGCACGTCACTTGTCTACACATACCCCCAAGGGTATCAGTACCACACAAAACTCATTACCTAGCTTGCTTTGTGCTCCGTGTGACCTTGGACACGACTTCGGGGCTACGGTGAAAACATGGCTACAGAGACACTGGTTCCCGGATTCACCAATAAACGATTGTGGATTGTTCTTGGTGCCCTGGCCCTTGCTGTGATGCTTGCAAACCTCGAGACATCAATCATCGCTACTGCTCTTCCCACCATTACCGGTCAGTTCAATGCCTTCGAAAGTTTTGCCTGGGTAGGTACTGCATACATCGTGACGTCAGCAATCAGCACGCCGCTGCTCGGCAAGTTGTCTGACCTCTATGGTCGGAGACTTATCTTTCAATCGACAATGGCTGTTTTCTTGGTCGGATCAATTTTGTGTGGCGCATCGCAATCGATGGGTCAACTAATTGCAGCTCGCGCATTTCAAGGAATGGGTGGCGGCGGAATCCAAGCACTTGCCTTTGCAATTCTTGGTGACATTCTTCCGCCGCGTGAACGCGGTCGGTACATGGGGTACTTCACACTTGCATTCGTGGGTTCTTCAATTCTCGGACCACTGATTGGTGGTCTCATCATCGACCATGCCAGTTGGCCATGGATCTTTTACATCAACGTTCCGTTCGTCATCCTTGTTGGTGGCGTGTGCCACTTCGCACTCAGACTTCCATTTAAGCGCCGTCAAGCAAAGCTTGACTTTATGGGAGCTGGCTTACTGTCTCTCACAATTGCGTCGTTAATGATTGGCCTCGAAGAAGGCAGGCACGGTTGGACCCAACAACATGTATTGATTCTTTTTGTCATTGCACTTCTCGGACTCGTTGCCTTCATAAAAGTGGAACAACGTGCTGAGGAACCGATGATTCCGTTGCGACTATTTTCTAATGATGTCGTTCGCACGTGTGCACTACTTGGAATGTGTGCAGGTGTTGTTACGTACGGAGCTGGTGGTTTCTTGTCGTTGTACTTCCAAGACTCGCTGTTGGTATCACCCACAGAATCTGGATTGCGCACATTGCCGCAAATGCTCGGCGTAACAATGGCAACGTTCGGTGTTGGTCGCATCATTGCTAAGACCGGAAAGTACAAAATTTTTCCCGTTGTTGGAAGCGTTCTTTGTATCTTTGGCCTCATTGGCATTGCACAGATAACCGGAACAACTCCATATCTGTACCTGGTGATCCCGATGATTCTTATGGGCTTTGGTACCGCATCCATTTTCACCACCACGTCAATCGCAAGTCAGAATGCTGTTGAATTCTCAGATCTTGGTGTTGCGACTGCAACAGTGCTGTTCTTTCGCTCGCTTGGTGGCTCATTCGGGCTTGCAATTTTCGGCACAGTATTGAACTCCACTATCCGCAGTGAAATTCCGAAGCGAATACCTATTGAACCCGACAAAGCTTCCTCCATTATCCGATCACCGGAACAAATTTCAAAGTTGCCTCTTGCATCAAAGCAAGCAGTAATTGACAGCCTCGCATTGGGAGTCAGCAGAATCTATTGGCTTTGCGCCGCGACCATGGTGATCGGATTCTTGCTTGCAGTTATCCTGCGTGAACAGCCGCTGCGATTGCGCGCCGGTTTATCCGACGCCATGGAAAAGAACGAGACAGCAACCGCATAACTGCGACACACCCACGCTCTACGGTGTGGTTGTCGATAGGGAATCCCTATTCATATTGGCTTTCTGGCCCAGTTGTCCACCTCACTGTTCTTAGGAACGAGGTTAAATGTCAGTCACTCTTCGTTCAATAACGATTTGTCCCATCGTGGAAAAAATCGATTCACTTCCCATAAACCAACTCACAACTGAATCGGTTCGCCAAGCGCTTGAAGGCTTAGCTCAAGTTGCAGCATGGGTGGATTCGCAAAAACTTCTACTCACACGACGCCTTCAAGAGCTCGCCGCCGCATCACCGTCAGTCATTCCAGCACAGGTAATCGCCTCAGCTTGCGGCGTTACACGCAGTGAGGCACAACGTGGTGTTGCCAGGGTCTCGACTTTGGATTTAGTTCCACAGCTTGAAACTGCGCTCACTAGCGGCACTGTGTCTGTCGCACATATCGACGCAGTCACGCAAGCTATGTCACACCTAACTGAACCTGAAAAGCAGCAAGTTGCCATACAAGGTAACTGGATCAATATGGTTGCTTCACACACCACACCCGACAACTTCGCTCGCGCAGTACGCCGTGCCGTGCAACAAGTTCACACAGACTCCGGCCTCACCCAACTCGAGCAGCAGCGTCGTCGCACTTTCCTACGTCATTGGGTCGATCGTGATTCAGGCATGGTGTGCCTCCGTGGAGAGTTTGACCCTGAATCTGGTCTGCAAATTGTGGGGCGACTGCAAAATGCGGTGGAAAGACTCTTTCGCGAAGGGACAGTAAATGGCGAGACTCGATCTCCCGATCAACTTCGGGCTCTTAGTTTGTGTGCGCTCGTTGTGGATACCAATGCCGATTCCGCTGCGCCAATCACCTCTGCATATGGTCGAGCCGACGTCAGTGTCATTATCGATCTCAAAACGCTTCAATCAGGTATTCATAAACATTCACTTGTCCATACAGGTACCGACATCGATGTACCAATCGAAACCATTCGTCGTATTGCATGTGAAGCAAAAATCATTCCGATTGTTTTGGGAAATGACGGGATCGTTCTCGATGTCGGTCGGTCAAGTCGGCTTGCCACACGTCATCAACGACGCGCACTCGAGTCCATGCACATAACGTGCGCCATGCCTAACTGCCATGTACCAGTCTCGCAATGTCAACCACATCACATTGCATTCTGGAATCTTGGTGGCGCCACAGATATGGCCAATCTGATTCCTTTGTGCACTGAACATCACCGCTGCGCCCATGAAGGAGGTTGGAAACTTTCACTCAATGCAACTACTCGTGAACTCACTGTCCGAGAACCTGGCTCTGCTCGTATTCGTACTGCAGTTCCCGAATCTGTTCGAGTTCACTCTTCTGGCTAGCAGTTATTGAGGGTCAGCTATCAGAATAGGAATTACGCGTGATGTTTTGGTTTTGTATTCGTTGTACTGAGGAAATACTGCAGCCGAACGTTCCCACCACACGTTGTATTCATCACCTTTTACTTCGCGAACTGTGACGCGAAATGGTGCTGGGCCATCTTGCACAAGAACTTCAGTTGGGTTTTCGATCAAGTTTGTATACCAATCTGGGTTTTCAGCAGCTCCGCCGCGTGATGCAACGAGTGCATATGAGCCTTCATGCTCAACACGCATCAATGCGATCTTGCGAACATTTCCACTCTTGGCGCCGCGCATAGTGACGATGATGACAGGGATGCCAGTTTTGAGAAGCGTGTTACCTACAGTGCCACCTGAGGTTTCGTACTCATCGATTTGATTACGCACCCATTCGCTAGTGCTGGGTACGTATGTGCCTTCAAGTTGTTCCATGCCTTCACCATATCGTGAGACGAGAATTCTCTATAGCTCGTGGCGGTACACGTTTGTTTCGCGAGCTACAAAGCCAAGGCGTTGATACAAACGATTTGCGGCTTCACGAGACGGCCGTGAAGTCAGTTCAACCGTAATTGCACCTCGATGACGTGCCTCCAGAATCGCTGCTTGATTCAGTGCCTCACCAACGCCATGGCCACGTGCGGCTGCATCAACGACAACATCTTCAATCCATGCACGTACTCCAGTGGGAATACGGAATGTTGCGAGGGTAAGTGACCCAACAATATGTTCGTCGTGTCGAGCGATGAAGAGGACAGTCGAAGGTGACGCAATGATCTCGGCTAACTGCTCTTGGGTAGGCGGCTTGTTCGAGGTTGACAGTTGCGGAATGAGACGGTTGAAGGCATCAATCAATTCGGCGTTAGCAATGGTGGCTTGTTCAACAACAACGGACATATACCCACCTTGCCACATTTGCCCCAGTAATCGGGCGACATCAGGAAGTAGTTATTCTTCAGACATGTCTTCCACGCATATTTCACGAGTATTGGCAGGGGTTCTTGAACCAGTGACGGGTCAGGTGTACTTCTCACCCGAATGTCACAGCAATTACCAACAATTGGGATTTGGGGCTAGTCCACGAGAACTAAATGGCGTCATGGCTCCCGATGGACCCGCGTACTTCACCAGTCGCGGATCAGTAATGGGACACGTGCCAGGACAAGTTGTTGCTGCCGCATTTGCTGTTTTCAAACCAGAAGTGGTGCTGCCATCAGTTGCATACGGTTGGACACTGACAGATGCCGCAACTATTTGTGCAGCTCGTGATGACGGCGCGATTGCGCAACTGCATCGCATCATTGGTGAAAAGCCAGACGGTGCATCAACGGCACGTACATTGCTTGCTCGTGCAACTGACGTATTACGTCCCGAGGGTCGAGCATTATTTGCAGGCGTCAGTTCACTGGCTATGCCAGGTTCACTTGTCGGAGATGTCTGGAGACTCGGAGACATGTTGCGTGAATACCGCGGAGACAGCCACACTGCAGCGTGGATCAGCGCCGGATTCACAGCGTGTGAAATTGGCATATTGAGTGAACTGTTCTGGGGTATGCCCATGAAGACATACAGCCGCAGCCGTGGATGGAATGAAGCAGATTACGACGAAGCGGCTGAACGCTTGTTACGAGATGGTCTCATTACAGACGAGGGAACTCTCACGACGTCTGGTCGTGCCCAGCGCGAGTTGGTGGAACAAAACACCGACAAACAAATGGAATGTGTTGTGCGCGCACTCGGCTCTGATATCGACGAATTAATCGCCATTTTGAAGCCATGGGGAGCCCTAATCCGTGAGAAAAAGGGCTATCCGGCAGCTGGTCCACATGATCTGGCAGATGCGGCCAATTCCTGATTTCTCTGCCCGTTTTCGGCGATAGATTTTGAAGGAATGACGGCTTCAGATCATGTCCGGTGGTTATCCCATCCCACACTTCACAGCCCCGCAGTAATCGCTGCGTTCAGTGGCTGGAATGACGCAGCCGACGCCTCAAGTACTGCAGTACGCACTCTCATTGATGCATGGAACGCAGAACCACTCGCTGAAATTGATCCAGAAGAATTCACAGACTTCGCAACGATTCGTCCGTCAGTACGTTTACTCGACGGCGTGAATCGCACCATCGTGTGGCCAAAGGTCAGCCTCTGGCACGCAAGCACACCTGGTGCAGATGTCATTTTGATTCTTGGGCCAGAACCCAGTTTGAAATGGCGTTTGTTCACTGAACAGATCGTCAGTGTTGCTGCCCGTTTTGAAGCTTCAATGGTGTTGTCTCTTGGTGCGTTACTTGCTGATGTTCCACACTCGCGCGAAGTTCGAATC
>CAIYTS010000215.1 GCA_903929185.1 uncultured Acidimicrobiaceae bacterium
AGATGAAGCTGTATCTCGAGTAGCTGGCACTGGATTCGTGCGCACACCACTGACGCGCAGTGATGAATTGTCTGAAGCACTTGGGTTTTCTGCCACTGGTGGCATTTGGGTGAAAGACGAAACCGCAAATGTGGGTGGGTCGCACAAAGCTCGGCACATTTTTACTGAACTACTTCACCTGTTGATGGTTGAGGCAGCTGGTCAGGCGCCGTGGACCCCGACAACTCGTCCTTCGCTTGCGATTGCATCGTGCGGCAATGCGGCGATTGCAGCGAGCACTTTGGCAGCTGCAATGGAATGGCCAATCGCTGTTCATGTTCCGCCAACTGCATCGGCTGCAGTACTTGAAACACTCAAGAAGCTTGGTGCGACAATTGTTGTGTGTCCACGACGAGACACAGACCCGCCAGGCGACCCATGCGTGTTGCGATTTCGAGAAGCAGTTGCTGCTGGTGCAATTCCATTTGGAGTGCAAGGCACGGAGAACGCGTGGTGTTTAGACGGTGGTCGCACCATTGGGTGGGAGATCACTGAAGAGTTAGGTCATTTCGCAGACCGTATTTTTGTTCAAGTAGGTGGCGGTGCATTGGCAGCATGTGTTGGTTCGTCAATGCGTATTGCGGGCGTGCACCCAAAACTTCATGCTGTACAAACCCAGGGTTGCGCGCCATTAGAACGTGCATGGAAGAACGCAATTGCAACAGGTGGCGCACGAAATGCTGGACCTCGATGGAGCGAATGCATGTGGCCGTGGGAAGAGATTCCCACATCTTTTGCGGACGGCATCTTGGACGACGAGACATACGACTGGATCAGTGTGCTCGATGCCATGGCAGACACGGGTGGTTCACCGGTCGTTGTGTCGGAAGATCATCTACACCGTGCGTATGAATTGGTACGCAATGTTGGTGGGTTCAACTCATGCGCAACGGGAATTTCTGGCTTTGCCGGTGTACTAGCTATGTGCGACAGCATTTCTGACGATGAACGCATTGTCGTTATCGTGAGCGGAGTGTCTCGCGCTTAGGGAACGTGACGAGGGTCTGAGTCAACTTCGAGTAGTTGACCAGTTTCCACGTCATAGACAAATCCACGAATGTGATCTTTGAAGATGACGAACGGGCTATGTCCGAGCCGATTCATTGATTGACGCACAGAGTCATACGGATCAGTGAACGCTTCGATAGCCCAACTGGGTCGGATGCCGCAGTCGTCCTCAATCTGCTTTTTGAACCCGTCATCAGAAATGGTTTGGAGTCCACAGTTCGTGTGATGAATCAGAATAATTTCTTGTGTGTTCAACAAACGTTGGGACACCACCAGTGAGCGAATGACATCATCAGTGACAACTCCACCGGCATTACGAATGATGTGCGCATCACCATGAGCAAGGCCAAGCATCTGAAAGATGTCCATACGGCTGTCCATGCACGCAACGATTGCAAGATGGCGCTGAGGTGCAAGAGCCAGTCCGGCATCGCGAAAGTCGGTCACAAATTGGGAGTTATTGGCGATGAGTTCGTCGGTGTTGGGGGAGAAGTCAGGGGTTGATGGCACGGCTCTATTCTTGCCGAGCAGGTAGCCTTTATCCACTATGAGTACTTCTGGACTTCCTGTCAGCCCAATGGCCATCGATGCGGGTGGCGATCCTCGCTCCGACATTTTCACGCGATTGCTGAAAAACCGCGTCGTCATGCTTGGTACCGACGTCAACGACGACATCGCCAACCAGATCTGTGCCCAGTTGCTCTATCTCGAAGGCGAAGACGCCAACGCCGACATCTGGTTGTACATCAACAGCCCTGGTGGCTCTGTCACTGCCGGAATGGCCATCTACGACACCATGCAGTTCGTTAGTTGCGACGTTGCAACAGTGTGCATGGGTCTTGCCGCTTCCATGGGGCAGTTCCTTCTCACTGCAGGTGCTGAAGGCAAGCGTTATACGTTGCCAAACTCTCGCATCATGATGCATCAGCCACTTGCTGGTTTGCGCGGTCAAGCATCAGACATTGCAATTCAAGTTGAGCAGTCACGCTTTATCAAGTTGCGCATGGCTGAACTCATTGCGCATCATTCGGGTCACACCGTTGCAGAAGTGCAAGCAGACAGTGAGCGCGATCACTGGTTCAGTGCGGAAGAAGCTAAGAACTACGGACTAGTTGACAAAGTAATCGTCAAGCGCGGAGAAATTCGCTAATTATCCCTGCGGAGCAACCGTTGTGGTTGTGGGAACTGCAGTTGTTGTGGTCGCCGCAACAGTCGTTGTCGGCAGACGCGGCGGATCAATATTGAGTCCTGTTGAGATATCAACTGCGCAGGTACTTTTCACCCAGTCGCGCACGTTCAACGCCGACTGATTAGCGGCATACGTGGCATCTGCCATTTTCTGAAGAGCCTCTTTGTCGGAGGGATTCACGTGAGATGCATCTTGCAGCAACCCCGTCAGAATTGCGAAGTCACCTTCAATTGAAAGCGGTGCTCGTTTGAGAAGCCGTTCATAACGATGCACCATGGCTGAAACATCTGTGCTTGTCACCATTGGTTGACCAATTGCGGGTAACTCACGACCAAGTTGGGCGCAAAAACTTGAACCGGTGCGAGATGGTGCAGCACATGCAGATAGCGCAAATATGAGTCCGGTGGCCATTGCCAAAACTGCAGACCTTCTCGCACACATCTAGTCGATTATCACAGACTCGAACCCAAAGGGGACAGCACATGTATGCAGCTATCCGATCAGCCACTCTTTTTGGCACCCGTGGAACTCCGATAACAGTTGAAGCACATGTCGGTAAGGGCCTTCCTGGTTTCACTGTGGTTGGGCTGCCAGACGAAGGGTGCCGCGAATCACGCGACCGTGTGCGAGCTGCGCTTTTGTCAAGTGGGTTCGAATGGCCTCTTCGCCGAATCACCATCAATTTGGCCGGGGGTGGTGAACGCAAGGGTGGCGCCGGCATGGATTTAGCGATCGCTATTGGCTTGTTGGTTGCTGAAGGAATTGTGCCCACTGACGCTGTTGAGCGGTGCGCATTCATCGCCGAGTTAGGACTTGATGGTTCTTTACGTCCAACATCTGGCATGGCACCACTTGTCGATGCAGTGTCAGCGTTCGATGTTGTAGTCGCAGCATCGGCTGCAGCAGAGTCAATGTTGGCACGCCCGTCGCGATTGCGCCCGGTGTCGTCGCTTGCTGAATTAGTAGATGTTCTCGTTAATGCAACTCCGTGGCCGACTGTTGCGGTGCCGAATGCGCATGTTGTTGTGGATGCAGTTGCAGATATGGCAGATGTTCGGGGCCAATCAAGTGCGCGACTAGCTCTTGAAGTGGCAGCGTCGGGTTTTCATCACATGCTCATGATGGGTCCACCTGGTGCTGGCAAATCAATGTTGGCGCGACGATTGCCCGGACTGCTTCCGCGTTTAACAGAAGACGAAGCATTCACGTGTGCAATGGTGCGAAGTGCAGCAGGCATGCAAATCAGTAGTGCAATTGCTTCTTCGCCGCCGTTTCGGTCTCCGCATCACAGCATCTCGATGGTTGCGATGGTGGGTGGAGGCTCTGGTCATATTCGACCTGGCGAATTGAGCCTGGCATCAAACGGCGTCTTGTTCCTTGATGAGATGGGGGAGTTCGCTCCCACGGTGCTTGATTCGTTGCGTCAACCACTTGAAGAAGGCGTTGTCAATATTTCTCGTGCACATTCGGCTGTCACTATGCCTGCACGATGTTTGCTCGTCGCTGCAACAAATCCGTGTCCATGCGGCGAAGCATCGCCGCTTGGTTGCACATGCCAGACCTCGATTCGTCAGCGGTATGTGCGTCGATTTAGTGGTCCCCTGATTGATCGTTTTGATATTCGGATCAAACTGGTCAAACCATCAACAACCGAACTCACGGGAGGAAGTGCGGGAGAAAGTAGCAGCGCTATTGCTCGTCGCGTTGCTGATGTTCATCGCATCAGTATCGAACGACAAGGTTGTCTCAATTCGGCGATTCCCGCTGATCGTCTTGACGATTGTGCGCCGCTATCGCGTGAAGCAATGTCGTGGTTGCGCGACAGGCTTGATGAGGGTCGGTTGTCTGGTCGTGGTTACCACCGTGTACGAAGGGTTGCGCGAACTCTTGCGGACATGAACGGCGCAGATGATGTAATCGGAACCGAATGGGTTGAAGCTGCATGTGGCATGCGAGTTCCCATCATCCCCTCAGTGGAGAGGCGATAGTCATGTCGCATCGTTACCCCGAATGGGCATACAGCGCAGCGCTAGCAGCAATGCCGTTACAAACACCTCTACGTCTGCGCCGACTCATTGGTCTTGATACATCAGCGAGAGTGTGGGAAATGTTGCAAGCAGGTGAACGACCACTTGTCGGAATTAGTGATGCTGTGTGGCGTGCATGGCATGGTGCGGATGCGTCGTTACTGATCTCCACAGCTGAGGCATGTATCGATTCCTCAATCACAGTGGTCTCAATGCGAGATGCTCCGTATCCGCCGTCGTTGTTGGGAGACCCCAGTGCTCCTGGAGTGTTGTTCATGATTGGTGATGCTGGCGCCATTCACCATCGGCGAGTCGGAGTCATTGGTACACGTCACGCCACGCAACGCGGGAAATACTTTGCAAAACTCTTGGGCACACAGTTATCGGCCGCAGGCATCAGTGTGGTCTCGGGCTTAGCGAGAGGCATTGATGTTGAATCACATGTTGGTGCGCTATCGCTCAGTGCACAAGAGGGAACTCCGCCGATTGCAATTGTTGCATCGGGTCTTGACACGGTGTATCCACCTGAACATGAACGCATCTGGGGAGAAATGGGTCGGCGCGGGTTATTGATTAGTGAGTCACCACCCGGAACACCGCCAGAAGCACATCGCTTCCCGATGCGTAATCGAATTTTGGCAGCTCTTAGTGAGGTGCTCGTTGTTGTCGAGTCTCGTACGACAGGTGGGTCCATGATTACGGTGCGCGAGGCAATGAAACGCGACATCACTGTGTTGGCGGTGCCAGGTGCACCGGGTATCGCACCGTGTGAAGGGACAAACAATCTTCTGCGTGACGGGTGCGGGCCAGTCACCGATGTTGCTGACGTGCTGGTGGCTCTTGGTCTTGATCATCGCCACATGACTGACTGGTGCGAGGGTCGGCCGGCGCTTCTTGGTGAAGAACGTCAGGTGATGACCGCGCTTGGTCGAGTGCCACGAAGCATGGATGAAATTGCGCTCGGTGCGTCAATGTCGGTGGTACATGTCGCTGTCATTCTCGGTCGGTTGGAAGCCAAAGGGTGGGTTGCGAATACAAACGGTTGGTGGGAGGCACTCGTGGCCTAGCCCATCAGGGGTACCGTTGAGGTCATGAGCACCGCTGCACAGTCACGGGTCAAGTCTTCGAGTCTCGACCAATTTGAACTGTCGCGCTATGTCAAAACTCTTGCTGTTGGCGAATCCGTACGTATGGGACGCCTGTCGGACCTAACGCATGCCGCTTCGTATTTTGTACAACGAAAAGCAACGACTCCGATCTCTGTCACAGAGAGGCTGGTGGGCGAATATTGCGACCAGCTGGAAGCTGATGGATATTCAGTGGAAACAGTTGAGCAACGTATGTCTGCTGTCTCAACATATTTTGCGTGGTGTGTTCGCACCATGAAGACCAGCAAGGGCGCTGAACCATTTACCAATCCAGCACATGAAATCACGCCATCGCATTTGTCATCGTGTGCGCAGTGTCGGGCCTCCACCAGTAACAGCCTTAAGGGTGACTGTGTTGAGCGGAATCGGCGCTTAAAGAAATGGGCCATCGCACAATTTGAATCAACGCTCACCGCGTCTGCAGCAAACACTCGTGCTGCATATCGTCGTGATGTCGAATTGTTCGCTGAATGGATGCTCGACTCGATGCCATCTGTTATTCCAAACATGGTGGAAAAAGAACATGTCCGTGAATATCTGGCAGCGCTTCATGACAGAGGCGCAACGTCGCGCACGATTGCTCGTCGTGTCGCAGCATTGCGTCGATATTTTGCATGGGCAATCCGAAATGGCGCATCGAAAACGAATCCCACCGATGCTGTGCATACTCCGACGGTAAAAGGTCGCTTACCGCGACCTCTTGATGCCGAGACCGTTGGCCGTCTCGTGTCGTCAGAAGATGAAGATGCTCCTGAATGGCGCAGAGCACGTGATCGCGTTGTCCTGGAGATTTTGTATGGCAGCGGCTTGCGAGTTTCTGAAGTATGCGGCCTCACATTGCAGAGCGTGTCGTCAGATGGGTCGTCACTGCGGGTAATGGGTAAGGGCTCAAAAGAACGAATGGTCCCACTAAGCATGCCCGCATCCGAAGCAATTCGCCGTTGGTTGACAGTGCGTCATGAAGTTGCAGGCGATGCCACGGGGTCATCTCTTGTGTTGTCTGCTCGTGGAAATGCTTTAAGTCGACGCGACTGCACACGTCTTCTCGATGAAGCGTGCGTACGTGCAGATATTCCTGGTGGCACACACCCACATGCATTGCGTCATTCGTTTGCCACTCATCTCATGGACAACGGCGCAGATACACGTTCCATTCAAGAACTTCTCGGCCACAGCGACGCTTCGACAACTCAGCGGTACACCCATGTCAGCAAAGAACGCCTGCGTCTCGTGTATTCAGAATCGCATCCACGCGCATGAACGCACGCCCGCTTCGTTACACAATCGATTCAGCATGGGAGGCATGGCACGAGTCAGAAGAGGGCACTGCTCGCGACTGGTTAGTTGTGCACTACGCCTCGCTCGTAAAATTCGTTGCTGGTCGTCTTGCCGCCGGTCTGCCGCGCACAGTCGACACAGGCGACTTGGTTAGTGCAGGCGTATTTGGGTTGATGAATGCGATCGACAAGTTTGATCCATCACAGGGCGCGAAATTTGAAACGTATGCAATCCCGCGTATTCGTGGAGCAATTCTCGACGGACTTCGCGCACTTGATTGGGTGCCTCGTTCTGTTCGCTCTCGCTCGCGGTCTGTGCAGGACGCCATTGCATTGTTGGAACATCAACACGGACGCACACCGACTGACGAAGAAATCTCTGCTGAACTCTCCATCACCACTGATGAGTTAGAAAAATGGCTTGCAGATATTGCGGCTGGTTCCGTCGGCCCGCTTGATCACGTGGCACTAGATACAACAGCTGCCGAAGCTGATGTGCATTTACAGCCAGGGCGCGCGATGGAAGAAGGCGAATTGCGCACAGCGATGCGCGCTGAAATTTCCAAACTTCCTGAACGTGAGCAAGCAATTTTGATCCTGTACTACGACGACGGACTAACGCTGTCGGAAATCGGCGAAGCATTAGGTGTTACTGAAAGTCGCATTTCGCAGATTCACACAAAGGCAGTGCTGCAATTGCGTTCGCGACTTGCCGCTGCCGGCATGGGCTGACTTTTCCAACTATTGCCGCACGTGCACACATCTCGGTTGTGGGTTTTCCGGTCGTTTCGCGCCTCGTCGTAGTACTTCTTGCTGTCACGCCCCCCGTTCCTCCCGTTGCCGGAACTGTGGTCGATGGGTTTCGGGCTCCTGCGTGTCAGCGATGTGTTGGCCATCGAGGAGTCACGATTGCCACAACATCCGGGTCGCCCGTTCGGGCAGTCACCGCAGGGGTCGTGGTGTTCGTTGGCCAGGTGGCCCACGTTGAGTACGTGGTCGAAGACATTGGGAGGGGAGCCAGAATTACCTATGGGCGCCTTGGTAGTGCCGGTGTTGTTCTTGGGTCCTCGGTGGCTGCGGGGGAGGTGATTGGAGTCAGTGGATCGCAGTTGTATCTCGGGGTGAGGCTCGGAGTCCGTTATGTGGACCCTTTGCGGTTTCTCGGTTTCACACGAACCCACCTCGTGGGTCGAGGTGGGGTCATTGTGGGGTGATGACCCCGTGCCGATAGGCTTTCAGAGTTCAACAGGCACATTTCCGTGCCCGTCGTTCCAAGCAAATACCTTGCACACTGGCCATCTGCGGTCGCTTCGGCGTCGGATCAGTGTGTGGAAAACCGCAGAAGGAGAAAATCATGGCTGTCGTATCAATGCGTCAAATGCTCGAAGCTGGTGTGCACTTTGGTCACCAGACCCGTCGTTGGAATCCGAAGATGAAGCAATTCATTTTTGGAGAGCGCAACGGAATCCACATCATCAACCTTGACCAGACGCTTGAGCGTATTGAGGTTGCTTATGCGTTCATTCGCGATCTTGTCGCAAATGGCGGAACTGTCTTGTTCGTCGGAACAAAGAAGCAGGCACAAGATCCCATCCGTAGCTACGCCGAAAAAACCGGCATGTATTACGTGAACGAACGTTGGTTGGGTGGAATGCTCACCAACTTCGAAACCATCTCAAAGCGTGTTGCAAAAATGCAAGAGTACGAGCGCATGATGGCATCAGGTGAATTTGAAGCCATGCCAAAGAAGGAAGCACTTCTTCTTACTCGTGAACTCGACAAACTGCAGAAGAACCTTTCAGGTATCTCGCACTTGGCTCGTCGTCCGGATGCAATTTTTGTTCTTGACACCGTCAAAGAGCACATCGCAGTGACTGAAGCTAACAAGCTGGGAATTCCTGTTGTCGCAGTTGTTGACTCAAACGTTGACCCAGATCTCATTCAGTTCCCAATTCCTGGAAATGATGATGCGATTCGCTCAAACGATCTTCTTACTCGTGTTATTTCAGAAGCAATCATTGAAGGTCGCTTCATTGCTCAGAAGCGCAATCCAGCCGGAGCAGCAGCAGCTGAAGTTGTTCCAGTTGAGCGCACAGCAGAAGAGAACGCAGTGTTTGAAGCACAGCAGGCTGACGCACGTCGTCAGGCAGCAGAAGCTCAAGCATCTCGCGAAGCACGTTTGTCAGCACCAAAGCCAACTGAACAACCAGCAGCGGAGTAGTCATGTCATATACAGCTAAAGATGTTCAAAGCCTTCGCCAGAGCACTGGTGCAGGAATGATGGATTGCAAAAAGGCACTTGAAGAAAATGGTGGCGATGTTGAAGCCGCTAAGCAGTGGCTCCGTGAAAAGGGTCTTGCTGCAAGTGCAAAACGCGATGATCGCGAGAATGCACAAGGAGCTGTTTCGATCATTGTTGAAGCAACTCGTGCTTCTATCGTCAAATTGAAGTGTGAAACCGACTTCGTTGCTTCAAGTGATGGCTTTAAGGCGGCAGTTGACGCATTGGCTCAGTCAATCCTTGAAAAGGGCGAAGCAGGACTTGCAGACCACACAGCATCAGTAGATGACTTGAAAATCGTTCTGAAAGAGAAAATTGAAGTAGGCGAAGTTATTCGCTTTGAAGCTGCTGCCGGAAACATTCTCGATTCCTACAACCACATTCAAGGTGGACGTGGAGTCAATGGCGTCATTGTTGAAATGTCCGGAGCAACTCAAGAGGTTGCCCACGACGTTGCAGTTCATATCGCGTTTGCTCGTCCTCGCTATTTGCGTCGTGAAGACGTACCAGCAGACGTTGTTGAAAAAGAGCGCGCAACGCTTGAGATCGTTACTCGTAACGAAGGCAAGCCAGAACAAGCAATCGCCAAAGTTGTTGAAGGTCGCATCACTGGATTCTTCAAGGACATTTGTCTTCTCGAACAGCCGTATGCCAAGGACGACAAACTCAGCATTGCTCAGTTCATCGGTTCTGCTCAGATCGTGCGCTTCGCACAGGTAGAGATCGGCTGACATGTCCACTCGGCCCGCTTGGTCTCGCATTGTGCTGAAACTTTCGGGTGAAGCACTTGCTGAACCATCGGGTTTTGGACTTGATAGCAATGTCCTGTCGCAAGTTGCCGAAGAGGTTCGTGAAGCCCGCGAAGAACTAGGTACCGACATCGCCATCGTTGTCGGAGGCGGAAACTTCTGGCGCGGTCTTAAAGGCGCTGGTCAAGGTATGGATCAGGCGCAAGCTGACTACATGGGAATGCTCGCAACTGTGATGAACGGTCTTGCATTGCAAGATGCTCTCGAACGCGCAGGTCAACATTCTCGAGTGATGAGCGCAATTGAGATGCCAAAGATCGCCGAGCCGTACATTCGTCGTCGCGCAGAGCGTCATTTGGAAAAAGGTCGCGTTGTCATCCTTGCTGGGGGAACAGGTAACCCGTTCTTCACAACAGACACCGCAGCAGCATTGCGGGCTGCAGAAATTGACGCGCAAGTCATCTTGAAGGGCACTCACTCTGGGGTTGATGGTGTCTACACAGCAGACCCGAAGCTTGATAAGACCGCCACTCGCTATGACCGAATTAGCCACATGGATGTCATCACCAAGGGCCTCAAAGTCATGGATTCCACTGCCATCACCTTCTGCATGGACAAGAACTTGCCCATCGTCGTGTTTGACCTTTTGGCTCGTGGCAACGTCAAGTCCATTCTCCGAGGCGAACAAATAGGTACGCTGGTCGGGTGATCGAAGAAGCCACCCTCGAAGCCATCGACAAGATGGAACGAGCCGTGGAGCATGTCCAGTCTCAGTTCTCTTCAGTTCGAACTGGTCGCGCTAGTCCAAGCCTTGTTGAAAAGCTGCTAGTTGAGTACTACGGAGCAACCGTGCCATTGCAACAGCTCGCCGGATTCCAAGTCCCTGAAGCGCGCACACTTGTCGTGAAGCCTCATGACCGCGGAGCCCTCGGAGCAATTGAAAAGGCCATTCGCGAAAGCGACCTGGGTCTGAATCCTTCGAACGACGGAGTCATCATCCGTTTGTCTATTCCTGTGCTCACCGAAGAGCGTCGTAAGGAATACGTAAAAATCGTAAAGAACATGACCGAAGACGGACGCATTGCCGTGCGCAACATTCGCCGTGATGCGCGCAAACATATGGAAACTGCTGAGAAAAATTCCGAGATATCGAAAGATGAATTGGAAAGAGCTGAAAAAGAGCTCGACAAACTCACGCAGGACCACATTGAATTAATCGAAAAAGCTTTTACCCGTAAGGAACATGAGCTGCTCGAGGTATAGAAACGATGGCAACTATGGTTGTCAACGAACGCCCGAAAGGGGAACAACATGAGTGATGACATCTGGCGCCGCCGAGACACCACCGACAGCAACGACTCGTCAGGATACGGAACCGATTTCGGTTCTGATTTCGGCACCGTGCAGTTTGCTGACGACCCGACTGCTGAACCAGTTCTCAGCTTCGGAGACGCCGATACCGGCAACCTTCCGCATTGGACCGAGCCTGCAACAGGTGAATTGCCATCAACAGAAGACGACACAGACGTATGGGGCACATTCCAAGAGCCGAGTGAACCGACTCGTCGTCCTGATCACATCACCATCGGAACTGATCCAACAGATGAGCGTCGCCGTGCATCTCGCGATGTAACTGCAGATTTCGGTATTGATCCATCTCGCGACATCACGGGCGGCATTCCACGCGGTCGCGCACCGCAAGTGCGCCGCTCTGGTCCTCGCGGTACTGGAGGTAGCACCGGTCGTGACATGCCAACAGCTGTCACTACGGGCCTCATTCTTCTTGCAGTTTTCTTGGGTGCAATCATGTGGCGTCCGGCCGCAGTGATGCTTATTGTTGTCGCAGTCGTTGGGCTTGCAGCAGTTGAGTTCTTCAGCAAAGTAACCGAGAAGGGTTATAGGCCAGCAACGTTCGCCGGAATTCTCACGTGTGTTGCTGCACCAATAGCCGCTTATTGGATTGGTGACGCTTCGTTGCCATTGGTGTTCGCTTTCGGCTTTCTTGCTACTTCCATTGGGTTTATCGGTAGCAGCAGTGTTCACAGTGGTCCAATGCCAAACGTCGCAATTACAAACATGGCGATGACATGGATCGGTCTACTCGGCTCGTTTGCTGCTTTGATTCTGCGTTATTCAGTCAATGGTGGCCTTGCTCATGCAGGTACTGACACCTTGTTCATGATTGTCATTGGTGTTATCGCTAATGACGTCGGCGGATTATTTATCGGTGCATCAATTGGTAAAACACCATTGCGCGAATGGATTAGTCCTAATAAGACCATTGAAGGCGCAATCGGCGGAGCAATTGCAACGCTTGTCGCCGTCATTGTGTTTGGTTCTCAGAACGGAACATGGAACTCAATGGGCGAATGGATTGCATTGACAATTGTTATTGCAGTGATGGCGCCTTTGGGAGACTTGGTCGAATCAATGTTTAAGCGCAATCTTGATGTCAAAGACTTTGGCACCATTGTTGCGGGGCATGGTGGAGTACTTGACAGGTTCGACGGATTCTTCTTCGTTCTTCCTGCGGTGTATTACCTCATGTTGGTTCTTAGCCCTTGGGCATAACTCGCGTCGCAATTGCCGGATCCTCAGGGTCCATCGGCACACAAACAATTGAAGTTGTACTGGCAGAGCCAGATAAATATCGCGTCACTGCACTTGCAGTTGGTTCGTCGTCGGACGTGGTCATTGCTCAAACGCGACTTCTGAACCCGGAACTTGTCGTCGTTACAGACGAAACTCTCCGTTCCGTAGTGGCAGCAGCTCTTCCGGGAATCACGGTTTCGGGAAATCTTGCTGATGTCGTCGAAGTGGCAGACGTTGTTATCAACGGTGTTGTCGGGTTTGCCGGACTGTCTATAACTCTTGAAACGTTGCGCGCCGGGAAAACCCTTGGCTTGGCCAATAAAGAAAGTCTCATTGCTGCCGGACCAGTGGTGCAGCCATTACGTGCAACGCCAGGAGCGCAGTTGGTTCCGGTTGATAGCGAACACTGTGCAATTCATCAATGTCTTCGCTCGTCCTCACGACCAGCATCAGAAGTTGCCCGCATCGTGCTCACCGCAAGCGGTGGTCCATTTCGTGGTCGTTCAGCTGAATCTCTTGCCACAGTCACTGTCAATGAAGCATTGGCGCACCCCACGTGGAAGATGGGGCCGAAGATCACAATCGACTCTTCAACTCTGATGAATAAAGGTCTTGAAGTTATTGAAGCTCATGAATTATTCGGTACTTCGTTCGACAATATTGACGTTGTGGTTCACCCACAATCAGTCGTGCACTCAATGGTGGAATTCACTGATGGTTCAACAATTGCGCAATTGTCAATGCCCGATATGAGATTGCCTATCGGATACGCACTCGGTTACCCGGATCGCATTGCAACACCGTTCGGACGCATCGACTGGTCCACGTTGTCACGTCTTGATTTTGAACCACCAGACAGAAAAACATTTGTCTGTCTTGATCTTGCATACGCAGCAGGACGAGCCGGAGGCACAGCGCCAGCTGCACTATCGGCAGCAAACGAAATTGTCGTAGAGGCGTTTCTTGCTGGGCGTATTACTTGGTCTCAAATTGGTATTTTTGTGTCACGGGTGATGGAAAAGTTCGCAGTTACTGTGCCAACATCGGTTGACGATGTACTTGATGCTGATGCACAAGGTCGTCGACTGGCAGCAGAGGAGCTATCGAGATGAGCGATTTTTATCATCGGTTTCGATCTGAGATAGCCGCTGGTGGCGCAGTAGACGAGGCCGTGTCTCCCATGGCAACGCGCAATGGCAAGATCACCGGAATCATCATGATTGCTCTGCTTGGTTACTTGGCGGTGAAGAACCCGTGGACCTTTGTATTCGTTGTCGGATTGCTCTTCTCAGTGTTCATGCATGAACTGGGGCACTTTTCTACGGCTCGACTCACAGGTATGAAAGTCACGCAGTTTTTCATGGGTTTTGGCCCACGTGTATGGAGCCGTACGAAAGGTGAAGTCGAATACGGAGTTCGTGCCTTGCCGCTTGGTGCTTTTGTTCGCATCATCGGAATGAACAACGTTGACGAAGTAGATCCCGCTGATGAATCGCGCGCATATCGATCACAAACATTTCCACGTCGACTATTAGTGATCACTGCCGGATCTTTGATGCACATGCTGATCGCATTCGTGTTGTTCTTTGGGGTGTATGCATCCGGCGGTCGTCAACAAAACACTGGCATCTCCACAATTAGAGGCCTTGATACTGTCAACAGTCCTGCGTCTTCTGCGGGTATCTCCACTGGTGATGTTCTCATTTCAATCGGTGGAATCACCGTGTCTGATTACAACAGTGTCGCTGCGGCAATTCAAACGTTCTCAGTAGGCGAGTCTGTGTCTGTTGTGTTCGAACATGCCGGTATCCGTCAATCGCGAAACATCGTTCTGGCTGCACATCCCACGAAGCCTGGTCGTGCATATTTGGGAGTCATGGCTGATGACTGGGGTTGGAAGCATCTTGGAATCGCTGAATCTGTGGGGCGTTCTATTGCAGATATCGGCAACACCGTTACTGGTTCTGTGAAGGGGGTCGTGGTTGCACTAAATCCCATGAACTCAATTCGTCATCTCACAAAATCTCCAGATGCAACTCTTGAAACTCGTCCCACCACAGTGGTGGGAGTCAGTGAGTTCAGTGGCACGGTCGGTCGTTCTGACGGATTGAAGGGTGTACTTATTCTTCTCGCCAGTATCAACGTGTTTGTTGGCGTGTTCAACATGTTTCCGTTGCTTCCATTTGATGGCGGGCATGCTGCAATTGCTATCTACGAGCGGGTGCGCTCGCGCAAAGGTCGGCTGTATAAAGCAGACATCAACAAGATGGTTCCGTTAGCCACGTTGGTCGTCGGGCTTTTGTCACTGCTGCTTTTGACCGGTTTATACCTCGATATCACGCAACCACTCGGGTAAACGGCCGCGGAACTGACAGACTGAGGAGCATGTTCGAGCGTCGCAATACTCAGCAAATCATGGTGGGCAAAGTGCCTGTTGGCGGAGGGTCTCCCATCACGGTGCAATCCATGACCACCACAAAGACTGCCGATGTTGAAGGCACGTTGCAACAGATCTATGCACTGGCTGCTGCCGGGTGCGACATCGTGCGGTGTACATGTAACGACCAAGAAGCTGCCGAAGGTCTTGCGCAGATTGTTCCGCGTTCACCAATTCCGATCATCGCTGACATTCATCACCAGTACAAGATGGCACTTGCTGCAATGGAAGCCGGAGTTCACGGGCTTCGCTTGAACCCCGGAAACATTCGTAAACCAGAACACATCAAGGCTGTTGCCTCTGAAGCACGCGATCGCAATCTGGCAATTCGTATCGGTGTCAATGGTGGGTCTCTTGATCCGTCGCTGTATGAAAAATACGGTGGCCTCACCGCAGCAGCAATGGTTGAATCTGCAATGCATGAAATTGCCTATTTCCAAGAAGTCGATTTCAATCTCATCAAAATTTCGGTCAAGGCAAGCAATGTGCCACTCATGGTTGAGGCGTATCGCATGTTGGCCGACACAACAGACATTCCACTGCATCTCGGAGTCACAGAAGCAGGGCCACCTCCCGCTGGGCTTATCAAAGCCACTGCAGGTATTTCCACTCTGCTTCTCGAAGGCATTGGCGACACCATTCGTTACAGCCTCACTGCGGATCCTGTTGAAGAGGCGCGTGCTGGACGTCAATTGCTCGAGGCTCTCGGATTACGTGAGCGTAAAAACGTTGACCTCATTGCATGCCCAAGTTGTGGTCGTGCCGAAATTGACGTGATTGATATTGCGAACAAGGCCCTTGCTGCTTTTGAACATAAGAAATTGCCATTGCAGATTGCAGTGATGGGGTGTGTTGTCAACGGGCCGGGCGAAGCGCGCGAAGCTGATCTTGGTATTGCAGCTGGCAACAAACGCGGTCACCTGTTCGTCAAGGGACGCAATGTTGCAGTTGTGCCTGAAGATGAGATGGTGGAAGCGTTAGTCGAGTGGGCAGAGTTCATTAACGAACACGGCACAGATGCTGCCATTGCACGAGCTGATACAAAACTCGCCGAGCGAGAAGCTGCAAAAGATCGGTCTCAACTAATGGATGAAAAGGGCGAAGACGCTAATCATTCAGCAGAAAAAATAGTGGAGATCCGAAAGACGGTCGGGCACTAGTTCTGAGTGAACATCCAGGCAACGTTGTGCGTGCCGGGAACGGTCTTGAAGTTGTGCGATTCTCCGGCAGGCAACCATGTCATGTCAGGAATTGCATCGTCACCAAGGGGACCAAAGAAGAATCGGTGAGAGTTGCTCGCTTCTACTGTGTGCAGATTTTCCCACGTAGTTGACGCAACGGAGAATGCTGGAGACGGCGATGAGTATTCAGTCCAGTGATCGTTTTGTTTTGTTGCCGAAATCGGGTGTTCCAGGGGTGACGTATCCACGATGCGCAAGAGTTCAGCGACGTCAACATGCTTGGATGTAAACCCGGCTCGCACCACATTGTCTGACGACGCCATGACCTCGATGCCAGCGCCGTGTAAGTAAGCGTGCAGGTTTCCAGCGGGAAGAGAAATTGCCTGACCTGGTTGCAAGACGATGTGATGTAGCAATGGAGCTACACGTAAGGCGCGATCAGTGGGGTATGCGTCACTGAGGCGTGCCATCCAGCCGGGAACTGCATTCATCGACGGTGTTGTCCGTTGATCAAATGCCCACAACAAGTAACCATCAATGCCGTTCTGGTCGAGAACGTCAGCTTCTTCGTGCCAACCAAATTGCCGCAGGCGATCAATTGATGCCTCAATGGTGTCAAAACCACAGAGTGCTTCGAACTCAGTCAGCGCAATCAAAATTTCAGGCTTATCTGAAGGGTCTTTGTATATCCGTTTTGGGTCAGAGAGCGAAATACCAGTGGCGTTCTCGCGGGCAAATCCACGTTCGGCTTGTTGGTGTGTCGGATGTGTCTGCAACGACAGGGGTGAGTTGCACGCAAGTATTTTCACAAGCATTGCCATGTCGCCGATTTCGTCTAACAGCAACGCACCGTCAGCAGAGTCAAGGCGCGACGGCGCGGATGGATGTGTGCCAAACCACATCTCTGCCCATGGTTCATCATTGGCTGAGAAATGAAAAAGCTGCGGAATAAAAGTTGGGTCGCCCCAGTCGTAGTGCTGTGGCGCACCTATGACACGGCGAAACATTGTTTATCCTTCGCGCACCAACGCAACAATGCGTTGCACCGCATTGGCAAGTGGGATTGCTTCATTGGTGCCCGCATGGCGGTCGCGCAATTCGATGTTTCCGTCGGCCAAAGATTTCCCGACCACAACGATGGTGGGGATGCCGATGAGTTCAGCATCTTTGAACTTGACGCCTGGTGACACGCCATTGCGGTCATCGATAAGAACTTCTAATCCCTGTGCTTCAAGTTCGGCACCAAGTTTTTCACCAGCAACAGTGATGTCATCGCCGTTCTTTCCGGTGACAACGATGTGCACATCGACCGGAGAGATTGCGCGTGGCCATTTCAAGCCAAGGTCGTCATGGAACACTTCAGCAATTGACGCAACAGCGCGCGAGACGCCGATGCCGTATGAACCCATTGTGACCACTACTTGTTTGCCGTTCTGATCAAGTACGGAAAGACCAAGTGTGTCTGCGTATTTGCGACCCAATTGAAAGACGTGACCGATCTCAATGCCGCGTGCAATTTCTAATGGCTCGCGACATGAAGGGCACGGATCTCCGGCTGCCACTTCAACCGCTTCAATCGTTCCGTCAGCAGTGAAGTCTCGTCCGTTGACCAAATGCAGAACATGAGAACCAGCAACATTTGCGCCCGTCACCCACTCGCTGCCAGCGACAACGGAAGGATCAAGGAGATAGCGAATGCCAGTGGCGCTTGTCGCGCCGAGAACCTGCGGTCCGATGTATCCACGAATAAGGCCCGGATGCTTAGCGAATCCTGCATCATCAAGTGGTTCAACTTCAGATGGGGATACTTGAGCTTCAATTCGTTTGATGTCTGCATCTCGGTCACCAGGCACGCCGACAACCAAGACGTCAGTAGTGCCATCTGGATGACGCAATTGCAGCACAACATTTTTCAAAGTGTCAGACGCAGTCCACGCACGGTCGGTGCGCGCATGATTTGCGTTGAGGAAATCAACGAGTGATGCAATGGTGGGGCAGTTCGGCGTCTCCATCACAGATGCACTGTCATACGAAGAAGTATCTGGCGCTAGTACGGCTGTAGTTACTGCTTCGGTGTTTGCCGAGTAATCACACTTCGTGCAACGAACGAACGTGTCTTCGCCCACTTCGATTGGCGCTAAGAATTCTTCGCTTGCAGAACCACCCATGGCACCGCTCATTGCTTTCACGATGACATAGGGCAATTTCAGACGAGTAAAAATTCGTTCGTACGCATCGCGGTGCGCGTTGTAGCTTGCGGCAAGTCCAGCATCATCGATATCAAATGAGTAACTGTCCTTCATGAGGAACTCGCGACCGCGCAGCAAACCGGCACGGGGACGTGCCTCGTCGCGGTACTTCGTTTGAATTTGATACAACGAGACGGGAAGGTCTTTGTAGCTGGAATACAAATCCTTGACGAGCAAGGTGAACATCTCTTCGTGGGTTGGCCCCAACAAAAAGTCGGCGCCCTTACGGTCTTTCAAACGAAAGAGGTTGTCGCCGTATTCTTCCCAGCGCCCAGTCAGCTCGTAAATGTCGCGGGGGAGCATGGCAGGAAAGTGAACTTCTTGTGCTCCCATCGAATCCATTTCGTCACGCACGATGGCCTCGACCTTGCGCAAGACCCGCCAACCAAGGGGGAGCCACGTGTAACCGCCTGGGGCGGCACGACGGATATAGCCAGCGCGCACCAACAAACGGTGGCTAGGGACCTCGGCGTCGGCCGGGTCATCACGAAGGGTGCGAACGAAGAGTGTGGAGGAACGGAGCATCGGAGCGAAACCTTACTTTGGTTGGATATGATTGTCCCCGTCCTTTGAAGTTCGGTGAACCTGAGGCACGGGCTTACCCCCGTGCCTTTTGTTCTGTTAGAGCCAAGTTTTTGGCGGGAGAGGTGAGTCATATGTCGATCAATGTCGTAGAAGCAGTGACAGCCATGGTTGCTCCCATCTTGGCCGACCTTTCCCTTGAGCTATATGACCTTGAATTTGCCGGCGGCATTTTGCGGGTCACCATCGATACCCCGACTGGCCAAGAGTCCGGCGTGGATGTCGATCAGATCTCTCTCGTCACGCGCCTTCTTGGCCGCGAACTTGAACATGATGATGTGGTGCCTGGCAGGTTCACTCTTGAAGTCACAAGTCCTGGCCTCGAGCGCACCTTGCGCACCCCTCACCACTTCCAACGTGAAGTCGGAAAGAATGTCACCATTCGTCTCGTCACTGAGCTTGATGGCCGTCGTCGTTTTGCTGGCGCACTCATCGGCGCTACCTCCACTACGGCAAGTGTTCGCCTCGAGAATTCTTCTGACACCGTCGAAATTCCACTGTCACTCATCGAAAAGGCAAAAACCGTTTTCGTATGGGAGACCCAAGCCAAGCCCAACTCTCCAGAGGCACGTGCTGCAAAGCGCAATGCCGCTGCCCAATCTGAATCCACCAACAATCAGGAGGTCAACGCACAATGAGCAACCTAGATATGTCCGATGCAGTTCGTCTGCTCGCAGAACACCATGGCATCAGCATTGATGCTTTGTTGCAGGTATTAGTAGAGGCTCTCGCCACTGCGTATAAGAAGCGGCCAAACGCTGCTGATGAAGTCATCGTTGAGGTGAACCCAGAGAATCTCGACATGAAGTTCACCGCCTATGACGTCGACGAAGACGGCAACTGGGTGAACGAGCGCGATGACACTCCAAACAAGCACGAACTTGGCCGTATTGCAGCTGCAACGTTCAAACAAGTGATGAGTCAGCGAATCCGCGAAGTAGAACGCGATCGTAAGTTCGAAGAGTATGCAAACCGCGAAGGCGACCTTGTCACCGGAATCATCCAGCAGTCAGATGGCCGCTATGCATTGCTCGACCTTGGAAAAGTGGAAGCACTGTTGCCACAAGCTGAGCAAGTGCCATACGAGCGTCCAGAAACTGGTGCACGTCTCAAGGCATACATCGTTGAAGTTCGCAAAACTGCAAAGGGCCCACAGATCGTTGTGAGCCGTACGCACCCAGGTCTTATCAAGCGCTTGTTTGAGCTAGAAGTACCTGAAATTGCTGACGGAGTTGTCGAAATCAAGTCATGTGCTCGTGAGCCTGGCCACCGCACAAAGATTGCTGTTCTTTCAAACGATCCAAACGTTGACCCAGTGGGCGCATGTGTTGGTGCTCGTGGTGGACGCGTGCGTATGGTCGTCAATGAACTTCGCGGCGAAAAGATCGACATCGTTTCCTACTCAGAAGATCTTCATGATTTCGTTTCAAAGGCATTGTCGCCAGCGAAAGTAACTGAAGTTCGTCTGAGCGAAGACTCAACGCAAGCAGACGTCATCGTTCCTGACTTCCAGTTGTCATTGGCAATCGGAAAAGAAGGACAGAACGCTCGTCTTGCAGCGCGCCTTACTGGTGTTCGTATCGACATCAAGTCTGAGACTCAAGCAGTCAACGAATCAAACGGCATTTTTGAACCACGTCAATCACCGCGTAAAACTGAATACGCAGAGGGCGAATGGCGCAAGAACGACGAAACTGGCGAAATGCAATTCCACAACGCTGACGGCTCTGTCGTGAGTGAACAAGAGTGGGCAGGCAACACGCCAGCGACAGCCGAAAACACGGAGGCCTAACCCTTGCCAGTCAAGAAGATCCGAATCGCCGAGCTTGCAAAAGAGCTCGGCCTCACGAACAAAGAAGCACTCGATCTTTCAAAGACGATGGGCATCGACGTCAAGGGCGTGTCGTCCTCGATGGAAGAAGCTCAAGCTGACCGTGTTCGTCGTAAGGCCGTCAAGGACGGGTTGAAACGTGATGTTCAACCTGAAGAAGAAAAGCCTGCAAAGAAAGCTGCCGTTAAAAAGGCAGCTGTCAAAAAAGTAGATGCTGAAGATGGAAGCGCACCTGCTCCTGTCAAGAAAGCTGCCGCGAAAAAAGCACCCGCGAAAAAAGCTGCTGCCGCGAAAGTAGAAGCAGCCGCTGTAGTTGACGCACCAACTCCTGTTGTCGATGCGCCTGCACCAGTTGCAGTTGTTGAACCACCTGCTCCAGTAGTTGAAACTCCTGCGCCAATAGTCGAGGCACCTGCTGCCGCAGTTGTTGAAACTCCTGCACCAGTTGCAGAAACTCCTTCCGGTGAATCACGTGTGATCTCAAGTGGACGTCCAAGTCCGACAAGTTCAATTCCTCGCCCTCCGATTAACCCAATGCCGTCAGCGCGCCCTGCGCCGTCGACTCGGTCAACTCCTCCTGGTATGCCACCAACCGGCATGCCACCTCGTGGTCCAAGCGCTCCTGGTGCTCGACCTATTCCTCCTCCTCCCGGCCCAATGTCGGCAACTGGTCGACCCATTCCACCTCCTCCAGGTGGACGTGTCGCTCCGGGTGAAGCACGTCCTGGTTTCCGTCCTGGTCCTGGTGGCGCACGCCCCGGTCCTGGTGGTGCTGGTTTCCGTCCTGGTCCTGGCAGTCGCCCCGGTCCTGGTGGTCCTGGTGGCCCACGTACAGGTGGCCCAGGTGGTCCTCGTACTGGTGGCCCCGGCGGTCCTGGCGGCCCACGTACTGGTTTTGCACCGCGCACTGGCGGACCTGGTGGTCCTGGTGGCGCTCGTCCCGGCGGTCCTGGAGCTGGTGCTCCTGGCGCAGGCGGCCCTGGTGGCGGCCCTCGTCCTGGTGGCGGTCCTGGTGGCCCACGTAATAACGGTCAGCGTCGTGCACCTCGCAAGAAGTCACGTGCGCGTCGCAGGGCAGAGTTCGATGAACTGCAGCCGCAGTTCACCAGCTATTCAAATAGCAATGCACCAGTGCCTGAAGGCACCATCATCATCGAGCGTGGAGCATCGGCACAAGAGTTTGCACCGAAGTTAAACCGCACACCTGCTGATGTCGTTCGCTACTTGTTAGAGCATGGCGAAATGGTGACAGCCACTATGAGCCTTGGCGACGAACAGATGGAGCTTTTTGCTCTTGAAGTCGGCGCAGAAATTCTTCTCGTTGATCCAGGTCAACAGCAAGAAACTGAACTCCAAGCATTGTTCGACGACTCAGACGATGACGACGAGTCATTGCAGCAGCCACGTCCTCCAGTCATCACTGTCATGGGCCACGTTGACCACGGTAAAACAACGCTGCTCGACCGTATTCGTTCAGCAAACGTTGTTGCCGGTGAAGCTGGTGGAATCACACAGCACATCGGTGCATACCAAGTTGAAAAAGATGGCAAGAAAGTCACCTTTATTGACACTCCGGGTCACGCGGCGTTCTCAAAGATGCGTATGCGCGGAGCCCAAGTCACGGACATTGTGGTTCTCGTTGTTGCAGCCGACGACGGTGTGATGCCACAAACAATCGAAGCCATCAATCATGCAAAAGCTGCTGATGTGCCAATCATTGTTGCGGTCAACAAGATTGATAAAGACAACGCTGATCCTCAGCGCGTTCTTACACAATTGGCTGAATACGAATTGGTTCCTGAAGCATGGGGTGGCGACACCATCGTTGTCGAAATGTCTGCACAGCAGAACCTCGGCATTGACGACCTGCTTGAACAGCTCACAGTAATTGCGGAACTTGAAGAACTCACCGCAAACCCCGTAGGGCGCGCAAAGGGTGTTGTCCTTGAAGCAAACCTCGACATTGGACGTGGACCTGTTGCAACCGTTCTGGTTGACAAGGGAACACTCAAGGTTGGTGACCCAATCGTGGCCGGAGCTGCATGGGGCAAGGTGCGTGCACTTATCAACGAACGTGGCGAGCAAATCAAAGAAGCCGGACCTTCAACTCCAGTGCAAGTACTTGGTTTGTCATCAGTACCTCAAGCCGGTGATGAATTCCGTTCAGCACCAGATGAAAAGACTGCTCGCGTAGTTGGTGATGCCCGTGGACATTCACGTCGCATTCTCAGTCAGCGCGGAGACTCTCGCGTTCAAGGCGGAGTCAAGCTTGAAGATATCTTCAGCCAAATTCAGGCCGGGGAAGTAGCAACACTGAACCTGGTTATCAAAGCAGACGTTCAGGGTTCGCTTGAAGCCGTATCTGAAAGCTTGCGCAAGCTCGAGCGTCCAGAAGTCAAGGTGGCATTTGTGCATCGCGGCGTTGGCGGTATCACCGAAAACGACATCACACTTGCCGCAACTACAAACGCAACTCTTATTGGTTTCAACGTTCGTCCTGACCGTAAGTCACGTGACCTCGCAGAAACTGAAAAGGTTGAGATCCGTACCTACGAAATCATTTACAAACTTCTTGAAGACATGGAACGCGCAATGCTCGGTCTATTGGCTCCTGAGTTTGAAGAAGTGGTCACAGGTGAAGCAGAAGTGCGCGAAATCTTCCGTGTTCCAAAACTTGGTGCAATCGCTGGTTGTTTCATCCGTACCGGAGTCATTACTCGCGGTACCAAGGTGCGCTTCCTTCGCGACGGAACCATCATTTGGAAGGGTTCAATTCAGTCCCTTCGTCGCTTCAAGGACGATGTCCGTGAAGTACGTGAAGGCTTTGAATGCGGAATTGGCTTGTCTGACTTCCAGGATTTGAAGCCGGGCGACCTCATTGAAACATTTGAAGAACGCGAAATCGCTAGGGTCTAGCTATGGCTGACCTTGATTTTTTCTTCGACCCTGTATGCCCATGGGCATGGATCACATCACGTTGGGTTGCTGAAGTGCAAGCACTTCGTGACTACAACGTCTCATGGAAGTTCATCTCTCTCAAGATTTTGAATCAAGACAAGATGGATTACGCATCGATGCCTGCCGGATACAAAGACGTGCACGCAGCCGGAACTTCTGGTTTACGCGTTGCAGCAAAGGCTCGTTCTGTTGCTGGCAATGATGCTGTTGCAAAGGTGTACACCGCACTCGGCACCAGCTTGCACAACAAACAAGAACGTGAACTGTTTGTCGCAGACATCGAAGGCCACATCGCAAAATTGCTCGCTGAAGCTGGGCTGCCTGTTGAGTGGGCAAGTGCAGTGAATGACGAATCGTTCGATCGCCTGATTGCAGACGAGACAGCTATTGCTCTTGAGCGTGCAGGCAAAGATGTCGGAACTCCCATCATTACTTTCAACCCTGGTGGTCTGAAAGAAGCTTCGTTTTTTGGACCTGTCATCTCCACCATTCCTCGCGGCGAAGAAGCCACGAAATTGTGGGATGCCATTGAGACCATTGCTACTGCATCAGGTATGGCCGAACTCAAGCGTTCTCTTCGTGCGCGTCCAAGTTTCGACTAACCGTCTTCTAGTGTTGTCGGCATGAAAGTCGTTTACACCCCAGCACACCTCTTGCATGATCCGCACACGGAGATTGAAAAGGGAACTGTTCATTCGCCGTTTGAACATATTGGTCGCGGAGAAATCATTCGTGAAGTGTTGTCGGCCGATTCCCGGTTTGATCTGCTGCTGCCAACTGAATGGGGAATAGATCCCATCAACGCCGTGCATGATCCAGGGCTGCATCGATTTCTCACAACAGCGTGGCAGGAATATCAAGATGCCATTGCTCCATGTCGTGAAGTAACACCCGAAGTTTTTTACAGCCAAGCACTCCGTAACAAGATGTCCCTTGGTACTGAGCCAGCATCAATTAGCGGCCGTCTTGGTTGGTGGTGTTTCGAAACAACAACACCATTGACTGAAGGCACGTACGAAGCAGCTCGTGGGGCAGTGGATACCGCAATGACTGCAATGCAATTGGTGCTTGATGGCGAGCAATCTGCGTATGGTCTATGCAGGCCGCCAGGGCATCACGCCACCACATCGCTGTATGGCGGCTATTGCTTCTTCAATAACGCGGCAATTGTTGCGCATCATGTGGCCAGTACGCGCGGTGTCAAAGTGGTTGTACTTGATGTTGATTATCACCACGGCAATGGCACACAAGAGATTTTCTATGATCGCGATGATGTGATGTATGTATCGCTCCACGGAGACCCTGCACGTGCGTATCCGTACACCATTGGTTACGCAGATGAAGTAGGTGCCGGTAAAGGTAGGGGAAGCAATATCAATGTTCCGTTTGCTGCTCGCACGGGTGACAATGAGTACGTCAATGCATTGGCAGATGTCATGAACAAGATCCATGCATTTGGTGCAGACATGATTGTGGTGTCGCTCGGTCTCGACACGTTCATTACTGATCCAATTTGCGACATGTCTGTCACCACGGACGGCTTTCGTCGGTGTGGCGAATTAGTAAAGCAACTTGGACTTCCTGCAGTAGTGCTGCAAGAAGGTGGCTATGACGTAGACAAGCTCGGCATCAATGTGCAGAGTTGGCTTGTGGGCCTTGGGGCTTAAGCCTTCTTCAACGCGTCGATGACAGGTAACCAGCGTGTTGGGTCTGCCTTGTATGGCGCATAGAAGCTGAGACGGTCAATCACGTCACCATAGCGAGAGATGAGTTCTGGAGCGACGTGTTCTGGCTCTGCGACAACAGCGAAGGTGTTGAGGATCTCATCAGTAATGAGATTGCCCATGTCAACCCACTTGCCTTGCTTTGAAAGGCCATTGAGTTCATCCTGAAGGCCATCCCATCCGTGCAGTTCCAAAACGCCCTTGTAGGCAGGGGTGGAGCCGTAGAACGCAATCTGTTGGCGAGTACCAGCAGCTGCTGCTGCCATTTCTTTTTCGTTTGTTCCGGTGACAACAAAACTTGGTCCGACAATCTCGAACCCTTCCATTGTCTTTCCGGCTTTTGCTCGACCACGCGCAAGTGCAGGAATGGTGACTTCGCGCAAGTAACGCTCAGTAGTGAAACCGTGGCATAAAAATCCGTCGCACACTTCGCCTGCAACTTCAGTCATCTTTTCGCCAACACCAGCGAGGAAAATCTTTGGTGGTCCGTATGGCGCCATCTCTGAAGGATCTGGTGTGAAGAACGGAGTCATCAATGTGTGGGTGTAGAAGTCGCCGCGAAAGTCAAGCTTTGTTCCGTTGAGCCACGTATCCCAGATGGCGCGCATAGCCAAAATCATTTCGCGCATACGAGGAGCAGGGTGGCTCCACTCCATGGAGAATCGCTTTTCAATGTGTGGCTTGATCTGGCTACCGAGGCCAAGCATGAAGCGACCCTTTGAGTAGCTCTGCAAATCCCAGCCGATGTTTGCGAGGTTCATCGGGTTGCGTGCAAATGCAACAGCAATAGATGTTCCGATTTCAAGAGTTGTTGTGTGCTCTGCAGCAAGGAGCAATGGGAAGAATGGGTCGTGCGATGTTTCAGCAGTCCATGCACCTGAGTACCCTGCTGCTTCTACTTCTTTTGCGCTCTGTGGCACCTGTGAAAGATTTGATCCGATTCCGCCGTCAACCTTCATGGTCAACCTCCTGTTTGTTGGTCTCGCAAGAACTGCTCGACTTCCGCTGCTATTTCATCAACTGTAGGGATTGCGGCGTCATCAGGCTTCATTGCACCGAATGAACCGTGTTCTGCGTCGTACGCAGCTTCAAGTTTGCCCAGCATCTCTGCATGTTCTGGATTACCTGCAACCAACTGATCAAGCCGTTCGCGCTGAACACCTGATTCCTTGCGTAAAGCCGAAGTATCGATGGTGAGACCTGCCTCAAGACATGCAGCCTCAACCAGGGCAGCGCTGGCAGCTGGGTAGGCCATGGTTGCTACGTAATGCGGGATCTGTGCCCACAGGCCAATGGCAGTGATACCTGCGTCAGTGAGTGAGTGCTCAAGGATTGCTTCCACTCCGGCCGGTACATCAACAGTGCTGCGAGTGAGAGAGAGCCGTTCAGCAATTGCAGCATCGGGAGAAGTGGCAGACAAACCAACGGGGCGTGTGTGCGGCGCTCCGAATGGGTACGCACCCATGCCGATTGCAGTTTTGACGCCAAGTTGAGTAGCAAGAGTTGCGACAGTGTTAGCGAAATAGTGCCATGCCATATCGGGTTCTGGTCCGGTGAGTAGCAATACGTCACGGCCATCGTCGTCTGTGCCGACGCGCATTTCAGGTACTGACCACACGATGCGTGTGTTGACGCCTTCACGTAGTTCCATCAACGGCCGACGTGCGCGATAATCAACAAACGTGTCGCCATCAAAATTAATCAGGTCACGTGATGCAGTGGCATTGATGAGATGTTGCATTGCCCCGGCAGCAGCGCCGCTTGCATCAATCCATCCCGACATCATGATGATGAGAGTGGGCGAGTCAAGAATCGGTAATTCGCCGTGCACTGTGTATGGCGATGCGCCAGATGGGGTCATTTCATTCTCTCGAGCATCTGTACCGCTTTTTGAGTTGCGCCCTCAACCTGAATTTTGAATGGTTCAAGTTCGGCAGGGTCGCGATCTCCCAATGCACCACCGAGATAGCGGGCATAGACACCTTCGATAATGCATGCGAGTTTCCAATATGCAAATGCGACGTAGTAATCAAGCTGAGAAATATCGCGGCCTGAGGTTTCTGCATACCGTCGAGCAAGGTCTGCACGATCTAAGAAACCTTTCGCAGTGCACACAGAGTTTGACCATGCACTCGCATCGTCGTTTGGTCCGGTCCAATAGACCATGAGAAGTCCGAGGTCAGCCATTGGGTCACCCAACGTGCAGATTTCCCAGTCAAGAACAGCAATCACATTGCCCTTTGAATCGACCATGCAATTGTCGAGACGATAATCACCATGAACGATGGTGGTGGAGGCCTGCTGAGGAATACGCGCCATGAGTTCTTCGAACACACTGTCGACAAGTGGCAATTCTCGAGTGCGTTGTTCCACAATGTTGCCGTGCCAGCGCTTGAGTTGGCGTGCGATGTATCCGTCGTGGCGACCGAGGTCATCAAGTCCGACAGTCTTCAAATCGACAGCATGAATTGCAGCCATGGTGTCGACGATTGATTCGCTCGCGCGACGGCAACCGTCGGGCCCAAGAAGTGTTTCAGCAGTTGCTTTGTCGCGCACAACATGTCCGTCAACAAAATCCATGACATAGAAAGGCAGTTCGTTGATCGCTTCGTCTGTACATAAACCACGAGCAGTTGCTACTGGGACATTGCTATTGGCAAGACCAGCGATAATGCGATGTTCGCGGCCCATGTCATGAGCACTGGCAAGACGATGACCAAGCGGGGGACGGCGCAACACATAGGAATGACCAGCTGCGTCATCAACCTTGAACGTAAGGTTTGAATGCCCGCCCGCAATTTGTGTGTAGGCAAACGGAGCAGTTGCTCCGCTGATGTTGGATACAAGCCAACCCTCGACGTTGTTGCTGATGCCATGCGGAAGAGTCACACCACAAAAACTACCTGTATCGTGCCCCTATGTCCCTAGAAGTCACCGATGCCACCTTTCAGACTGAGGTAGTTGAGCGCTCTCATGCCGTTCCAGTGATCGTTGATTTCTGGGCTCCGTGGTGTGGACCATGCAAGAGCCTTACGCCGATCCTCGAGCGCGCTACGGCCGCTACAGAGGGCCAGGTTGAGCTTGTGAAGCTCAATATCGATGAAAACCCTGGCGTGACGCAGGCGTTCCATGTGCA
>CAIYTS010000216.1 GCA_903929185.1 uncultured Acidimicrobiaceae bacterium
AATTGGTAATGAATCAGTGCGGTCTGGTTGATCAACTTCTTGCGACAACGGCTCAACAGCGTCAAGGCCCACGATGAACAACAATAAACCTGCAACAACAATTGCGGGTGATGTGCCGCGGTATGCCATTACTAATGCAGCAGCCGCGGTCATAGTGAGAAGTTTCATGCGCACAATGCGACGCCATGGGAAATGCATCAAGCTGCGAAGACCACGACCAACAATGATGTCGCGACGGAAAATGCGCGGCACTTTTATCCACGGCTTCACACGCATGTGTTCTTGGCTGAGTTGACGACGCAACAACACAACGGTGCGAATGTCTTGCAGCGTGACTGCAAACTTCATTTGCGATACCAGTGCACTGCGACGTGACAATGCTTCCAGCGACAAGTTGCCTGCCAGATACACAGCAAGTGCTGCGAATGCCAACACAACAACAATTGCAACTACGTCTTGTAGTTGAACGCCATACAACCACCAACGACTAATGCTGCCGATGAAATCAAATGGGCCAGCTATGTGTGTGTCACCAAATGTGACAGCAACTTGCCAACCAACAAGTGCAGTACCAAGAGCTGTAGTCAACCATCGCGAAATACCAAGACCATGAATGAGCAACGCTGCGATGACAAACAACATCGCCATCAGCGCACCGGCGATTGCACCCCACAGTGCCCATTCAAGAAGAGGCGCTGCAGATGACGTGACGCGGCGGCTCAGTAATTGGTTTGCAGTTGCGCCAGCGATTGCGCCCATGAATGCAAACGTGCGCAGTCGTTGAACAGCGGGGTGGCGCAACACTGCAGAGTGGGGAATTGGCGCCAACAACACGTGGCGCACTTCAGGCTCTTCCACTGCGATTGGCCCGCCGTTTGCACCGCTGCGCAAACCGAGAAACACGATGATCGAGGCGACAAGACCAACAGCATGAGGAGTATTGGCCACCATATTTCGTAGGTCAGACCCAAGAATTTGCTTGTCGCCGGCTAGTCCTGACAGGAACAAAATGGCGCCACCGCCCAGAAATGCCGAGATATAGACCCGATACAGGGCCTCGAACCAGTCCATATCGGCCACGCGATGCTTGCGGCGCTCGGTACGCATGGCGTGGAGGGCATCGATGCCAAGGGCCTGGGAACTCACGGGTTCAAGCCTGCCACTATTTAGGGGTAACGACACCATGTGTGCCTGCGGATTGGCCTCTCCACACGACAGAATGGGCGGGTGAATAAGGAAGCCGTCGAGCTGTTTTGTGCCATCTTGGCCCTTGCCACTCTGGCGGGCGGAATCATCACCCTCTCGGCACTCGCCCTTGAAGAGCGAATGACCTGGACCAGCGCCTGGCTGACCCAGATACGAGCCAGCGGAATCTGGATTATCTGCCTGATCACTACCGGCGCGATGCTCGGCAGTTTGTACTTCAGCGAACACGTGGGGTTCGCGCCATGCAAGTTGTGCTGGTACCAACGCATTGCCATGTACAGCATGGCCATTATTTCGTTTGTTGCTGCTTTGCGTAACGACAAGAACATTGTGCGATACACCATCGTGTTGGCGCCGATGGGACTCGTTGTTTCTACATATCACTATTTGCTCGAGTGGTACCCGAACTTGGAAACCAACGTATGCAGTCTTGATGTTCCGTGTACCGCAGTGTGGTTCCGTGAACTTGGCTTCGTTACGCTGTGTTTCATGGCTGGATGTGCTTTCATCACAGTTATTGCAGTGTCGCTCGCGATTATGCGCGAACAAAAAATCGATTCCACTTCAATTCATCAGGAGAATTAATCATGGCTCAGAATCAACGCAAGAAAAATCAAAAGACCACATCAAGTGTGAGAGACAGCGGCAACCTCAAAGTCATCATGTACATCGTGTTGGTTGTTGTTGGTATTGCTGGTGCAGTATCGCTCGGCTCGGCTGGTGGTTCATCGAAGCCTGCAACAAACTCTGGCGTCACAGTTCCTGGTGGCGTTGCACCTGCTGAATTTCAGAAGGTAACAGTTGCTGGTGATGCACTTCCACAATTACCTGACACAGGCAAAGACCCAGCAGTGGGCAAAGCTGCACCAACTCTTACTGGCTATGACTTGTTCGGACGCCCCGTCACTATCGACCCAGGCTCAGATGGAAAAGCAACGATGGTTGTGTTCCTTGCGCATTGGTGCCCTCACTGCAACCGCGAAGTTCCTGTGTTGAACGAATGGAAGGCACAGAATCAAGTGCCAGCAAATATTCGCGTCATCGGAGTCACTACCGCATCACGTCCTGACCAAGCCAACTGGCCACCATCGAAGTGGATCGTTGCAATGAAGTGGCCATTCGATCAATTTGCAGACAGCGAAAAGCAAGACGCAGCTGCGGCATATGGCGTGGGCGGATATCCGTTTCTTACATTCATTGATGCAAAGGGCAACGTCACCAGCCGTGCATCGGGCGAAATTCCATCGGCTGACATCACGAAGGCAGCCAATACAGCTGCCGGTGTGAAATAACCAGAACAAATCAGCCTGATCTCACAACGGTCACGGCGTAACCTTTCTTCTCGTGACATCAACACCACAACGCATCGGGTTCTTTGGCCCCTTCGGTACCTTCACCGAACAAGCTCTGCTCACGCAGGCTGATCTTGCTGCGTCTGAATTGGTGCCGTATCGCAGCGTGCCTGACGTGCTTGATGCAGTTGCGCGCGGCGATGTTGATGCTGGTTTCGTACCCATTGAGAATTCCATTGAAGGCACAGTCAACTTCACACAAGATGCTCTGATCTTCGACTATGAGTTATTGATTCAACGCGAAGTTGTTCTTGATATCGAACATTGTCTGCTTGCAGCTGCCGGAACTTCATTGTCCGATATATCGGTTGTCTTATCTATTCCTGTTGCAACGGCACAGTGCAGTGCATGGTTGCGCGACACATTGCCAAACGCTGATGTGCAAGCAGCAAACTCAACTGCCGATGCTGCACGCAGTGTTGGCGAGCGAAGCGCTGCTGGCGAAAAAGGTTTAGCAGCGTTAGCGCCTGCGAATGCAGCAGATCTCTACGGACTCACAGTTGTTGCACGCGACATTGCAGACCACGCTGGCAACCAAACACGTTTCGTATTGGTGTCGCAAAATGGAATTCCACAACCAACGGGTCATGACAAAACAGGCATCGTAGTGTTTCAACGCGCCGACGAACCAGGCAGTCTGATTTCCATCTTGCAAGAATTTGCTGCACGTCGCATCAACTTGTCGTTGCTCTCATCGCGCCCCACAAAAGCTGGCGGCCTTGGCGACTACTGCTTCATTATTTACGCCGACGGCCACGTGGGCGACGAACTAATGGCAGACGTTTTGCGTGACCTGCATACCAAGCAGGGCGGCGTGAAATTCCTTGGCTCGTACCCCGCAGCGGGGGATCAGGCACATACGGCACGGGAACATGCCGACGCCCGTTGGCAAGATGCCGACGACTGGGTTGCCCATTTGCGCACCCAAATTCGTGGCTGACTCGGGGTTTTAGCCCGATAGCGTGTCAGGCGGAACGGTGGCAGAGCGGCCTAATGCACTTGTCTTGAAAACAAGAGGGTTAATAGCCCCGAAGGTTCAAATCCTTTCCGTTCCGCCAGAAAAATACGTCAGCGCTCGTCACGCACAAACGGGATTCCCAATGATTTGGGAGCTCCTAGCTTGTTGCGCGTACTTGGCCGACTCAATGCGATCAGTGCAATCAAGGTTGCCAAGTAGGGAAGCATTTGCATCAGTGCAGATGGAATGAACGTGATCTGTTCAGCCTGCAAAGTGAACGGCAGTTGCAATGTGAAGCCAAACAGAATTGCGCCGAAGATCAGGCGCATCGGACGCCATCCGGCAAACACCACGAGAGCAAGCGCAATCCAGCCAACACCGTTTGTGGTTGCTGCCTGATGCCATGCTGCGCTTTGCGCAAGCATCAGCCATGAGCCACCAAGCCCCACCAGCAATCCGCCGAACAATGTGTAGCGAATGCGAATTGATGCAACAGATAAACCTTGAGCATCAACTGTTGCCGGATCATCACCTGTAGCGCGTAATTCCAAACCAGGGCGGCTACGGAACAAATACAACGACGACACAATTGCAATCACAATTGATGCATACGTAATGGGATCTTGTCGAAACACAATTGGCCCGATCAGAGGAATATCAGACAGTGGCCCGAACGACAGTGGCTTGATAATTGTTGTAACTGTTTTTCCTTCAGCTGGCTTTCCTAAGAAGTTGGCCAGGCCAGTTCCGAAAATTACTAATGCAAGGCCAGCAACAATTTGGTTTGCACGCAGAACAACAGACAGCACAGCGTGGATTCCTGCTAGTAGTGCACCAACTAGCGAGCCGACAATGAGGCCTAGCCAAATACTTCCTGATGAATCTGCAGCAAGGAATGAAGAGATTGCAGACGTGAGCAAAATTCCTTCGATACCCAAATTCAAAACACCGGCGCGCTCTGTAAACAGTGCACCTAACGCAGCGAGAATAAGAGTGGTGGCAATTGCTACCGAGTCAGCAGACGCTAAGACCCAAATGTTTCCGTTCATTGTGTGGCCCTCTCCGTGCGTACGGCATGGATGTGATATCGCCGAAAGGCCTCACCGCCAAGTGCGAAGAGCAAAATTGCACCTTGCAACATGACCCCAATATGAATTGGAGTGCTAGTCGAGATCTGCAGTTTGTCTCCACCGGAACGAAGCCCAGCAAACAAAATGCCACTGATGATGATGGCTGAGAAGTTATTACGAGCGAGTGCTGCAATAACAATGCCGGCATAGCCATAGCCAAGCAAAATGATGCCCGGATCAAGCCGACCAAATGGCCCGACGATCAGAACAGCACCACCAAGGCCAGACAATGCACCAGAAATCAGCATCACTGACAATGTTGTGCGATTGGCATTGATGCCTGCATAGTGCGCTGCACGTGGTGAATCAGCAATCACTTGAATGCGATATCCGTATTCAGTTTTCTTCACTACCCAGAACAACACGACGGCAATAAGAATCACCAGGAAGAATGTGGGATAGAGCGACGTGTCGCCGATTCCCTTCAGGGCGGCAGAATCTGGAACCAACCGGCCTTGAGGAAATGCGGAGTTCTTGGTTACAAAGAAGCTTCCTGGTGAATACACGAAATGCTTCACCAAACTTGCTGCAATGTACGTCAGCAACAATGTGGTCACAATTTCACTGGTGCCTAATCGAGAACGAACAAATGCGGGCAGAAGAACCCACAATGCTCCGGCAAGTGAACCAACAAGAAGAACAACTGGAATCATGACGAACGTTGGCAATCGGTCGCCCAGTGCGAGGCCAGCCCATGCGCCACCGATCATGCCCAGATACAACTGGCCTTCGCCACCGATGTTGTACAGGTTCATCTGAAACGCAAATGCTGCAGAGATACCGGTACATATCAAAACGGTAGACAAACCAAGAGTGTCGGTAATGCCCCGTGATGACGTGAATCCGTCGCTCAACATATTTGAATACGTCTCGATGGGTGAGTAACCCGTTGCTAGCAAGAACAATGCACCAACAACGAGGGCAGCAACTACTGAAAGAAGCGGAACGAGTATGGATAAGCGCTTTGGGGTCTCACTACGTTGCTCAAACACAATTCGAATTGGGGAGCGCATTACGATTTTCCTTCTGGCTGTAGCCCGGCCATTGCCGCACCGACGGTTGAAAGTTGTGCTGATTCACCAGGTGTCTCGTAGACAACGCTTCCTCGGTACAAAACGAAGATTCGATCAGATAATGACATCACTTCATCGAGATCTTCAGAAATCAACAAAATTGCTTGTCCTGCGCTACGCGCATCGTCGAGCAATGCGCGTACAGTTTCAATTGCGCCGACATCAAGTCCGCGAGTAGGTGAACACACCACTAACAATTTTGTAGCAGTCCGGCCGCCAGACAATTCACGCGCAAGTAGAACTTTCTGAGCATTTCCACCAGAAAGTTTGCGTGCAACATGATCTGGACCATTGGCTTTGATTTCAAATTGCTCAATTAGGCGAGCGGCTTCTGGGCGCACGGTTGTGCGATCGACAACGATGTGACGATCTCGAGTAAGTAACAAGTTGTCGAGAATGGACATCGAGGGCACCAGGCCCATGCCTAAACGATCTTCAGGTACGTATGCCAGCCCAAGCTCGCGAGCATGGATTGGCCCGCGATCAGTTGTGAGAGATCCAGAGATAGCAACAGAACCGCTAGTGGGAGAGATGAGACCAGCGATGGTGTCAGCAAGTTCACGTTGGCCGTTGCCGGCAACACCGGCGATGCCCACCATTTCACCTGCATGCACATTGAAAGAAATATCTGACAAGACACTGACACCGTTAACGGTTAACGACAGATCACGAATTTGTAATACTTCATGACCCGTTGCGTGTGATGCGCGTTGTGTTGTCAACTCGATGTCTCTGCCCACCATGAGGCGAGCCAATTCTTTGGTGTCAGCAGCGCCGCGACCAGACACGTGTCCGGTGACGCGTCCGTTGCGCAACACAGTGACGCGATCAGAAATTTCAACAACTTCACCAAGTTTGTGACTGATGAAGACTATTGATTTGCCAGCCCGTGTCATGGCGTGAACGTTTTCAAATAGTTTTTCAACTTCAGCAGGCACTAACACTGCAGTCGGTTCATCGAGCAAAAGAATCTCGGCACCCTGATACAACGCCTTCACAATTTCAACGCGCTGACGTTGACCTACAGAAAGTTCTCCAACAGTTGCACCTGGCTCAATGGGCAATCCATAGGAATCAGCAACAGCAGCAACTTTGTCTTCAAGCTCAGAACGGTTCAGTTTGTATGAAAGATCGCGGCTTCCGAGAATGACATTCTCGGCAACGGTGAAACGTTCCACCAAGCGAAAGTGTTGGTGCACCATTGCAATGCCATGGTGCAGGCCCGCGCGTGGTGATGACAACGCAATACGTTCGCCGTTACGCGTGATGTAACCGGAATCAGGTTGATACAAGCCGCACAACATTGCAGCAAGCGTGCTTTTACCAGCACCGTTTTCACCAAGGAGTGTGTGTACTTCGCCAGGGAGAACGTCGAAGTCAACAGAGTCATTAGCAAGAACGCCGGGAAAGCGTTTAACAATTGAGTGTGCCGAGAGTGCGCTAGGGGCCGCACCACTTGCGTGATGCGGCCCCTTCGCCACCTCGTGAGAGGCGTTAGTCATGTATGAGATCAGCCCTTAGCGGAACCGATGACACCCTTAACGAAGAAGCTCATGCTGAGGAGCTGGCCAATTTCGGCCTTTTCTCCAGCTTTAAGAATTTCTTTACCGTCTTGGTCAGTGATTGGTCCTGTGAATGGAGCAAATGTTCCAGCCTTGATTTCTTCAGCTTTTGCATTGATTGCAGTTTGTGTATCTGCATCAACTGAATCACCGAATGAAGCAAGTGTTACAAGGCCGTCTGCCATTGAACCGTAGTACTCGTCTGCTGGGCATGTGCCGTCAGCAACAGTCTTCGTGGTCTTTGTGTAGTACGGACCCCAGTTCCATGTTGGTGCTGTGAGCCAAGCAGCAGGTGCTGCTTCTTTCACATCACTGTTGTAACCAACCCACTTGGCACCCTTTGCCTCTGCTGCAACTCCGGCAGCAGTGGTGTCTTGATGCTGACCAAGTACGTCTGCACCTGCGTCAAGAAGTGACTCTGCAGCCTGCTTCTCAATTGTTGGATCGAACCATGTCTTTGTCCATGCAACTTGAACAGTTGCTTTTGGATTCACTGACTGTGCACCCAATGTGAATGCGTTGATTCCGCGAAGTACTTCTGGAATTGGGAAGGCAGCAACGTAGCCAAGCTTGTTGTTCTTTGTTGCTTTTCCTGCTGCCATACCACTGAGGTAACGAGCTTCTTCAGCTGCACCGAAGTATGTACCAAGGTTTGCTGGCAAAGCTGCGAAGTCAGTAAATGCGCCGCCACCGTCTTTCGTAAGAAGGAACTTTGCACCAGTTGCCCACTGGAAGCACACGTCTGGGTGCTTCGCTGCGACGTTCGCCATTGGCGCGCCGTAACCGAATGAGGTTGCATAGATGAGGTTGTAGCCCTCTGAAGCAAGTTGTTCGAAAGTCTTTTCTGAATCTGCGTTGTCTGCAACATTCTCAACACGCTTGACAGTGATGCCAAGATTCTTTTCAAGATCCAAGATGCCTTGCTCGTGCTGGTATGTCCAGCCCTTGTCGTCTGGCACACCGAGGTAAACAACAGCGACTTTTACGTCGGTTGCTGCTGCTGCTGGTGCGGCTGTTGTGTCACTGCTTGAGCTGCTGCTACCGCAAGCGGCTACGAGCAGTGAAGCAGTTGTTGCCAATGCGGCAAGCTTCCACATTTTCTTCATGTATTTGGTCTCCCTGGTTTGTGGCATCGCACGCGATGCCGATGAAGAAACCTTAGTCGGCATGAATGCAGAGCAATTCACCCGAAATCTTGATGTACCAACGAGTTTGGCTACCCGAACGAACCATTCTTCGCGAGTTGCAGAGGCTCGCGCGCGGGTACACTTCAACCCTTCCCAGGAGAGGTGCCAGAGTGGCCGAATGGGGCGCCCTGCTAAGGCGTTGTCCGTCTTAAAGCGGACCGTGGGTTCAAATCCCACCCTCTCCGCCATATGAGTTTGCTCCGCAAACCCCTGGCAGCCCTCGTGGTTGCAGGCGCGCTGATTTTCAGTGGGCCAGCCCCGGCAGGGGCAAAAGTGGCGACGGGCTGCGCCAAGACCTATTCGGTAGTGCCGAATGATTCATGGAATCGCATAGCTAGCAAGGTGCACGTGGCCATGAGTCTGTTGCTGAAGGTCAATAAAGCCAATACAAAATCGCTCCTATTAATAGGTGATGTGATCTGCCTGCCTAAATCAGCCACCACGAAAGCCCCCGTCACCCCGGGTCTGCATTTGAAGGCACCGGCCAAGCGATACACGGTGAAGCAATCGACCGCCATTATTCGTGAGATTTTCCCCGACCATCTCGAGGACCGGGCGATTGCCATTTCCAAACGGGAAACCCACCTGAACGCAGCCTCATGGAATTCCTGCTGCGTAGGGCTTTTTCAGATCAATTGGGACTCTCATAAGAGTTGGCTGGCGGCCATTGGAATCACGTCTGCCCAGCAGTTACTTGATGCGCGGGTCAATGTCACGGCAGCTTTGGCCTTATATAAGAGGTCGCATAGTTGGAGTGCTTGGAAGTAAATCTCACAGGTAGAGTTATTTTCCTAATAACAAGCGCTCGTAGCTCAATGGATAGAGCATCTGACTACGGATCAGAAGGTTGTCGGTTCAAGTCCGGCCGAGCGCACCAATAGAAAAACCCCCGCAATTGCGGGGTTTTTTTGTCTTTTCTTGTTCGCTTTCGCGAGGCTCTGGAATATGAGGGACCTAGTCGAAATCGGTTGAATCCGAGTCGTCATTGAGGCCCTTGAATGGGTTTGATGCAGCAACTTCTTCGCTGGAATCAAGTTCTCGATGAGATGTTGTCGAATGGTACACATGTCCAACAATTGCAATCAGTGTTGCAATAACCGCAACACGGCGTGTCTGGCCAGAGAGCGTGTAAATGACGACAATGCTTCCCGCCAAAGGAAAGGACACACTAGAAAGTGAGCGCAGAATCAATTGAAGATTTCGTTTACTAACTGGCATGTTTCAACTCCTGAGGCTTGAATTATAGGGAAGTCTTTTAGTCCTCACGTCGACCTGCACGAATTTGTGGTGAGGATGACGGGCCACCCGATGAGCCACCGGACGAACCGCCTGACGAGCCGCCGGCTCCTGCCGCAGCTGCAACACTCGCAACAGCTGCTGTTGCGGCAATAAGCGACTTACGACTTCCAACATCAATATTCGAACCGACAGCAACGTAATCGTCTAGCCCACTGGCATAAACGTCAATTGTTGATTCAAACTCAGCTTTTATTTCTGTGGGCGCATCAGTAACTGCTGCGACAAGTTGGCTCTCTTCTTCTGCTGACAATTCCGTCACCGAAATAGCTTCGAACACTTCAGCAGCCTGATTAGGCTCAATGCTTTCCAAAACCTTGGCACTACTTGCCAATGATGTCGCCTCTGTTGCAGTTACTCCATCTTTAATGGCGCTAGTTACTGCGGCAACAACTTCAGTCTTTGTACTTGTTTCTTTCAGGCCAAGTGTTACAAGTGCATTTGCAACTGCAGGCACCGTCGTAGTCGCTGACGGGGCCACGGTGGTAGTGGTTGTGGTTGAAGTTGTGCTCGTTGTGGTTGAAGTTGTGCTCGTCGTAGTTGAAGTTGAAGTTGTCGTGGGTGCCACAGTGGTTGATGTTGTCGATGTTGTTGTAGTTGAAGTTGTCGTGGGTGCCACAGTGGTTGATGTTGTTGTCGGGATGATGGCAGGGCGCACTTGAATAGTCGTGGTTGTTGTGGGTGGCACAGTGGTTGATGTTGTCGAAGTCGTGGTTGTTGTTGGTGCCACGGTGGTTGTGGTTGACGTAGTGCTCGTCGTTGTTGAAGTTGAAGTTGTTGTAGTACTTGTTGTCGTAGTTGTCGTAGAAGTTGTGGTTGTTGTTGGGGCCACGGTTGTTGTGGGAGCAGCTGTTGTGGTTGTAGAAACATCTGAATCAGCAATGAATTCAAAGTCGATTCCGTAGTTTGTACCCACTGTTCCATTAGGGAATGTTCTTACATCATTGCTGTATGCGTAATACCCATTGTCAACTGTGACGGGACCGATTGTTCTGTTGGAGAAATATGTTCCGATTGGGTATCCAAAGTTTTCCAAGCTGTATCCAACAGTGAAAGTACTATTAGCTGCGATATACACGGGTTCACTTAATGAAACTTTCTGCCACCCAGTTCCCGTTTCGCTTACAAAATCCTGGCGGGCTATCACTTGTCCCGAGCCGTTCCACACAAGACCAGTGTGGGCACCGGTGTTGTCAGCACCTTTCGCAAAATAGATGCTGGAGATCGTGATCCCCTCAGATGTAGAGGCTCGCACACCTAGATTTACGGGCGCGTTAACTACACCGTAGTTAAATCTGCTTGGGTACCAACTGCGCATGAGCACTTGTCGGTTTGATGCCAAGGTTCGCACACCGACGTGTTCGCTTGTAAGACCAGTAACAACATTCGCAGCAGTTGTAGAGATAGTCATGATGGGATGCGTACCAAAACAACGAACAACTCCCTCTGAATTCAGCACACATGTGAAATACAAAAAGGCGGACACATCAACAATTGTCCCCGTAGCGATAGTGGATGTGGCGGGTCTGTTTGTGTTGCCAGAAGTTGCACCAGTACCAAGTTGCCCTTCGCTATTGCGACCCCAGCACTTCATCGATCCTGTATCGAGAATTGCACAGAAGTGAAGTTGTCCCGCGCGAATCGCTCGTACGCCAGAGGAAAGGCCATACACATTCACCGGAACATTTGAGTTTCCTGCAACACCATTTCCTAATTGACCGACATCATTTCTACCCCAGCACTTGACAGCGCCATTTGTGGTTAGTGCACACGCACTTCCATCACCTACGGCAAGCTCAGAAACAGATGTTAGAGATGAAACTTCAACTGGCGTGGAAGAAAAAGTAGGCGAAGAACCGTTACCAAGATTCCCGTACCCCCCGTACCCCCAACATTGCACGGTGCGAGCTGTGGTCACGATGCAACTTGATTGTGCTCCACTGGAAACAGACGTCGCGAGCCCATCGATGTTTGATACTGAAGTTGCGGTTGTGCTTGTGTCAACTCCGCCGTTTCCTAGTTGACCCCAGTTGTTAGTACCTACACATTTCACGTTGCGTGTAGTGGTGAGAAAACAGGTGTACCCGCTGCCGATTGATATTTGTTCTACACCTGAGGTCAGCCCGACCACATCGACTGGTGAAGTTGAAGAAGTTGGTGACGCGCTTGCGCTTACATTGTTCACACCCCAACATTTGGCTCCGCCAGCAGTAGTGAGGGCACACACCGTTTGTGTACCAACCGCAATTGATTTCACACCAGAGGTCAGTCCTTGCACGTCGCCTGGTGTGTTGGTGTCAACTCCTGTGCCGCTGCCGTTTCGGTTACCGTATCCGAGGCACTTCACTCCACCTGACGGAGTCATCGCACAGACCACACTGTTGGTGCTGACAAGTGATCCGGCCTTCACTTGAAAGTCGGTTGTAGTTGGGATTGGGTCAGTGACCGCTGAAGCGTTTTCGATTCCACGCATTGTGAAACCAAAGAGAAATATGACAGCTGGAAGCAGGTGGATCAGACGCCGACGTTTCTCGTATTGGGGGGTACGTGACTTTTTCGACCCATTTGGCATTCATCGAAGTTACAGACATTGAGAATTTATCTCTTGGTTCGCTGGTTAACAGTGGGTTAAATAGGTAGCTCAGGGGGCTTTTTACTTTTTCTTGTTCGCTTTCGCGAGGCTCTGGAATTTTTCAGAGCCACCGACCAAGTTCACGATGGTCTCCATGGCTAGGTCAACCCAATCTTCTTCAAGTTCAGGCAATTGTGAGAAGTCCAACATGACATGGCCGAACAGCAGACCCTGAATCATGTAGGTCACGGCGTGAAGATCGTGCTGTGGATGGATCCATCCTCGTGTGCGAAGAATCTCCAAAGATAGTTGGCCTTCTAATTGGGATGACGAGACTTGCTTAGAGGCTGTTCTTTCTGATGGGAAGCCTGAGCTGTATCGCGTGAACGCCGACAACAAGCATTTGATTGCTGCCATCCGGCGTGATCCCAAAAATTGTGAGCTGATTAAACGTAAGTTCGAACTAGCTAGTGCACTTCTTGCAACTTCAGTTGTAATTAATGAAGAGGCCGGCATATTGCGTCTCGGAGATGCAGCAGCCCATATTGATCTTGAATGTCAAGTGTCGTATGTGACTTCAGTTGTTGCTCAGATGCTTCTTCCGATGGTTGATGCACTCGGGCGTTTGACACTCAATGATTTAGATCCAGCCGGTGATCTTTAATCAGAACAATTAACACTCGGTAACACCTATGGAGGTATTAATGAAAAATTCAGAATTAAAACCAATTGACTTAGCTAACGAGTTGAAACGTCTTGCATTGAACGTTGCTCGTGATATTCGTCGCGAGTCTGAACTGTCATGTTTGAGCAATTTGACAGCTATGCGCCCACTTACTCAAATGCTTTTTGAATCTTTGACAGCTGATTTTGCTATTGATAGCCCGGAGAGTGAACCAACGAAAGATGACGAGAAGAATCCTGTCGGATTTTCCAAATAAGGAGAAATATGAATGTTAATAAAATTGATTACCGCGCACTTGCAAGGTGTTCGATCAAAGATCCAGTTCTTGCATTGCTTACTGCAAGACGACCCAGATGGTTACTTCGAAGGCGCCAGTGAGTACAACCTTTATACATTCACCATTCAATCCCGAATCCTGAGGAGGACTAACGCATGGGTCCAAAGGGGTCAGTGATTTGGTCAGTGATCCGGTTGAGATCCTAAGATCCTGACATTGACTCGGTGACCCTCTAACCCAATTAAAATAAGCAAGTTGACTCTTGCAACTACCTGCTGAAACCGGGTTGAGAGACCTACGGATCAGAAGGTTGTCGGTTCAAGTCCGGCCGAGCGCACCATTTTAAAATCCCCTTGCTTTTGCAGGGGGATTTTGCTTTTGCTGGCGTTATGTCGTTTGATAAATGACGCAGCTGGATTCCACGAGGTTGCGCCCGAGACTCCGACGTAGCCCCATACTTGGATATTTGTGTATCTAGTTAGAGTAGTAAATCACTTGAATTTATGTTCTAATTATGCTCTGCATTCAACGGACTGCTGCAAAAGGAACATCATGAAAATCAATAAGTCGTTCATTCGAATTGCACTAGTACTAGGCCTCATTGGCGTTGCAGCCTGCAGCGGTTCGAGCTCAAGCACCAGCCGTCAAAAGAATTCTGTCATCGAAACTGCTGGAATCTGGACACCTCGAACTTCGGCCGCCAACAACAACTGGCGTTCCATCGCGTATGGCGCGGGGTTGTTTGTTGCAGTGTCCGAGTCTGGCGATGGCGACCGAGTCATGACCAGCCCAGATGGAATCTACTGGACACCTCGAACTTCGGCCGCCAACAACGCCTGGCGTTCCGTCGCGTATGGCGCGGGGTTGTTTGTTGCAGTGTCCTGGAACGGTCCGGGCAACAGAGTCATGACCAGCCCAGATGGCATCACATGGACTTCGCAAACTTCAGCCACCAGCAACAACTGGATTTCCGTTGCGTATGGCGCGGGGTTGTTTGTTGCAGTGTCCATGTCTGGTGATGGCAACAGAGTCATGACCAGCCCAGATGGCATCACATGGACACCTCGAACTTCGGCCGCCAACAACAGCTGGCGATCTGTTACGTATGGCGATGGGTTGTTTGTTGCAGTGTCGTGGAATGGTACGGGCGACCGAGTCATGACCAGCCCAGATGGAATCTACTGGACACCTCGAACTTCGGCCGCCAACAACGCCTGGATTTCCGTTACGTATGGTGCGGGGTTGTTTGTTGCAGTGTCCGAGTCTGGCGATGGCGACCGAGTCATGACCAGTTCCGACGGCATCAACTGGAAATCTCGAACTTCAGCCACTGACAACAGCTGGAGTTCTGTTACGTATGGGGCGGGATTGTTTGTTGCAGTGTCGTGGGACGGTACGGGCAACGGAGTCATGACCAGCCCAGATGGCATCACATGGACTTCGCAAGATTCGAACACCAACAAATGGGTCGCACTTACTTATGGCAACGGATTGTTTGTTGCAGTGTCCGTGTCTGGTGATGGGAACAGAGTTATGACGTCTAGCCAAGCCGTAGTGCCGAACGTAGTACGCCAAACCTGTGAATCAGCGGAACCAACATTGACAGCTGCGCATTTCACGGTTGTATTAAATCCATCAAATGTTTTCTGCGGCGACCAAAATTTTGTGTCTAGCCAAATACCTGCACCAGGTGATCGTGCGAATACAGGTGACTCAATCACTTTGACAATTGTAAATTCTTTAAATACGCCTGAGGCTGGAGGTTCATCTTCAAGCTCCTCGTCGTCGTCTTCGTCTTCGTCGTCCTCGTCATCTTCGTCGTCAAGCTCGTCTTCGAGTTCGTCGTCTTCGTCGTCTTCGTCATCCTCGACTAGTTCGAGTTCGTCGTCCTCGTCGACGAGTTCATCATCTACCAATGCACCCTCGGCAAGTACGGCGAGCAAGATCGATTGCACAGTTGCTCCGACGGTGTCATTTTCACCAACGAACCCAACTGCAGATGACAAAGTCACTTTTACGGTCAATCATCCGTGTCTTGGATTGTATGAGAACCAATGGGTCTTCTTCGGCCGCGCCGAAATTGATGAAGAAAATAATGTATACATGGCTCGCAATATAAACATCGGTGTAGAAGGTAAATCGTGGACCGGGAGCGCAAAACTAGATCCTGGTGTTCATAAATTCCTCTTCAAGCTCCATTTCGTTATTGACAATAAGACCATCGCTTCTGATTTACGTCAAGTTGATGTGACCGTGTCTGACGGTGCAGCTCCAACGAAGTATTCATGCAATAACGACAGCGTGACTTTGGTGAACGCAAGACTGATTGTTACCTGTCCTCTCATTTGGTCCAATAATGTCACCCCATTTTTTGGTGAGACTGAAAACATTGACACCAAGAGCGACGACACAAAGATGGTTGCGGATCTGTCCAAACTGAGTTCTGGTTGGCATCAACTAGAGGTGTCAGTCAACTATGGACTTGAATTTTTCATCACACGGGTCGCTGTTTGTCTCACCTCTTGTGATGTTCCCAAATCATTCGCTCCCTTTACGGTTTCGCTTGACAAGGACAAAGTAGCTGTTACTGGCAAAAATGAGTGCAACAATAACTTTTGGGCGGTTTCACAAATGTATAAATCAACTGATCATTTGTACCTGGAGAACAATCTGGATTATCTATTCCTTGAGGAATCAAACACGGTGACCTTGAATAGCAGTACGGGTGCTTTGTTTATAGCTCAAGAACCTTGTGACGAAAAATTTAGTACCGTATTTGCCGAATTGGATCGGCCAGTTACCCCGCCGACTCCAGATGATGTGAAGCAGCCAATTGATGACAAAGTGAAAACAGTTGTTCTTCCCGAAATAACTGGTGGTGTCACTGATCTTCCAGTTGGTGAAGTAACAGGTGGAACAATTTCAGTTTCACCAGTAGCTGAATCATTTGCTGTCACGCCGGAAGTTGTGAGTGGCTTACTTGATCTCACTATTGCTGGATCGAGCGTAGAAAAAGTTGAAATTTCAACCGATGGAGTCACATGGGTAAATCCCGTGTTTGGGTATCTGCCTCTTCCGTCTTCAGCCAAAACAATGTTGGTCAGGCTCACCGCAGCAAACGGCAAACAATCAGTCATTACGCAACAGATTGATCGAACAGTTCCAGTGGTAGTTAGCCAGACAGATGAGACAGTGACAAGTGGCTCGAGTTCAAGCGGCTCAGGCATCTTGTCTTATTGGTGGGTTCTTCTGATCCTTTTGATTCTTGCTGCAGCATCAGTGGCCGCACGGAATAGGCGTCACGCATAATCCAATAACCACTTCGATTAAACCTAAAAATCCCCTTGCTTTTGCAGGGGGATTTTTATTTATTCGACTGGGATTATTGAGGCGGTGGCGTGCTTCTCCGGCGAATGAATCTCCGAATTCTGATGTGAAACTCACAGTTACTTAGATAAAAGTCCACCTATCTTTCCGAGAAGATGAATTTCATGAAAAAATTGGACTATATATACAAAGAGAGAAAAAGTCTAAGTAAGGTACTTAGATGTTTTCCACATCTGGCACATTCTCCCGATCAAAGACACTTACATTCACTGTCGTTCTGACCATTTTGGCAGCTTTGGCTACACCAATTGCATGGCAGGCCACGTCCATAATGCGCACCATCACGGTTTCCATTGCTCCACAGAACACTGATGCAACTCAATTGGTGTCATCGCTGACCGTCCGATTCCAACCCGGGGTGCATGCTTACCGCGGCTCAGCAGTTCCCGGCGCAGACCTTATACATGGAGTGAAAATCACGCTGGGTCACAGTTATCGAGACAACATTGAAACTCTCGTGTTTTCTCAACCGTTGCTATTCGCAGAGGCTAAACGGGTAAGTACTGCATTGAAAACTGCTGGCGTCGTTGAATTTGCAGACGTGATGTTGCCGTTACATGAGTTAACAGCAGACCCACTCATTGAGACATGCGTCGACACGGGGGCTGGCACTGATGGATGCCGTTCCAACCAAGATTGGTGGATGAATCAAATCGGTGCATATAACGCATGGACAGATTCCGCAGCTAATGCACCAGGCGTTACAGTCGCCGTGCTCGATACGGGAAGTCGCCTTCATGTCGATATGGCGTCAACAGAGTCGCAGTGGGTGAATGGGTACGACATGATTGGACTCTCACGTGCCGAAGTTTTTGGAATTCCAGTTGATCTTGAAGGTGGACAATATACAAGTGCCGGCGATGGCGACGGACGAGACTTTATTGCAATCGATCCGGGCACAGGGCGCGATGCAAATACCTGTCATAAACCGGGGTATGTCGTTGGGCAACCATCCCCGTATCCGCTTGCTGATGCTGCCCTCAGCTCATGGCACGGGACAAAGGTTGCTGGCATCATTGCCGCAGTGAAAGGCAATGGGATTGGACTTTCTGGAGTTGCACCGAATGTGAAAATTCAACCGGTGCGCGTAATAGGAAAATGTCTCGAGTCAGATGATTCGAATAACTTGCCAGATGGAATTGACTGGGCATCGGGAGAACAAGTGGGATCGCTTCCCCTCAATACTGAGAATGTCAAAGTGATCAACATGTCGGTTGGTGCTTTATATCCAACTGCAGATGCGTGCCCGACGGTGTATCAGAATGCAATCAATAGAGCTCTTGCAAAAGGAATAATTGTTGTCGCTTCAGCAGGTAATGATTTTCAAGCAGATGCCAGACGCAACTATCCGTCAGGTTGCGCCGGAGTCATAAGTGTTGGAGCCACTACTCGTGAAAACACATTGGCCTCCTATTCGAATAAGGGTGCTGATTTGTCTGCCCCGGGTGGTGAATTAGGTTCTGACAACACAAAAAAGATTCTCATGTTGTCAACTGTTGGAGATATTGCCGCAGTCTCTGACGATTCGTACAAATATGGCCAGGGGACATCGATGTCTTCGCCCATGGTTGCAGCCGCCGCCGCTATGGCGCGCACAAAGTATCCATTCGCGACAAATCCCGCTCATACTGCTGCTGCAATCAAATCTGCTTTTATGTATGCCGCAACTTTAGGAACTCAATGCGCCGATTGTGGAAACGGAATTCTCAACATTCCAACATTTCTTCAAGTATTAAGTCCAACGGCCATACCAACTGTTTCGCAAAATGTGTCGGTCACTCAAGGTAGAGGCGCAAACATTCATGTCACGTGGAGCGCACCGACAACAGCAACTTGGAATCCCATTACAACGTATTCGGTTGTAGCACGAACAATCGCTGGGGCACTTGTTGATTCGTGCACCATAAATGGTGGCGAAACATTGGAATGTGATTTAACCCGTACGACCCAAAATACGCAATACACAGTGTCGATTACTGCAACACGTGGTGTTACAAGCTCAACCACACCGAATGCAACGGTGACCACGCGGCGTCAGGCGGCCGCACCATCTGGACTCACTGCCACCCCCACAAGTACCAGTGCTTCGTTTAATTGGGTTGAGCCAACAGATCTCGGTGGTGACACTCTAAGTTTTCTCGCTGAAGTTGAACTCTTTTCGTCCGAGACAGGCGATCAGGTAGTGAATCGTTGTTATGCCAACGGTTCATCCTGTGAAATCTCTGACTTAGAACCCGGAAGTACCTATTGGTTCAATGTGAAGAGAATGACAGATTCTTTTTCTTACTCGCAAACTTCTGCACGCGTTCGATTCACAACGACAGGTACGTATGTGGCCCCCACAACGACGACTGTTGCACCAGCAGTGACAACAACGACGACAATTGCGCCAGCAGTGACGACAACTACGACAATTGCGCCAGCAGTGACGACAACTACGACAATTGCGCCAGCAGTGACGACAACTACGACAATTACGGCAAACGTAACAACAACGACGCTCTTTTCTAGCGGAAGCTCTTCGAACAGTTCAGCCACCGGCAACTCATCACAGACTTCAAGTTCATCGTCAGGTTCTGCAGTCGCTGCGGTCTATTCGGTGAAGGCAGGGGTAGTTGCTCAGAAGTCAAAAATTCTGTCCCTAGCCAAGTTCACGGCGCCAGCAGGGTCCAAATATTCGATTACTGTTGCATTATCATCCAAAAAGGTATGTAAAGTTCTGGGAACTGCGATAAAAACATTGAGCAAGGGAACTTGTTCGGTCACTGTGAACGTCACATTAAAAGGCAAGAAGCCGACCTCACGGTCGGTAAAGATCGCCGTCAAATAACTTATTGAAACATCTACGAAGGAATCACCATGAAGAAGACGCACACATTCACCAGAATTGCACTGGCGGTCGGCCTTGTAGGTCTTGCTGCATGCAGTGGCTCTGACTCGAGCACTAATCGGCAAAAGAACTCAGCCCTTCCCACAAACGTGTACCACGTAGAAGGATCGATGGCGGTCACCAATCAAATCGTGGGCAATTTACTCCCGACGACGAATCAATACACAATGAGCATGGACGCGGATCTCTCTGCAAAAGGTTCCGGTGATAATACGAATTACAACATGCGCTCAGCATTTAGCAATTTCACACTAAAGAGCGTCTCGGTTGCAGACATGTCCAAAGACTTTACGAAGATCTCTTGGGCAACATGTCCTGTAGACGCACACCTCGGAACAAACAGTGATGCGACAGATTCAACACAAGCTGATTTCCTCTTTCTACAATTCCAAGAGACAACAGATCAGCTGGGTTGTAATGTTCCGATAAGTCCTAAGAAGACTTCACTGCAAATTACGATACGACGAGTAGATGGACAAAAAATGTCTGAGGTCGCAGACAATGCCTCACTCTCACTCGCAGAACTAAAACTTGACCACCTTGCAGACGCAAGCACGTATTCTGTGACAGGGAAAATTGTTGCTCCGAAGGACTCCGGGAGTCCTTATTCTGCCGACATAGTTTTTAGCTTAACGAAAATTAATGATTATCAACCGTCCGACTTGAAAGCCACTTCCAGTGAGGCAGGTATTTCTGTGACTTGGGCGCGCTCAGCTGATTTAACTGCTGAGGATCAAGTTGGATACAACATTGAATGGTCAACAGATGAATTCAAAACAGTCTCAGGCAACTTTGCAATCAACGAGAATGTGGAGAGTGCAAATATCGAAAGTTGTTTGATAACGCGCAGTATCCTATTGAACACAGATCCCATAATTTCCTTGAGGGTGACTCCAAAAATTGCAGATAGCGACAAATCTGCTCCCGTTATTGCGACAGTAACGAGAAATGCTGGAGACTTTCAATGTCCAGTAGATAAGCCTGCAGCACCATCAAATGTTCGTGCCAAAGTTTCTGCTGACGGAAATTCGGTTGAGGTCTCTTGGGATGACGTAGTCATCGAAGGCGCTGATCTTAGTTATTGCGTTTACCAAGAAATAGCAGATGAAGCTAACGCCCCAATGATGGCAAATATCGCGTGCGGCATGAGTCCGATAACTCTAAGTCATGGCGTCGGTTTCGCTTTTTCTGGACAAGGAATATTCAAGGCAGTAACTTTTAATAACACTGCGCACAGCGTTTCAGATTATTCAGAACCTGCAACTGTAGATTTTCCCTCCACTCCTTCTATTACAAACATCTCATCGTCACTCACTGATGATGGGAGCCTTCTTTTCAGATGGAAACCTCTCGCTAGCAGTTTCTCTGATGAATTTGCCGAGATTGAATTGTTTGAAACGATTTTGTTTTTCTCCGTTAACCAAGACATTCCATGTCGTGCAGATTTGTCTCCGGCGGAATTTCTCGCTGGAATGACAACATTTATGAAGTCCAATGCAGTTGATCAACGTTGGATTCTCGATCACATCCGAATCACTCGTTCGATCGATGGCGGTCAGATTCTTTCCCCTGAAGCCTTGGGCAGCGAATTCAAACCAGGTTCTACTGTCAATATATGTATGTTGCGGATGGGGCCATGGGGCTTGTCAAATCTCTCATCTGGCACCTTTACCTATCCAGCAGCAGCTGGATCAGAAGTAACAACAACTGTTGCTACCTATCCAGCAGCAGCTGGATCAGAAGTAACAACAACTGTTGCGCCGGTTGTTGATGAAACCGCTAAGGCAGCGATTATTACTTCTGACGTCACCGAAGTGCAGTTGCCGGCTGGTGATGTCAATGTGGAGATCAATGTTGCAGACGTCTATGCCGGTTTCGGTGTCACTGCCAGTGATGTGAAATCTGTTGAGTATCAGATTGCTGATGGCTCTTGGGTTGCACTCACAGGTGGAAAATCATTGAAGATTCCTAAGAGCGCATCGAAGCTTGCAATTCGTGTCACAAAAAACAATGGTGAAAAAGTGGTCTCACAGAAAAAGATTGTTCACACTGCAGCAAGTACTAACTCAACTGTTGCTGTTTCGGATACAACCATTGCTCCGTCAGATACAACTCTTGCTCCTGCTGACACCACCGCAGTATCAGCTGATTCAACAGCTCCTGTAACAACAGAAGCACCTGCATCATCTGATTCATCATCAAGTAACAACACTGTGTTGTACATCTTGGGATTTGCCTTTGTGGCAGGTGCGGTTGTGATGCTTCTCAAAAAGAAGTCAGCTTCAACGAAATAAATAGAGAATTTATTTCGACTGAGTCTTTGAGGCTTTTGCGAACGTCTCGAACTTTTCTGATCCACCGACAAGGGTGACTATTGTCTGCATAGCAATGTTGACCCAGTCGTCTTCAAGATCAGGAAGGTGAGAGAAGTCCAACACGATGTGACCCATTAACAGACCTTGGATCATGTATGTCAGCGCGTGAAGATCATGCTTCGGCTTGATCCATCCTCGCGTACGAAGAATTTCTAAGGATTCGGTGAAGTAGAGGTTGCCTTCAACTTGCGCTACACGAATAGCTTCAGCGAGTTTGGGATTATGTGTTGCCGAAGCAAGTACTTGAATTCGACGACGGCGAAACTCCACAAATTCCTTAGTGGAAGTGGCCTTCATAAGTCCGGCAAGATGGTTGAAGAATTCTTCTTCTGATGTGGCGGACTCCACTAGGAGTCGAAACACCTTGTTGTCGTTGTTCAGACCCTCAGCTAACTCTTCCAACTGTGCTGTATATATAAGGTCAAACTTGCTACCGAAGTGGTGGTACAAAGAACTACGTGCGGCCTCTGCACGTTCCAGAACAGCCTCAACATCAAAATTATCCACACCATTTTTTGCCAGCTCTTTGCGCGCTTGCGTCATCAACCGCGCCATCGTTTCGATGCCGTCGCTGCGTTTTGGAGATGTCTTTGGGGTGGCCATTATGGAAACTCTTCTCGTGTACTTGTAATCTATCTGTATTTATGGTCTAATTAGAAACGTCAGTGCAGGTGACCGTTAGGCCCTACGAACTATAAGCGACATTTGTCCAATTAGGAAAAAATCCATGAAGAAGCTTCCCTCATTTCACATCGGTCTCGCTGTTGTCATGACAGCCTCTGTCCTCACTTCGTGCGGAGGCAGCACCAACTCCACCAGCCACACCAAGAACAGTGTCCTTGCAGGTGGTCCGTGTGTATCGATCACCGCGAACGATCCTGCAGCATGGGAACAAGATGTTGAGATGACCTTTTGTAATGGCGCTGCCACATATTCCACAGATGGCGGTGCCACGAAAGTTCCAGTGCCGGATTCGAAAATGTTTCCGATCGCCATCGGTCAATGGCCACCACGCGAAGGAAAGATCTCCAAAATTGGAGTTCTCAGTTACGACGCAGACGGCATTCTTGTCGGTGACGACGTGGTGACGTCGACTTCTATCGAGAATTGCGCGGACGGAGGTTCATGCCGGACAGGTGAGACCGGCCCGAATGGCGGCACAGTTATCTCAGTTGATGATTCGACCTACATTGAGATCGAAGCCGGCAACAGTCAACCGTCTCCGCTGATTTCACAAACAGAAGCAACGACTGCAGCAACAGAATTATCCAAACCATGGGCTATCCCAACAGTTGCACAACTAGTCGCAATCTTGACTGCCACAGAAACGGCCTACGACACCGACAACCAATCCACGTTGAACTCTCACTTATCTGACCACAGATTCATTGCAGCTGAAGAGCCAGGTCCATGCACGTTCGTTGACCCGAGCAAACCAAGAACGGAGCAGTATTACCGCCAGTCGTATTGCTATTTTCATCCGTATTGGACAAAAGACTCTGATACGAATCGCACTGCACCAAACACCGCGGTGACACAAGAAGTATCTTCCAAAATTGGTAATGAAATTCGTACCGTTGCATATAAGAAGTACTTCAACTCCTATTGCGACATCAATGCTGATGCGAACAAAAACTGTGCCGCAACAATTCTGCCGATTCACGAATACAAGCCACTACAAAATCAGCGCACAGTTGAAGTGTCGCAAGTTGATAGAGATCGCTGGCAGGAACATTGCGCTGAAACGCCGAGCGTCAAGATTGTCGGCAACCTTGCGGATGAGGACACATCATTCGTAGTTACTCATCCCTGCATTACTGGTGCCAGTAAGGAACACACGGTCATTGTGCACCTCAACGTGTGGGGTACTAATAAAGATGGATCCCAGCAAGATTTTGTCTCGAAGGAAATAACAGCCGACCCGCAAAATTCTGCTTTATGGACTGTGAGTGCACCGCAAGATCTGTACAAATTGACATACAAATTGCCGATTGGCGTGTACCAAGCAAAAGCATGGATTGAATTTGAACAAGTTGGTGATCTACGGACATCAACTCCGCGCCTAGTAAATTTCAGTATGTCTTCACAAAATCAACTTGATTGCACAAGCGACAAACTTGAAATCACCGGACAGAAACTCACGCTTAATTGTGATGGCATCGAGACCATTGAATTTCAAGGACAATCCGTCATTGAGAATGTAGCAATTGTCAATAAAAATACTATTGAAATTCCAGAATCTTTAACTGGTTGGTTCTACTTGAAGCTGATCTACGTGATTGACCCAGATACCTATCAAAGATATGACCTATATGCATGTGTCACGCAATGTAAATCTCCAGTATCCAAATATATTTCTGCCAAGACACCAGATGACGACAACGTCATGATCACCACTGACTACTTCTCGTGTGATGTTGGTCTGACAACTTTGCGTGGGCTGATTTTGGCCAAACCCAATCAAAATCTCTACATCATCGAACGTGGAAATCCAATTATTCTGCACGAAAAAGAAAGCCTGCTCTTACGTACAGATCCCGCATATCTGTATTCCATCAACCCATGTCCGAATGCATCAACCGAAGTGCAGGAAGAAGGAGTACTCATTGTTCCAGAACCTTTTCAAACAACGACTGAGAATTCGACCCAACCAACAACACTGAATTCGTCAACGACGACCGTTATGGAAGATGCGTCAAGTTCTGTACCTAGTACCGACAATATGACTACGCCAACCACGGTGGAACCAGCCGCAAGAATTCAAGTCATTGGTTTGTTAGATCCGTCAACACCAGTTGTTGAGCTTCCGCAAACTGACACGACAATGGTGATTAGTGCCAAGGAACTGACAGACGTTGCAACAGTTGAAGTTCAAATTGATGGCATCACTCAGTCATATTCCTCGACATCTGGCGATATCACTATTCCGATTGCAAGGACAGCTTCGAAGGTTGAAATAACTACCGTGTCAACCTCTGGAGTGAAGGAAGTCTTTACAAAAGTTGTCTCACGGCCCACTCAGTTAGCTTCTGTCGATCAAGTCGTAACGAGCAATTCAGATACTTCCTCGAGCTCATCGAATAACTCTCTGCTCTTCATTCTTGGCGGAATAATTCTGCTACTAATACTTCTTTTTCTCTTCAATAAATTTCGCACCTCAAAAGACTCAGAGTCATAAAGGAAATCATCATGAAAATAGCTTTTAGCCATACACGCCGCATTGTTGCCGGAGTCTTACTAGTCGCAACCCTTGCAAGTTGCAGTGGTGGATCCAGTAGTTCTTCTGTCGTGTCAGCGACTCCTGCAGACTCGGGTCTACAACCAACTGCTGACGGTTTTACGTTTGCAAACTTCGGTTCTTCTGCAAGTGCCGAACGATTCGATAGCAAAGACTTGGTTACCATGTTCGGAAAAGCTGCATGTGTTGATGGGGTAGAGGAACCATGCGCTCTCACAACTCAAGCCGCAGCGTGGGCTCGTATGGTGAACGAAGCGCGAGCATCGGGCCATTGTGAAGGTCTTGCCGTACAAGCAGCTGCACGTTTCGATTCGAAACAGACACCTGCAACTGGCGAGCTGTTAAATGCAGGCGATGTAACGCATGGCATCATGCGAGCATTTGCCACACAATTTCTTCCTGAAGTGCAAGACGCCACCAACTCATGGGCGAAGAAGTCACTCAGCGGCATTGTGAATGAACTTGTCTCGTCAATGAAGTCAGGTTCTGTGGAATATTCCATGGGCCTCTACACACCTACCGGTGGTCACGCGGTTCTTCCGTATGCAGTGCAATTTCCTTCGAAAGATCTCGCTGTGGTCAAGGTCTACGACTCGAACTGGCCAGGTAAAGAGCGTTATGTCGTTTTTGACCTTGCTGCTAAGAAATGGTTCTTCTCTTTCAACGGCCAAGACCCACAAAAAGATGAATGTGCATGGACAGGCGCGGCTGGCGACATTGACTTGACGCCGATGTCTGCTCGTACCTCTGCTACCTGCCCTTTCTGTGGTGCAAAAACGACTGTTGCAAAATCAGTTCTTCTGATTCGTTCGACTGGTGTTGAATGGCAAGTCAAAACGAAGAAGGGAACATTCTCACCTTCGAATAGCACCCCTGTTGATGGAACAACTGCTCGAGGTCTTCGCAGTACATCCTGCAGCCAGACAGTCAGTCTTCCCGAATTTGTTCTTTCTGTTGATACACCAGATTTTGAATTGACATTGCCTGAAACTGCGTCCGCATATATCTCCAACGGTAAATCTGTGATTCAAATTCAGACAAAGGGGAAAAAGGCACGTAAGCCAATCAAGTTCACCCAAACAAGTGTTACGTCAAATGACCCCGGCACAACAGTGACTCTTGCTGCAAATAACTTTGCTACCCAGGTCACCGCTGACACAACGGTAATTAACGTTGAAGAAACCAAGATTATTGTTGATGCAACCGTAAATGGTGAGACTAAGACAGTTACAGCAAATGAAACAACGCCTCAAGTGGTGGTGACCACTGATACCGGAACAGTTGTAAGTACCTCAACCAATGTCAATCTTTCAACAGTTGAAGCTGTTGTTGCAGCGGACTTGACACCTTCAGCAGTGAAGCCCGGTCTTGCGCCTCTTGCAGAGCGTGAAGCAGCTGCGCCCGAGGTAACGACCACAACTATCCAGGCAACAACGACAACAGTTGCAGCCACGAGTGTGGCCACCACTGTTGCTCCTGTTGATGTAAAGCCGACCACTACACCGACTGCAACTGCTCTGAAAGCAGTTCCTGCGGCACCAGCAAATTCACCTTTACGTAATGATGTGTCTTATATGGTTGGAGATCCCGTCAATATAACTGTTACCAATGTGACACCCGGAGTGTGGTTGCAATTGATAATTTCACCACCGGCACGAGTGCTACAAACTGTTCAAGCAAATAGCTCGGGCAAAGTGGTGTTCAAGACCACAATTCCTTCAGATATCAATGTGTCTACTTCGTCACTGCGAAAACAGTCAGTCATCAATAACATGTTCCATGACTTGGTTATCTATAACAGGTACTTTCAGCAGTACAACCAAACGGTGCAAATTGAAATCGGTAATCACATCACCAGTGGACCGCTGGCTGCCACAACCACGACGGTGGCTGCCACAACCACGACGGTGGCTGCTACAACCACAACGGTGGCTGCGACAACCACCACAACTGTTGCGCCAACGACAACAACTACGACTGTTGCACCGACAACTACAACAGTTCCCAAGTACGCACTGACGGTCACACCTACTGGCGCAATGAGTGAGAGTGAAGTTACCGGAACTATCAAATTCAGGGTGGAGGGAAGTGTTGTAAAAACGTGCACCAGTTTCATGACCGAATGTTCGAGTACATTTGCTGCTGGAACGGCGGTTTCAATTGCGGTCAATGTCACTGCTACAACGGCCTATATGTTCTTCTGGGATAATTCTTCGAGTCCTTCGCCTTGCCCTGCTAATACGGGATCAGCATCGAACGGAGGGTCAATTTCCAATATGACTGGAACAATTGAAGGATCCCTTTCATGTTCGTGGACGATGGCATCAGCACCTAAGAACCTGGGCTTCTACGTCAGTTAGGACCTGATGGTCTTTGATTGCCTGAAGGTTCTGTAATCTCTAGGCATGTCCGATACCTCAGATCCATCCATTGAGAGCGATCTACTCGCCGGCGTCCCTGCTCCTGCTGAGACGCCGATTGAGGTAGCAGAGAAGCGTCGTTGGCGCGGGATGCTGCGCTTCATGAAGCGCGAAGGAGAACGTCGCGATCGGTCGATGTTGTTCAATGCATCCGTCACAATCGGAACCACGGCGTTGGTTGCTTTTTCAGCCATGTATGCAACTTTGTCGACGACGAACCGAAACCTCAGTGAGACACGTCGAGGTGCTCGCGTTGTGGCATTGGTGGAAGAGTGGTCAGTCACTGTTGCTGATGCTTCTTCAGCAATTGAATTATTAGGTCAACGGGCAAATGACTTGTGGGCCTACGGCGCAGCATTCGACCAGCAAGGTGTCATTCTTGATGAAGCGTTAAAAAGTGAGACCACAAAAGAAGCGTCATACCTGAAAGTGCGCCAGTCTTTGGCGTATTCATCTGCAAAAGCAGGCCTTGTTTCTTCTGCAGTCACAAATAGATGTCTCGACAAATTCGTGGCCATGTTGGACACGTGGCAGAACGCACTGAACTGGACACGTTCATCACTGCAGGTGGAGGGAAGTGTTCAAGCCGGAATCAATGCTGTTGCCATGCAGCAAGATAACCGCACAGCACTGTCTGATTCTTTAACAATTGTGCGTAACTTGGCGCGAACAGAGCTTGACACTGCTGGTACTGATGGATCTTCTGTGAAGTGTTCTATTCCGACTGAAGATGTGTTGTGGAGCAAACTGATTCCATCAGATACTTCTGGTAGTTAAATCTCCAGAGTTTCGATTCCGCGACAAAATAGTTCAACCAACTGAGCAAGGCTCTTGTCAATGGCATAAGGCTCTGGGTGGCCCTGGTCTTTTTCAAGCACGCAAAAACCATGCAATGCACTGCGCAATGTACGAGCACAGTGCGCACGTTGTGATGCAGTGAGGTGGTAGCCAGCAAGTGATTCTGCGAGCACTGCAACGACCCGCGCAAGAGACAATTCGATATCGAGATCTCCTACAGATGGGACACGATCGGTGGCGCTATAGAGGCCCGGATGTTGCTGTACAAACCCGCGCCACGCATGGGCAACTGCAAGCACTGCCGAATCACGTGTTGTATTCGAGATTGCATTTGTGAGATCAGTGACTAAAAGATCACGTGCTCGCAACGACAACAAAGTCCAGAGTTCTTCGATACCCGTGACATGGCGATACAGGGCTGGTTGCTTGACGCCAGCGTCTTGTGCGATACGGCTGAGAGTAACCGCATCAATCCCTTCGGAATCTGCAATGACTGCTGCCATTTCGACAACGACCGAGCGGTTGAGGCGAATTTTTTGCTGCGTCATGATGTCTGGTGAAAAAAGCGAGCCATCCAACCGGCTATGCGGTGTTGGTCGAGCGGTTCAGACAAAGTGTCGCGAGCTGCAGTTGCTTTTTCTTCTCCAAAAAGTGCCAGTCGTGTTGCGAGCAAACTATCCGCCAGCGCAGGAGAGAACTCCGGGTGAACTTGCAATGTCCATGCGCGATCACCAATCAACATTCCACCAACTGGGCAGTATGACGAACGCGCCATGAGACGCGCACCATCGGGAAGTGATTGCACTTGATCTTGGTGACTTGCTGCAAGAACAATGTCGGTTGTTGAATCCATCCACGGTTGTGGTTCCACAATTTCGTAGTGCTTAGCACCAATGCCCCAACCGAAGTCAGCTTTGGCAACTGTTGCACCCATTGCCTGTGCCATGAGTTGATGACCAAAACAGATACCAACATATGGTGTCTCGTAGGCAACAAAATCTCGCAGTAGTTGTTCAACATCGCGCAACCATGCATGATCGTCATACACACTGAGGCGGCTGGGCGAACAGATCCAACCATCTTGTTCGTTCACAGCATCTGGCATCTGTCCTTCATCACAATGATAGGTAGTGAGTTCGATATCTAATGGAGCAAGCAACGCGTTGTATAGCTCAGGGTAATCACCGCCGATATGAAGACTTCCGGCATCGATGTGGCCGACTAAGAGAAGACCAATCTTTTTCATCGGAATGAAAATACCTTCGTAGGGCCGCCTTCTAATGCGGGCAAATAGCCACGTTCACGCAAGATAGGCATAACGCCTTCGCCAAACCAGTACGCCTCTTCCAAATGTGGATAACCAGACATGATGAAAGCCTCAATACCAAGGTTGTGGTATTCCACAATTCGATCTGCAACCTCTTCATAACTTCCCACTAGTGCTGTTCCAACTCCACCACGTACCAAACCAATACCGGCCCATACATTCGGATGAATCTCAAGCTTTGTCAGATCGCCGCCGTGCAGATCAAACTGCCTGCGTTGGCCAACGGATTGCGTCTTCATAAAGTCTTCTCGTGCTGTAGCAATTGCATCAGGTGCCATTGAATTCAAAATGTCGTCGGCTACTGACCACGCTTCTTTGCTTGTTGGGCGAGCAATGGTGTGAAAGCGAATACCAAACCGCATAGTGCGACCCTGAGCAGCCGCAATGGCCGCTACACGTTCATGACGTTCCTTA